>JALZJP010000089.1 GCA_030859715.1 Chloroflexota bacterium
CTATTGCGCGGCATTGAGCGGGATGATGTGATGCGGGGGCAGGTGCTGGCCAAGCCGGGGAGTATTCGGCCGCACACCAAGTTCGAGGGCGAAGTGTACGTGCTCAGCAAGGAAGAGGGGGGGCGGCACACGCCCTTCTTCAACGGCTATCGGCCGCAGTTCTACATCCGGACGACGGATGTGACGGGGGCGATTGAGCTCCCCGCAGGGACCGAGATGGTGATGCCGGGGGACAACATCGAGATGGGGGTGGAGCTGATCGTCCCCGTCGCGATCGAGGAGGGGCTGCGGTTCGCGATCCGGGAAGGGGGCCGCACCGTGGGCGCCGGGGTGGTCACCTCCATCGTCGCCTGAACCGGGTCGCCTATCGCCGACAGGACCGAGACAGAAGGGAACAACCATGGTCGCCCGCAAGACAAGTCAACGAATTAGGATCCGCCTCAAGGCGTATGACCATACGGTGCTCGACCAGTCGGCGAGCAAGATCGTGGAAACGGCGGAGGCGACGGGGGCGAAAGTGGCCGGGCCGGTGCCTCTGCCGACGCGAATTGAGAAGTTCTGTGTGATGCGGTCCCCATTTGTGGATAAGGATTCGCAAGAGCAGTTTGAGATTCGGACACACAAGCGGTTGATCGACGTATTGGAGCCCAGCGGAAACACGATTCGGTCGCTAATGCGCCTCAACCTGCCGGCCGGCGTCGATATCGAGATCAAGTTGTAGGGTGAAGCGTGGCGGAGGGAGGGCCGGGCGCCCGGCCTTTGATCCGCCACCAACGCATCGCTACCGAGTCTCGTCAAGCTCTGCGGGCGGGAACGGCAATTGTGCTGGCACCGTGTCCTGGGAGACAGGAGAGAGCCAATGATTCAAGGGCTAATCGGGCGGAAGCTCGGCATGACCCAAGTATTCGATGAAAGCGGCGTGGTCCACCCGGTAACGGTGGTCGAGGCCGGGCCGTGCGTCGTGACCCAGATCAAGACGGGAGAGCGCGATGGCTACACCGCGCTGCAGCTCGGGTTTGGGCTCGACAAGCGCCTGAACCAGCCGGAGCGGGGCCACCGGCAGGCAAGCGGGTTCATGTCCCGGTACCTACGGGAAGTGGAAGCCGACGATGTGGCCGAGTTCACCGTTGGCCAGGTGTTGCAGGCGGATGTGTTCGCCGAAGGCGAGATGGTCGACGTCAGCGGCACCTCGAAGGGACGCGGATTCCAGGGCAGCGTCAAGCGCCACGGGTTCGCCGGCGGGCCGAAGACGCATGGTCAATCGGACCGGCACCGGGCCCCTGGCTCGATTGGCTCCAGCGCGACGCCGGGCCGGGTGTTCAAGGGTATGCGAATGGCCGGCCACATGGGCAACGAGCGCGTGACGGTCCAAAATTTGAAAGTGTTCCGCGTCGATACGGAGCGGAACCTATTGCTGATCGAGGGTTCGGTGCCCGGACCAAACCAAGGCTTGCTCACGATCCGGCGAGCGGTGAAGCGTCCTGGCAAGTAAAGGTGTGTCGTTCCCAAGATGGTCGACGCGAGCGTTCGGAGCATAACGATGCAAGTAGATGTCCACGATACCGCCGGCACGGTTGTCGGCCAGACGGATCTCGATGAGACCGTTTGGGGGATCGAGCCCAACATAGCGGTCATGCACCAGGCGCTTCTCCGCCAGCTGGCGAATGCTCGTCAGGGCACCCACGACACCAAGACGCGAGCCGAAGTCCGCGGCGGCGGGGCGAAGCCGTGGCGTCAAAAAGGGACAGGGCGGGCCCGCCAAGGGTCGATCCGATCGCCACAATGGGTCGGCGGCGGGGTCGTCTGGGGACCGCATCCGCGGAAGTACACGCAGGCGATGCCGCGGCAGATGCGACGTTTGGCGATCCGCTCCGCGCTGTCGGCAAAGGTCCGGGACGACCGGATGACGGTCGTTGATGGACTCGACGCGGTTGAGCCGAAGACAAAGGTCATGAAGGCGGTGCTTGAGACAGTCCCGGAATCGCGATCGATCCTGATTGTGACCCCGGACAACGGCGCGATGATCCGGCGTGGAGCGGGCAACCTGCCGAACGTGTTTACGATCCAGGCCGCGTATCTGAATGTGCGAGATGTGCTCAAGTATGAGCGGTTGCTCGTGACCCGTGATGCGATCCCCGTGATCGAAGGGCTCTGGGCACTTCCGGCGGAGAAGCGGCAGCCCAGCCGATTCAAGCTCGCCCGGTTGGTGGCGCGGGGTGACGTGACCGCCGCCGCGACCGCGGCAAAGGAGGCCTAAGGTGCCCAACATTCGTCCCGAGGACGTCATTCGCCGCCCGCATATTACCGAGAAGAACACCTGGTTGATGGATCGGGATCAGTACACGTTCGTGGTCGCCACGGGCGCGAACAAGATCCAGATTCGAGAATCCGTCGAAGCATTGTTCAACGTTCGGGTGAAGGCGGTCAACACGCTAAATGTGAAGCCCAAGGCACGATCACGAGCCATTCGTGGCGGCCGGGATCGGATTCACGGCCATGAGCGGGCATGGAAGAAGGCGATCGTGACCCTGTTTCCGGGACAGCGGATCGATGTCTTTGAGCAGGTCTAGGGCGCCGCGACGACGGTGAGAGGAGTCATCCATGCCGGTTCGAATCTATAAACCAACCTCGCCGGGGCGCCGCTTTATGAGCGTGAGCACCTTCGACGAGATTACGAAGAAGAAGCCCGAGAAGAGCTTGATTGAGCCGTTGAAGAAACACGCCGGGCGCAACAACCGTGGCCGGATCACGGTCCGGCATCGTGGCGGCGGCGCCAAGCGGTTCTATCGACTGGTCGATTTCAAGCGGAACAAGGTTGGCATTCCGGCCCGGGTGGCGGCGATCGAATACGACCCCAACCGCTCGGCTCGGATCGCGCTGCTGTTCTATGTGGATGGCGAAAAGCGCTACATGCTCCACCCGGTTGGACTCCAGGTTGGCGACACGGTCGTCTCCGGCCCGGAATCGCCCATCCGAGTGGGAAATGCGCTGCCGTTGCGGAATATCCCGACCGGGACCCAGATCCACAATATCGAGATGTATCCAGGCAAGGGCGGCCAGCTCTGCCGATCCGCCGGCACATCGGCCCAACTGATGGCGAAGGCGGAAAACTACGCGCAGATCCGAATGCCGTCGGGCGAGGTCCGGCTGATCCATTTGAACTGCACGGCGACGCTCGGCCAGGTCGGCAATGTCGATCATGAGAACGTCGTCATCGGCAAAGCGGGCCGGAGTCGCCATCTGGGACGGCGACCGACGGTTCGCGGTTCGGTGATGAACCCGCGCGACCACCCGCACGGCGGCGGTGAAGGCAAGGCGCCGATTGGCGGCCAGCCGAAGACGCCGTGGGGGAAGCCGACGCAGAAGCGAACGCGCAACAACAAGCGCACCGACTCGATGATTGTTCGCCGCCGTCCGGCGAAGCGGAAGTAGGCGAAGGAGACTACTCATGGTGAGGTCGTCCAAGAAGGGTCCCTACATCGATGCCAAGCTGGCGGCGAAGATCGAAACGCTGAATCGTGCCAACGACCGGCGGGTGGTTCGAACCTGGGCCCGGGCGTCGACGATTTTTCCCGGCATGGTGGGGCACACGGTGGCGGTACATAACGGCAAGGTCCATGTGCCGGTCTACGTGACCGAGCAGATGGTCGGTCACAAGCTCGGCGAGTTCTCGCCGACGCGGACCTACCGTGGACACGGCAAGGACGCCGACCGGCGATCCCGGCGGTAGCGAGTCGGGACGGAGGACGGGTACGGTATGGAAGTCCGGGCAAGTTTGAAAGACGTACGGGTGTCACCGCGGAAGGCCCGATTGGTGGCGGACGCGGTACGGGGCAAGCGCGTCGTGGATGCGATCGCGATCGCGCGGTTCCTGCCGCAGAAAACCGCGCATGACATCGAGAAGCTATTGAAGTCGGTTGCGGCGAATGCGGAGAATAATTACGACCTCGATCCGGACGCGCTCTGGATCAAGGCGATCTATGCCGACGATGCCGGAAGCTTCCGGCGCTTTAAGGCGAAGGCGCGCGGGCGGACTGGACGCATCTTGCGGCGGAACTGCCATATCACTGTCATTGCCGAGAATCGGGAGGCGCGCTAATGGGCCGAAAAGTCAATCCCATCGGGTTTCGCTTGGGAATCGTCAGCGATTGGGAATCGAAGTGGTTCGCGGAGCGTAACTACACGGAGCTGTTGCACGAGGACCTGAAGATCCGCGCGCTCGTGATGCGGGATCTCACGCGGGCGGGCATCTCGCGGATCGAATTGGAGCGAGCGGCGAACAAGGTCGATGTCACCTTGCACACGTCGAAGCCGGGCATCGTCATCGGCAAGCAAGGCGCCAACGTCGAACGCCTGCGCCAGATGCTCGAAAAGGAAGTCGGCAAAAAGGTGCATCTGAAGATCGAAGAGATCAAGGTGCCCGAAATCGATGCTCGCCTGATCGCGGAGAGCATCGCCGAGCAAATCGCGCGTCGTGTCGCCTACCGGCGAGCGATGAAGCACTCGGTCCAGCAAGCAATGCGCCGCGGTGCCAAAGGAGTCAAGATCACCCTGTCGGGCCGCCTCGGCGGGGCCGAGATGAGCCGGTCGGTGACGGAGATGGATGGCAGAGTGCCCCGCCAGACGCTCCGGGCCGACATCGACTTCGGAGTTGTTCATGCCCACACCACGTATGGCCGGATTGGCGTCAAGGTGTGGGTCTACAAGGGCGACGTGTTGCCGGAGCGGCGCAGCGTGGCGACGGAAGCAACGCTAACCGCCGACCTCGCCGCGCTGCCGGCTGACTAGATGCTGGTTGCCGGCGACACGCGAGCGGGCGGTGACACCGCGATGACGGAGATTATGGGAGCGGCAGCGTCATGTTGATGCCAAAGCGGACGAAGTACCGCAAGACCTTTCGCGGACGGCGAACCGGGAAAGCCTACCGAGGCGGAACCATCGCCTTTGGGGAGTATGGCCTCCAAGCGCTGGAGCCAGCCTGGGTGTCGAGCCGGCAGATCGAAGCGGCCCGGCGCGCGATCACGAACTATTTGAAGCGAGGCGGCAAGGTCTGGATTCGGATCTTTCCCGATAAGCCGATCACGCAAAAGCCGGCCGAAACCCGGATGGGCTCGGGAAAGGGCAACCCGGAATACTGGGTTTCGGTGGTGAAGCCAGGACGGGTCATGTTCGAGATCGCCGGGGTGCCGAAAGAGCAGGCGCAGGAAGCGTTTGCCCGAGCCGGCATGAAGATGCCGATGGGCTGTCGCTTCATTGAGCGGCATATCGTGGGCGTCGCCGTGGACGAGCCCGAGGAGGAGGTCGCATGAAGGCTGCCGAAGTCCGGGCGCTGAACGACAAGCAAATGGACGAGCGCCTGGGAGAGCTGCATGCGGAATGGCGAGACCTCCGCTTCCAGGAGGCGGTCGGCAAGCTGGTCGCCACGAAGCGGATTCGCGAAATCCGAAAGACGATCGCTCGGATCCATACCATTCGAACCGAGCGTCAGCACGAATCATTCACTCGCGCCGCGCTGGCGGATCAAAGCCAGATCGCGTCGTAATGAGTGCCGCGAGCAAGGAGACGACGATGAGCGAGACAACTGGAGCGGCTGCCCCGGAGCCGCGGGAACAGCCGGAAGCGGCGCCGCCACGGTCGGAAGCCACCGCGGCGAACACGCAGAAGCCGCGAACGATGAAGATCGGTCGGGTGGTCAGCGACAAAATGGAAAAGACGGTCGTGGTGGCGGTCGATTCAGTCCGTCGCCATCCGCTCTATCATAAGCGGGTGACCCGGACGAGCAAGTTTTTCGCTCATGATGAGCGGAACCTGTGCCAGCCGGGCGACATTGTGCGGATCGAAGAAACACGGCCGTTGTCCAAGCGAAAGCGCTGGATTGTTCGCCAGATCGTCGAGCGCGGGATCCAAGTCTAATCTCAGGCGGCACCAGGCGGGGTCCAGATTGGGCCCGAAGCGATTGAGGGCACGGCGATGATTCAACAAGAAACCCGCCTCAAGGTAGCGGACAACAGCGGCGCTCGAGAGCTGCTCTGTATTCGCGTCCTCGGAGGCTCGGGCCGTAAATACGGCAGCGTCGGCGACACGATCATTGCCAGCGTGAAGCAGGCGCAACCGAACGCGGCGGTCAAGAAGGGCGAAGTGGTGCGCGCGGTCATCGTCCGCACGGCGCAGGAATACGGCCGGACGGACGGCAGTCACATCAAGTTTGACGACAACGCGGCCGTGCTCATTAACCCGCAAGGCGCCCCTCGCGGAACCCGGATCTTTGGTCCGGTTGGACGCGAGCTCCGTGAGCGGCAGTTCATGCGGATCGTCTCGTTGGCGCCGGAAGTCTTGTAGCGCCGGCATGGTGGCGCGGGAGAGCAAGTCGTGAGAAAGATTCGAACCGGCGACGAGGTGCTTGTCACCGCGGGTCGCAACAAGGGACAGCGGGGCAAGGTTCGACTGAACCTAGTCGCGCGCGACCGGGTTGTGATCGAAGGCGTCAACTTCGTCAAGAAGCACATCAAGCGGGGACGGGCGCGGCAGGCGGGTATCGTCGAGGTTGAGGCGGCGCTGCATGTCTCGAACGTGCGGTTAATTTGTCCGGCCTGCAGCCAACCGACAAGGGTCGGCGTCCGCACCGGAACGAACGGCAAGAACGAGCGGTACTGCAAGAAGTGCGAAGGGACCGTGCCGCGACCGGACGCTTAGCCAGCCGGCCGTGGTGATGGGTGATAAACGGCGTGTATATGGGGGCGGCCTGAGCGCTCGGTGGGAGCGGACCAGGGTGGAAACGCCGAAGATGGCTGAGACGACAGCGAGGACGATGAGATGGCGAGAGTAAAAGAACGGTATCGAGCCGAGATCGTACCGGCGATGATGGAAGATTTCGGCTACAAAAATGTGATGCAAGTGCCGAAGTTGACGAAAATTGTTGTCAACATCGGGCTTGGCGAGGCGGTGAGCAATGCTCGCGCCATTGACGCGGCGGTCGGTGATCTCGGCGCCATCACCGGACAGAAGCCGGTGGTAACCAAAGCCAAGAAGTCGATCGCGGCCTACAAGCTGCGGGCCGGCATGCCGATTGGGGCGATGGTCACGCTACGCGGGCCGAAGATGTATGAGTTTCTCGACCGGCTGACGAGTGTCACGCTACCGCGGATCCGAGACTTCCGCGGGGTCTCCCCGAACTCGTTTGACGGGCGAGGAAACTACACGCTTGGTCTCCGCGAGCAGCTCGCGTTCCCCGAAATTGATTACGACAAGATCGACAAGACTCGCGGTCTCGAGATGAGCTTTGTCACCACCGCGCAAACCGATGAAGAAGGGCGACGGCTGCTGACCTTGCTCGGCATGCCATTCGCTCGCACGGAGCGACCATCCTAAGGTCGTGGGCGCCTGGCGCCGGAGGAGATCGTACGTGGCGAAAAAATCGCTGATCGTGAAGTCGCAAAAGCCGCCTAAATACCAGACCCGGGCGGTCAACCGTTGCCGTGTCTGCGGTCGGGGTCGGGCCTACATGCGGAAATTTGGCGTGTGCCGGATTTGCTTCCGCGAGCTGGCCTCGATGGGACGACTGCCGGGCGTGACGAAGTCGAGCTGGTAAGCGCAGGGTCCACGGCAGCAACAGTATCGCTGCCGCGAAGGACACGAGGGAGATCTGGCGGATGAGCGTGAACGATCCTATCAGCGACATGCTGACTCGGGTTCGCAATGCGGGCATGGCGCGGCAAGCGGAAACGACCATGCCGGCAACGAAGATCCTGATCGAGATTGCGAAGATTCTGAAGGAAGAGGGCTATATCAACGACTTCCGGGTGGTTGAGCGGCGGCCCCAGGACCAGCTTGGGATTTCGCTTCGCTACGGCGCTGACAAACGGCATACGATCCGCGAAATCAAGCGCGTGAGCAAGCCGGGACTCAGAGTCTATGCCGGGAAAGACGCCATCCCGCGGGTGCGGAGCGGGCTCGGGATCGCGATCGTCAGCACTCCGCAAGGGGTCTTGACCGGGTACGAGGCCCGGCGCCGGGGGATCGGTGGCGAGGTGCTCTGCACGGTCTTCTAGCGCCGATCGCGGCTCGCGGTGGGGTCGGGCGGATGGCCCCGCTCCGAACCACGACGGAGGAAACAGAAATGTCGAGAATCGGCAATAGGCCAATTGAGATTCCGAATGGGGTTGAGCTCGCGATCGGCCAAAACAACCATGTTCAAGTGACGGGCCCCCGCGGCGAACTCGCGCTCACGGCGCATGCCAACATGGTCCTGAGCCGTGACAATGGCACTTTGACGGTCGAGCGGCCGAACAACGATCGGGAGAATCGGTCGTTGCACGGCCTGACTCGAACACTCATCAACAATATGGTTATCGGTGTCACCACGGGCTACACCCGGACCCTCGAAATCACCGGCGTCGGCTATCGCGCGGCGATGGACGGGACGACGCTGGTGCTGAGCGTCGGGTTTTCTCATCAGGTCCGGATGACGCCGCCGGATGGCATCGTCTATTCGCTGGAGGGCCAGACCCGCGTCCATGTGGCGGGCATCGACAAGCAAGCGGTTGGCGAAGAAGCGGCCCGGATTCGCCGGGTGCGGCCACCTGAACCGTACAAAGGCAAGGGAATCCGGTACGCCGGCGAAGTGGTCCGCCGGAAGGCCGGCAAGGCCGGTAAGGCGAAGTAAGTGGTCGCGGCGCGACGCTTGAGCAGCGGGGTGAATGCGTCACGGCGCCGGATGACAATGGAGATCGACAATGCGCATTAAGTTTCGGCGAAAGCTTTCGGCCCGCAAGCGGCGGCATGTGCGGGTGCGAGCGAAGGTCAGCGGCACGCCCCGGCGTCCGCGACTGAACGTCTTCCGGTCATCGGCGCACATCTACGCGCAGGTGATCGATGATACCCGCGGTCACACGTTGGTCGCGGCGTGCGACCTCGAGCATGAAATCAAGGAGCGTGCCGGCGACGGGGCGACGAAGTCGGCCCGGGCGAAAGCGGTCGGCCAGATCGTGGGCGAACGAGCGAAAGCCGCCGGCATCGAGTTGGTCGTCTTTGATCGTGGCGGATTCCTGTATCACGGTCGCATCCAGGCGGTCGCGGACGGGGCGCGTGAATCTGGCTTAGTCTTCTAGCAACGGATTCGGATGGAGCAGAGCATGGATCGAAATCGAAGTGACCGCGGACCGCGTCGGCGATCGGAAGACGACGGCGGCGAGTTCGAGGAGCGAGTCGTCCAAATCAATCGGGTGTCCAAGGTGGTGCGGGGCGGCCGCCGCTTCAGCTTCGGCAGCATCATCGTCGTTGGCGATGGCCGCGGCCGGGTGGGCGCCGCGATCGGTAAGGCCGGCGAAGTCCCTGATTCGATTCGCAAGGGGGTCGAGGCGGCCAAGAAGGCAATGATCACGGTGCCGCTGGATGGATCGACGATTCCCCACCCGGTTGAAATGAGCTTTGGCGCCTCGCGGGTGATGCTGAAGCCGGCCGCGCCAGGCACCGGCGTCATCGCTGGCGGCGGCGTCCGGGCGGTGGTCGAAGCGGCCGGAATCAAAGACATCCTGTCCAAATCGCTTGGTAGCAACAATCCGATCAACGTCGTTCGCGCCACGCTGCGGGCGCTACAAGAGTTGGAGTCGTCGGAGGCCATTGAACGGCGGCGTCATCGGACTCGCCGGCTTCGTCGGCCCACGGCAAACTCGACGTACGTGGCGCCGGCTCGGCCAGCGCCGGCGGCCGCTCCCGGCGCCGACCAGGCAAACACCGGTGGCCGGGGCCGGCGCGGCCAAGGCGGACCTGGCCGCGGCAGGAGGACTGATCGCTCATGAGCACGACAGAAGCCGCTGGAGCGAAGCTGCGCATCACGCTGGTGCGGAGCACGATCGGCCGTCCCAAGGATCAAGGGGCGACGGTGAAGTCGCTCGGATTACGACGGCTCAACCATACGGTCGAGCGATTGGACGACCCGACCATTCGCGGCATGGTGTACAAGATTCGGCATCTGGTCGAGGTCGAAGAGGTGGCTGGCTCGTAGCCGCCCGCCAAACCTCGACGTCGCCCGGAACAGGACAATCGCAATGCCTCTCACACTTGACGACTTGCGCCCGAACCCGGGCGCCAAACAGACGAAGAAGCGGGTAGGTCGGGGCCATGGCTCCGGCAAAGGCAAGACGGCCGGCCGCGGCACCAAGGGCCAGAAAGCGCGCTCCCACGCGGGTGTCGGCCGCGGATTCGAAGGCGGTCAACTGCCGATCCAACGGCGGTTGCCGTATAAGCGGGGCTTCACCAACATCAACAAAGTGCAGTGGGAGATTGTCAACCTCGGACGGCTTGACGAGCTCGAACTCGACGGGCCGGTGACGCCGGAGGCGCTCTATGCCCGCGGCATCACTCGCGGTTTGGAGTTTCCGGTCAAGATCCTGGCGGATGGGGGCCTGACCCGAGCGATTGAAATCCATGCGCATGCCTTTTCCGAGGCGGCAAAGGAACGGATCGAAGCGGCTGGCGGATCGTTGCAGATGCTTGCCCGAACCGACCAATGGCTGGAAGCCCGGCCGCGAAGCCGGCGCTTGCAGATCAACCGGGACCTCAAGCAGGCTCGGGTCGGGAAGGTCGGAGCGCCGAGCCGGAAGCAAGCGCTTGCCGGAGCGCGGGGAGCCTAGGGCATGTTCCAGGCCGTCGTCAGCGCGTTTCGCATCCCGGATCTGCGGCAGAAAATCTTGTTTACGCTGGGGATGCTCGTCATCTTCCGGTTCATCGCCACGATCCCGGTACCGGGCGTCGACCGTGAGGGCTTGCAGGCATTCGTGCAGGGCAATCAACTGCTTGGGATGCTGAACCTCTTCTCCGGCAGCGGGCTGCAATACTTCTCGATCGCGGCACTAGGAGTGTACCCGTACATTACCGCCTCGATCATCATGCAGCTGATGACGCCGATCATCCCGCGGTTGACCGACCTTTCGAACGAGGGGCAGCAAGGGCGGAACCGGATCAACCAGTACACACACTGGTTGACGGTGCCGCTGGCGCTCCTCCAGGGGTACGCCCAGGGGGTCTTGTTCTCGACCCAGCCAAGCCCGACCGGCGGGACGCTGCTCGAAGGGTTCGGCCTGTTCGACCCGGAAACGTTCTTGCCGACAATTGCGATTTTGGCGTCGATGACGGCCGGCACAATGCTCCTGGTCTGGATCGGCGAGCTGATTACCGAGAACGGGATCGGCAACGGGATCTCGATCATCATCTTTGGCGGCATCGTCGCCTCACTGCCATCGGCGGTGGCAAGTCTGGTCACGGGGGGCACCGTGACCGCGAACGTGATCGGAATCGTCATGTTCCTGGTGATCGGGCTGATCACGATCGTCGGGATCATCATGATCAATGACGGACAGCGCCGGATCCCGGTCCATCACGCGAAGCGGGTGCGGGCCGGCCGCGTCTACGGCGGCAGTACGACGTTCATCCCGCTGAAGGTCAACTCCGCCGGCATGATCCCGCTGATCTTCGCGGTCAGCATCATGGTCTTCCCCGGCATGATCGCCCAGTACATGGCGGCCTCGAGCACCGAGTGGGTGCGCAACGCCGCCGGCTGGCTGGCCCGGGTGCTCAGCCCGGACACCTTTCAGTACAACCTGGTGTACTTCGTCATGGTGGTCGGCTTCACCTACTTCTACACGATGGTGATCTTTCAGCAACAGAAGATCCCCGAAAACCTGCAGCGCCAAGGTGCGTTCATCCCAGGGGTGCGACCAGGGCGCAACACCGAGACGTACTTGCAGCGGGTGCTGAACCGGATCACGCTGATCGGCGCCGTCTTCCTCGGGGTGGTCGCCGTGCTGCCTTGGATCGCGAGCCTGATCACCGGGGTCAACGCCTTGCAACTCGGCGCCACCTCGATGCTGATTGTGGTTGGCGTGGCGGTCGATACGATGCGACAGCTCGAGGCGCAACTGATGATGCGCAACTATGAAGGGTTCATTCGGTAACGACCGACCATGCATGTGATCTTGATGGGGCCGCAAGGCTCGGGGAAGGGCACCCAGGCGGGCCGGCTAGCGCCACGCCTTGGCTTGGTGCTCGTCGCCACGGGTGATCTCTTTCGCCGGGCGATTAGCGCGGAGTCGGCGCTCGGACGCCAAATCAAAGCGGCCTACGATCGCGGCGAGCTAATCTCCGACGACCTCACCGTCGCTTTGGTTGAGGAGAAGCTTGACGAGCTGAGCGCCGAGCGAGCGCTGGGCACCGGCGTGGCCGGCGCACTCTACGATGGCTTTCCGCGGACCCGGTTGCAAGCCGATGCCCTCGACGCCGCGCTAACCCGGCGCAAAGAAGCGATCTCGACCGTGATTCAAATCGACGTGCCCCGGCAAACGCTCGTCAATCGCCTGGCCGGCCGCCGAGTCTGCACGATCTGCGGTACGGTCTATCACATCGAGTTCAATCCGCCACGAGTAGAAGGCGTCTGTGATCGCTGCGGAGGCGAGGTGCGACAGCGCCCGGACGATACGCCGGCGGCCATCGAGAAACGGCTCGATCTGTACGAGCTCGAGACCGCGCCCCTCTTGGCCCACTATCGAGAGCGGGGTCTCGTGGCGGTGGTCAACGGGGTGCAGGCGATTGATGTGGTGACGCGGGACATTGAGCGGGCGGTCAAGCGGGCCGCGACCACCCGGTAGCGCGGCGGTGGTCAACGAGAGGCGGCCCGCGTGGCGATGACGATCAAGAACCAGTCGGAGCTCGACAAAATGCGGGAGGCGGGGCGGATCGCGGCCTGGATCCATGCCGAGGTCGAACCAGCCATCGTGCCCGGCGTCACGACGGGCGAGCTGGAGCGGATCGTGATTGATCGGCTCTGGGTGGCCGGTGCAACCTCGTCCTTTTACGGGTACTTGGGCTTTCCTGGACACATCTGCGCGTCCGTGAATGACGAAGTCGTGCATGGCATCCCGGGTCGCCGGATCCTTCAGCCTGGTGACATCATCACCCTCGATATCAGCGCCTACTATCGCGGATTCCATGGTGATTCAGCCTGGACATATCCGGTCGGCATCGTGGCCGACGACGCGGCGCGGCTCCTGCGCGATACCGAGGCGGCGTTGTACGTGGCGATCGCCGGCGCCGGCGCGAACGCCCGGCTCGGAACACTGAGCCACACGATTGAGACGTTCGCGGAAGAACGCGGGTACGGCATCGCCCCAGAGTATGGCGGGCACGGCGTCGGCCGGGAGATGCATGAAGAGCCGCACGTCGCCAATCGTGGCGAACCCGGTCGTGGCCCGATGCTTCGGTCCGGCCTGACGATTGCCATCGAGCCGATGTTCATGCTTGGTGGGGAAGAGACCAGGCTGCTGGATGACGAGTGGACGGTGGTTACGGTCGATGGGTCCTGGGCGGCGCATTTCGAGCATACCGTCGTCGTTACAGCGGATGGTGGGGAAATCTTGACGCCAAGGCTGGCGCCAGTGTTACAATGAACGCTTACGCGCGTGCTAGCCAGCATGCGCTATTGGTGCGTGCGCCAAGCAGATTGATGTGAAAAAGCAGCGCTTCAAGCCGAAGCGTCTACACGGGAGTACGAGGCAATGAAAGTTTCCGCATCGGTGAAGCCTCGGTGTGAGAAGTGCAAAGTGATCCGGCGCGAAGGCGTGGTCCGGGTGATTTGCTCGAACCCGCGGCACAAGCAACGGCAGGGATAGCCGGCAATCCGGGATCGGAAAGGCAACGAGGATGGCACGAATTTCGGGTGTGGACCTGCCCCGCGAGAAGCGGGTAGAAATTGGTTTGACGTATATCTTCGGCATCGGCCTGCATACGAGTCAGACCCTGCTCGAGCGCACCCAGATTAGTCCCGACACGCGGATCCGTGATCTGACCGACGACGAGGTGAACCGGTTGCGCGACATCGTCGACAAAGAGATGCGGGTCGAGGGTGACCTGCGCCGCGAAGTGTCGATGAATATCAAGCGCTTGATGGATATTGGGTCGTACCGCGGCGTTCGGCACCGGCGAGGGATGCCCCTCCGTGGGCAGCGCACGCGGACCAACGCGCGGACGCGACGCGGACCGAAGCGCGCGATCGGCGGCCGCAAGAAGAAGTAAGCGGCGATTGTTTGATCAGATGACGGATACGCGGGAGGGATTCCGGCAGGATGGCTGAGCGCAGACGAAGTGGTGGGCAGCGAGGAAAAACACGAGTCCGACGGCGAGATCGTAAGAACGTCCCGCGCGGTCGGGCGTATGTTCAGTCGACGTTTAATAACACGATCGTGACCCTGACCGACCCGACCGGCAACGTGATCTCGTGGTCGAGCTCGGGTTCTAATGGCTTCAAAGGGAGTCGAAAGAGCACCCCCTACGCCGCCCAGGTGACCGCCGAGCAGGCGGCCCGCAAGGCGATGGAACACGGGCTGCGTCAAGTCGACGTCTTCGTCAAAGGCCCCGGCTCAGGACGAGAGATGGCGATTCGCTCGTTGCAGACGGCCGGGGTGCAGGTGATTTCCATCACCGACACGACTCCCATCCCGCACAATGGTTGCCGACCGCCAAAGCGCCGGCGCGTCTAACCTGGATTCGGGTGCCGAGCTCGCCGATGACCAACAGGCGAGTTCGTAGCTGGCTGGCATGGGCGGATAAGACGTTCATTTGTGGGCGCGCCAGAGATGGTCGGCGCCAAGTTCCGAAGTACGACTAGCGGGACCGTGCTTTGAGGCGCGACACGGAACGCGCGTAAGGTAGAAGACGGACCTGGATCCTCTCTACATCCGTTCCGCCGCGACGAAAGCGCCATGAGCGCATGTCCTGAAGGAGGCGAGTCCGCTTGATCGAGAGAATGCAATTTACCATCGACACGGTTGAAACCGGACTTAACTATGGCCGTTATCAAGCGGAGCCGCTTGAGCCCGGATATGGCACGACCCTGGGTAACGCGCTGCGGCGCATCTTGCTGCGCTCGCTGCCCGGCGTCGCCGTCTCCCGCATCCGGATTGACTCCGTTTGGCACGAGTTCTCGACGATTGATCACGTTCGCGAGGATGTCACCGAGATCGTGCTCAATCTCAAGCGAATTCGATTGAAGCGGGTGCTGGAGATCAATGGGGAAGCGCGGGCTCATCTCTACGTCACTGGCGATCCTTCCGGAGAGCGCATTGTCACGGCCGGCGACGTCGCTTGGCCGTCTGAAGTTGACTTGATCAATCCGGACCAAATTATCGCCACCATTGACTCCCCCGACGGCGTTTTGGACATGGACATCTGGGTGACGGAAGCGCGTGGATATCGACCGGCTGAAGAGCAACAGACGTATTCCCTGGGCGAAATTCCGATTGATGCGATCTTCACGCCGGTGGAGAAGGTAAATTTCGTCGTCGAACACACTCGTGTCGGGTCGATGACCGACTTCGATCGGCTCATCATCGAGGTGCTGACTGACGGCACGATCGAACCCGAGGACGCCCTGGCCGAATCGGCGCAGATCCTCATGGATCAATCGCGGGTTTTTGCGCAATTCAATCAACGCACCCGAGATACCGCATCGGCCGCGAGCCCGTTCATTTCGGACGAGGTGCAGAATCGCCCGCTGGCAGAGCTGGGGCTGTCGCCACGCGTGCTCAATGCCCTCCGCAGTAGGCAGATCGAGCGCGTTGGCCAGATTCTGACCATGGATCCCGACCAGTTGCTTTCCATTCGAAATTTCGGCCCGAGGTCGCTCACGGAGCTGCGTGAAAAGTTGGCCGAGTACGGGTACTTGCCGGAGACCGATCCCACGGCACTGGCAGCCGGGGCCGATGACAGCGGGGAGCTCGTTGACGAGTCACGTGATGACAACGTTGCAGCCGTTGGCGCTGAAGATGACGGCCGCGGGGATGACGTGGCGGCGGCAATTGCCAGCCTGCGCGCCGAGGCCGCCGGCGTCGGAAGCACCGGCCGTGAGGAGGAAGCCGAGTGAGGCACCAGAAGGCGGGCCGAAAATTCGGCCGAAACCCGGCTCAGCGCAAAGCGATGATCCGGCAACAAGCGGTTTCGATGATCCTGCACGAGCGGATCACGACGACTGAGGCGAAGGCGAAGACGTTGCGGCCAGTGGTCGAAAAGTTGATTACGATCGCGCGGGATGACACGCCGCACCATCGCAATCTCATCATGTCGAAAATCGACCACCACCTGGCGACGGCGAAACTCTTCGATGTGATCGCGCCGAGGTTCGAGACCGCACCAGGCGGCTACACCCGTATCTCGAAGCTTGGTTTCCGGCGCGGCGATGCGGCTCCGTTGGCCCTCATTGAGTTGGTGGATTAGCGACGCATGCGGCGTGACTTGGAACAGTGCCGAACATGGCTCGGCTGGTGCTGACCGTGACCTATGATGGGAGCGGCTTCGCGGGATCGCAGGTTCAGCCCGGAGCGCGAACGGTGCAGGGCGAGCTGGAGCGAGCGCTGGCGACACTACGGTTTCCCGAAGTCCGGACCGACTTCGCGGGACGCACGGATCGCGGTGTTCACGCGGCGGGGCAGGTGGTGGCGTGTGACGACCACCGGCCCGACTTGAACGACGAGACTCTGCGGGCTGCATTGAACGCCATCCTGCCGGATGATGTCGCGGTGAGGCACCTGGAACGACGCGCGGGCGACTTTCATCCGAGGTTCGAGGCGTCTTGGCGAGAGTATCGCTATCGCGTTTGGTCCGGTGCCCGAGCACCCCTGGGCCGTGCCTTCGCCTGGCACCGACGATGCTGCCTCAACGGCGAGACGATGGCGACGGCGGCGAGCCGATTCATCGGCACCAACGACTTCGCCACGGTTGCCGGGGGTGGCGACGGCGTCCCGTGGTCCGCCGTCCGCACCCGGGCTAGAGGCACGACCCGAACGGTGTACGCCTGCGATTGCCGGCAGGTTTCGCCGTGGTGGGGGCCGGCCGACGATGGCGGCCGGCTTTTTGAGATTCGGGTTGTGGCCGACGGATTCCTGCCGCGGATGGTGCGCAACATGGTGGCTATCATTGTGGACGCGGGACGCGGGGCAACGTCGATGGATGACATAACCGACCTGTTGTCCGTCCGCGATCGGCGAGCGGCCGGCGCCACGGCACCGGCGCATGGTCTGACGCTGTGGCAGATCGGATATTCTCCATGGATGGCAAGTAACGGCGAAGCGACGCACCCGCGGCTATCCGGCGCAAGCACAACGGACCCCGGCGGACGAGACCGCGCGGCGGCTACTGGATAAGGAGAGGGAGTATCGTGGAACGGCGCACCTGGTCACCAAAAGGGTTCGAAGCCCACCTTGGGAAGAAGTGGTACGTGGTCGATGCCGAGGGTAAAACCCTCGGGCGCATCGCGACGATCATCGCCAGCACCTTGCGCGGCAAGGACAAGCCAACCTTTGTCCCCCATATGGACATGGGTGATTTTGTTGTCGTGGTCAATGCCGCGAAGGTGGTGCTGACTGGTAAGAAGGAAACGCAGAAGATGTACTATCGCCACTCGAACTATCCGGGGGGCTTGCGGCAGCGCTCCGTCCAGCAGGTTCGCCAATCGCACCCCGAGCGGATCCTCGAATCGGCGGTGCGGGGTATGCTGCCACGGAACTCGATGGGTGAGAAGCAGTTGAAGAAGCTGAAGATTTACGCGGGACCGACCCATCCGCATCTAAGCCAGGCGCCCGAGCCACTCGAGTTGGGGCGCTAGCCGTCGTACGTCAACATCGCGGGACAGGATCAGCTAGCAGAGCGCTCATCATCGTGGCGCCAAGCGAGGGACGAATCGCATGACCGATACTGCCTATCACTACGGAACGGGCCGGCGGAAGTCGGCGATTGCCCGGGTGCGTATGTACCCTGGCAATGGCGGGATGACCGTCAACGGAAAGTCGAGCCGCGACTATTTTGGCGGTCGCGCCGTTCATCAGGCGAACATCACCGAGCCGCTTCGGTTGACCGGAACGCTGGAACGCTTCGACATCACGGTCCGCGTCACCGGCGGCGGGGTGGCTGGACAAGCGGGCGCGGTTCGCCATGGTATTTCTCGCGCCCTGCTGCGCTTCGATGAAGAGCTTCGCGCGGTGCTGAAGCCGGCAAGGCTGCTGACCAGAGACGCGCGAGTCAAGGAGCGCAAGAAGGTCGGGCTCAAGCGGGCCCGAAAGGCGCCCCAGTACACGAAGCGCTAACGCCGACTATTTTCGTGGCCGAGCGCACCGCTCGGAGGTCCAATGTTCTTGGGCGTTGGGCGGTTCCGCGTCCAACTGCTGAGCAGAAGGCCGTGGGCCAGACGAGCTCTTGATGCCACGAATGCCCGTGGCCGGCATGTACCTTGGCGGCGGTGGCTTGGCGTCGACTGACTAGCCCCTACGGTTGGGCCACAGACCTTGATCGAGGAATTGCGCCCGCTGCGCCTTCATGCTCGCCACTCGATTCACGATCGCCTCGACCGCGCGGTCGATGTCGGCCAACTTGGCTCGACGCGACGCAACCTGGATCAGCGGCACCGTTGGCACCAACGCGATTTCGGGCGGCATGCCCTGATCGATGGCCGCGGCCACCGCCCGTGAGATGACCCGGTCCTTGCCGATGGCAAACTTGTCGAGGGCGGAGGTGGGCACCCGAATCAGCCGGAGGTGATTTCCGAGCCGAAAGACGGCCGCTTCCGCTTCCCAGGTCGGGTCCACGGTAGCGGCGAGATCAAGCGCGATGCCAAGATCCCACTCCTCGGCAAGATGCCGGAGTGCCGTGAGCTCAGCCAGATGTGGACGCCCGCCAACCAAATGGCGGCCGCGAATTGCAACGAGCAACCGGCAATCCCGACTAACATGCCGGCGCGTTTGGGCGACCCACGGAATGAGAACGGCCGGGCTGGCGATGTGACCATCCGGACCGCCAAGGTCGATTGCCAGCGTGCCCGCGCTTAGGCGATGACTCATCGCAATTTGATCGTATTGGTGTGCCGGTGCCGGTGCCGGCCGGGCCCGTTGCCATGGTTGGCCCAGCCAGACCGAGGCTACCCGAACGGCGGGGACGGCTTGGCGCGATACGAGCCACCACGCCCATGATGAGCTGAGGTCGAGACTGATGGCGGCCACCCCGGCGGCCTCGGCGATGTGCGCGAGTTCGCCCAACCGGATCAGTCTGGATGATCCGTTCGCTACCGATAGCTCGGGTAGCCGTGAAGTCGGTCGAGCGTCCATGTCGGCTGCAACCTGTCGGAACACGCGAGGAAGGGCGCCGTGGAACCCTCGCCCGACGCCATCCGGACGCGATGGGCCACCGAGGCAGAGTCTATCACTGGAGCGATCGCATCACCAATCTGACTCATCTGAGATGGCGGGCTACCATTCGATGTGAAGCCCGGGCCGGGCGAGCTCAAGGCGGCCGGCGAACGTGGCGGCGGCGCGGTCGCGATACGTCTCGAAGCCAAGCTCTTCCCAGAGGTGTGTCAAGACAAGGGTCGCGGCCTTGGCGGAGGTTGCCAGCTGACCGGCTTCCGCGGCCGAGAGGTGGCCACGCGCTGCATCGACGGCGGACGGCGTTTCGCGAAGCGTTGCCTCGGCAACGAGGACGCTGGAACCGGTGGCGAACTTGGCGATGTCGGCAGCCGGGCCGGTGTCCGCCGTATAGGTCAGATCACCCGCGTTCGCGACCGGCGCCGAGAGCCGAATCGCCCAACATGGTACGTAGTGGGCCGTGGTGAAGAACGTGAGGCAAGTGTCCGCGATCGCCAAGGTCTCGCTGGGCTCGTATTCGGTGATGGTGAACACCGAGCTGAAAAACTCCTTGGCATCGGGGCCACGGCTGAAGACCGCGGCGAGGTTGTCGAGCGTGGAGCGGCCGCCGGGCGGCAGGAAGAGCGGGACTGGTCCCGGCGACGCCACGGGGTTGTAGGCGAGCGCAAAGCGGAGCGCCAAGAGATCAGCCATGTGATCGACATGCATGTGCGAGATCACGATGGCCGTCAACGTCCGAAAGTTGACGTGTTTGCGCAGCTCCTGCAGCGTCCCTGGCCCGAGGTCAAGCACCACGTTCGCGGCAGTGGACTGGACCAAATAGCCGGAGCATCCCTGCCCGGTATTGGTGCCCGCGGCGCTGCCGCCGAGGACCGTCAGCCTCATCGCTCGGTCTCCGCCGCGTCGAGCGTGTCAGCGAGCGCGTCCAAATGACACACGTCGTTCCGCAGCTGAACCACGGTATGGTCCGCGGTCACGCGCAACTCGGTCAGGCTGCAATTCTTGATATCGTAGCGAGCGATGTCGTTTGGCGAGACACCTTCCACCATCGCCAAGAACGCGCCAAACACACCGCCGTGAGCGACGACAACGACACGATGCATATGATAGTCGTCGAGAAGGGCCGTGAACGCCTGCCAGACCCGATCGTAGAATGAACGGCGGGTCTCTCCGCCGGGCCAGCCCGCGTCAAAGTCATCGAGATCCTGGAACCGCACGGCCAAATCAGGCTCTTCCAGGAGGAGGTCGGTGAACGGCCGGTTCTCGTAGACCCCGAAATCAAGCTCGGTCAAGGCGGGAATCACTTGGGGCTCGATATTGAGACGGTCGCCGATGGCACGAGCGGTCACCAGCGCCCGCTGCAATGGGCTGGAGACGATGGCGTCGATCGCGGACTCTTGGGCGACCCGTTCCGCGATCAAGCCGGCCTGGCGCAGTCCCATTTCATCGAGCGGGTAGTCACTCGATCCTTGCAGGACTTGACGATGGTTGGCGCTGGTTCTGCCGTGGCGGACCAAAAACAGGGCCGTTTCGCCGGCCGATGGATGCCGGAGGTGGGTAAAGTGGCGCGGTGTCCACGGTTCCGTGGGATCAATACTGCTCATCTACACGGTTCTCCCAGCACGATGCGGCGGCCAGGCGACACCGAACCGAGCTCGAGTATCACCGTGGCGGCAAGGGTAGAAACTTCGACGCCGATTGACAAGGGGCACCGCCCGGGACGCTTGAGGTTACTTTTGACGGTGCGCCCGTTTGTGGCCTATACTCCATTGGTTGTAGTACGTTCTTGAGGAACCGCGTGGTCTGCCTCCCACCGAGAATATCCGAGCTAGCCACTGCGCCTGACGGGTTCTGTCGAACCCTGGGGCGCATTCTTTTCGCGCGATCGCGTGGTTGGGAGGGCGCCTGATGCAGCGGGAGCGTGTGCTGCTCCGCGGGGGCCGGGTGGTCGATCCAGCGAACCAGGTGGACCGAATTACCGATGTGCTGATTGCCGACGGAAGGATCGCCGATATTGGGCCCGCTCTGGACTCCACCGGGGCACGGGTCGTTCCGGCCGATGGTCGTGTCGTCGCTCCCGGCTTGATCGACGTTCATGTTCATCTTCGCGAACCCGGGGACGAAACCAAGGAAACCATTGCCACCGGAACCGCGGCGGCGGCGGCGGGCGGCTTTACCTCGATCTTTTGTATGCCAAATACGCGGCCGGCCCTGGACTCGGTGGCCACGCTCGAAGATCTTCGCCAGCGAATCACGGTTTCGGCCCTGGTTCGGGTCTTTCCCATTGCCGCCATCACCGCGGGCCGGCGCGGTCAACGGGCGGTCGACTTTTCGGCCCTGGTCGAGGCCGGGGCGGTTGGATTCTCCGACGATGGCGATACGACGGCCGATAGCGCCATCATGCGGCAGGCGCTGGCGGCTACCCAAAACCATGGACGCCCGGTGATGGTCCATTGCGAGGACAAGTCGCTCGCGCCTGGTTCGATGCATGAAGGAGACGTCTCGCGCCGGCTCGGCCTGCGCGGAATCCCGGCGGCGGCCGAAGAGATCATCATTGCCCGCGACCTGATGCTGGCCGGGCTGACGGGCGGTTGGCTGCACATTTGCCATCTCTCGACTGGACGCGGTGCCGAACTGGTCCGACGCGCCAAGGCGGACGGCGTGCGCGTCACCGCCGAGGTGATGCCTCATCACTTGCTGATGAGCGACGAATGGGTCGATACCAGCCGCTCCCTGCTGAACGTCGATGAGCCGACCGGACCAGCCGCTACTCCGCGTGACCCGCACACCAAGGTGAACCCGCCGCTGCGGACCAATGAGGACACGCGGCAGCTGATCGCGGCCGTAGTGGATGGAACCATTGATCTCGTGGCCACCGACCACGCGCCGCATGGGGCGGCGGAGAAAACGGGGAGCGGCTACGACGAGGCCACCTTCGGTCTGAGCGGACTCGAACTTGCGCTGCCACTGATGCTGGCCTTGGTTCGGGCTGGTCATCTTACCCTCGGCGACGTTATTGCCAGAATGAGTCGAGTGCCGGCCAAACTCTGGTCATTGGATGCGGGGACGCTCACTCCTGGCGCGCCGGCCGATGTGGTGGTGTTCGACCCGGATGAGCGATGGATCGTTGACGCCGCGAAGCTGAAGACCAAGAGTGCGAACACGCCGCTGATCGGCATGGAATTGCGAGGGCGGGTCAAACATACCTTCGTCGGGGGCGTGGAACGATATGGAACTTGACGATCAACGTCCGGAAGGGCTCCCAGCGGGCCAAGAGCCGGCCGGTAGCGGTTCCAGGCGCCGGTATCGGCCGCCGGCGGACGCCGCCGTGGCGCTGGCCGACGGCCTGGTGATCCGCGGCCAATCTTGTGGGGCCGAGATCGATGGCGAGGGCGAGGTGGTCTTCACGACAACGATGGTTGGATATCAGGAAGTGTGTACCGACCCTTCGTTTCGTGGCCAGCTTGTCTGCATGACGTATCCGCTGATCGGCAACTATGGCGTCGATCCCGAGCAGGATGAGTCCCGGCAACCATGGATCGCGGGGTTGATCGTCCGCGAGTTGTGCGAGGAGCCAAGCCACTTCCGGATGCAAGGAACGTTGGGGGACTATCTCCGCCGGTACAATATTGCGGCCATCAAAGGGGTTGATACTCGGGCTCTGACCCGGCACATTCGGTCGGTCGGCGATACCCGCGCCGTTTTGGTCAGCAACGTCGGCCAGCTATCTGACGCCGAGCTGGTCTCCCGCGCTCGCGGTGCGCTCCTGCCCGAGGAACGCGACGCGGTGGGCGACGTTGGCGACGACCAGATCCATAAGTTCGCTGGAGAGGGTCCTCATATCGTCATCGTTGACTGTGGCGTCAAGCGCAATATCGTGCGCTCGTTGGTCCGACGGGGCGCGCGAGTGACCGTCGTACCCTATCGAACGCCCTATACCGACATTGTGGCCTTGCGCCCCGACGGCGTGGTGATCTCACCCGGTCCGGGCGATCCGGCGAACCTCGACGACGGATTGGACGTGGTGACGAACCTGATGCGCGATGAAACCCCGTTCTTCGGGATCTGCCTCGGGCATCAATTATTGGCCCGGTCGATCGGGGCGACGACGACGAAACTGAAGTTCGGCCACCGGGGGGGCAACCATCCGGTCCAAGATATGGAGACCGGCGTCGTTACGATCACATCACAAAATCATGGTTTCCAGGTCGTCGATAAAACCTTACCGAACGCGGGCGAATGGCGGGTCGCCTTTCGGAACCTCAATGACGGTTCGGTCGAAGGACTCGTCCATCGCGAGCTTCCGTTCATGTCCGTCCAGTTCCACCCGGAGGCGGCGCCCGGGCCGTGGGACAACGATCGTCTCTTCGATCGCTTCTTCGCGCACATTGCCAGCTCGAAAAATTCGCCGAAGCCGGCGCTTGATGCCACCGGAGTTGGACCTTCGTGAGCGCGAGCGAAGCAGCCCCGGTCGAGAGTGTGCTCGTGCTCGGTTCCGGGCCGATCGTGATCGGTCAAGCGGCGGAATTTGACTACGCGGGAACGCAGGCCTGCCGCGCCCTACGCGAAGAAGGAATCCGGACGATCCTGGTCAATTCCAACCCGGCCACGATCATGACGGATGAGGATGTCGCGGACGCGGTCTACATCGAGCCGCTGACGCCGGAGGTCGTGCGCCGCGTGATCCAGCGCGAGCGGCCGGACGGCCTGCTACCCACGCTGGGGGGGCAGACCGGATTGAACCTGGCGGTCCAAATCGCTGACCTGGGCATGCTCGACCAGTACGGGGTGCGCTTGCTCGGGACGCCGCTTTCGGCCATTCGGCGGGCCGAAGATCGCCAGCTCTTCAAGGAACTGCTGATCGAGATAGGCGAGCCGGTCGTGCCGAGCACGATTGTCACCACCCTGGAGGAGGGGCGCCGCTTCGCGGCGACGGTTGCCCTACCGCTGGTGATTCGACCGGCGTACACGTTGGGAGGCACCGGCGGCGGTGTCGCTCGCACGGCGGCAGAGCTTGACCGGATCGTAACGGGCGGGCTCGCGGCCAGCCCCATCAATCAGGTGCTGCTCGAACAATCGCTCGTGGGGTGGAAGGAGATCGAGTACGAGGTGATGCGGGACAGCGCGGATACCTGCATTACCATCTGCAACATGGAGAACCTGGACCCGATGGGGGTTCACACCGGGGACAGCATCGTCGTTGCCCCGTCCCAGACACTGTCAGACGACGACTATCAGATGTTGCGATCATCCGCCCTGCGGATCATTCGCGCCCTTGGGATCGAAGGCGGCTGCAACGTTCAGTACGCGTTGGACCCGTTGTCGACCCAATACGCGGTGATCGAAGTTAACCCGCGGGTGAGTCGCTCGTCGGCCCTGGCCTCAAAGGCGACCGGATACCCGATCGCGCGGATGGCGGCAAAGATCGCGGTCGGTCGCACACTAGCTGAACTGGCCAATCCCGTAACGCGAAAGACAACGGCCGCCTTCGAGCCGGCCCTCGACTATGTGGTGGTGAAGATCCCACGCTGGCCGTTCGACAAGTTCGCGCGGGCAGAACGGACGATTGGGACGCAGATGAAAGCGACCGGAGAGGTCATGGCCATTGACCGGTCGTTCGAAGGCGCGTTGCAGAAGGCGGTGCGATCGCTCGAGACCGGGGCCAAGGATCTTGGCTGGGCACAACCCGATTGGAGCGTCGAGACGATTCTGGAGTTGATTGAACGGCCGAACGACCTCCGGCTTTGGGCACTTATGGCAGCCTTGCGAGCCGGGGTCGAGGTTGATCGTCTGCACGAGCTGAGCAAGATTGATCGTTGGTTCCTCTACCGCCTGCGCGGCATCACGGACCTCGAATGCCGGCTTCAGACCGAGCGGGTCAGCGACGAGTTGCTCTGGCAGGCCAAACGGTTCGCCTTCTCGGATGCGCAGATTGCCGGACTGAGCCGCACCACCGAATCCGCGATACGTCGCCGGCGGGAAGAGCTTCGGATGCTGCCGGTGTACAAGATGGTTGACACCTGCGCCGGTGAGTTTGAAGCGGCGACACCCTATTTCTACTCGACGTATGACGAGGAGGATGAGGCGACGCCACTGGTTGGCCGGCGGTCGGTCGTGGTCGGCTCTGGTCCAATTCGGATCGGCCAGGGGATCGAGTTCGACTATTCGGCGGTGCAGGCGGCGCAAGCGCTCCATGCCGCTGGCGTTGCTTCAATCATGATCAATTCCAATCCGGAGACCGTCTCAACCGATTTCGACGCCTCTGATCGGCTCTACTTTGAGCCGCTTGACGCGGAGAGTGTGGCGGAAGTGATCCGGCACGAAGGAGGGGAGCCGGACGTTGGGCCAGACGTCCCGGTCATCCTTCAGTTCGGCGGCCAGACCGCGATCAACCTCGCGGCGCCGCTCTCCCGGCGCGGTGTGCCGATCCTAGGCAGCTCGCTGGAAGCGATCGACGTGGCGGAGGACCGGCACCGGTTTGAAGCGTTCCTCCGCGGCCTCGGCATCCCGCAACCAGCTGGCGCGACGGTAACGTCGATGGCGGACGCGGAGCGGGTCGCGGACCACATCGGCTACCCGGTGCTGGTTCGACCATCCTACGTCTTGGGTGGCCGGGCGATGGAAGTCGTCTACGGGCCGGACCAATTGGCACGGTATATCCGCAACGTGGCGGCCCCGCGACCGGAGCATCCAGTCTTGATCGATGAGTACTTGCTGGGCCGCGAAGTTGAGGTCGATGCCATTTGCGACGGCGAGCGGGTGCTCATCCCAGGCGTCATGGAGCATATCGAGCGCGCCGGTGTGCATTCCGGTGATTCGTTCGCGGTGTACCCGGCACAGAATCTCTTTCCCACCGAAGTTGACACGCTCGTCGATTACACCACCAGGATTGCTCTCGCGCTCGACGCTCGCGGGCTGATCAACATTCAATTCGTCATTCATGGGGGGCGACTCCACGTCCTGGAGGTCAACCCGCGGGCATCGCGAACGGTGCCATTCTTGAGCAAAGCGACCGGCGTCCCGATGGTCCGGTTGGCGACCGGGATCATGCTGGGCTCGTCGCTGGCCGATCAGGGATACCGTGGCGGCCTGTGGCCGCGGCAACCGCTGATCGCGGTCAAGGCACCGGTCTTTTCGATGGCCAAGCTGCGTGGGGTGGAGGTCCATCTCGGGCCCGAGATGAAGTCGACGGGCGAGGTGATGGGAATCGACGTCACCTTCGAGGCGGCATTTATCAAGGCGCTGATCGCGGCGGGGCTGGCCCTGCCGGATCACGGTTCGATCCTGGTCACGCTGGCGGACGAGGACAAGGGTGACGCGCTCGATATGATCCGGCAATTGGCGACGATGGGGCACAAGCTGTTCGCAACCGAAGGGACGGCGGCAATGATCGAGCGAAACGGCATGCCGGTCCAGTTGGTGACGAAGAAGATTGGGCGCGGCTCGCCGGACATGCTCGATGTGATCCTGGACGGAACGGTCGACTTTGTCATCAATACCCCGGGCCCGGCGGACAAAGAGATCCTGGACGGGCTCGAGATCCGTCGGGCCGCGGTCGAACGCGGCATCCCGTGCCTGACCTCGATCGACACGGCGCGGGTCGTGGTTGGCGCGATGGCGCGGTCGAGCGCGGGCTATACTGTCCAACCGTTACCTCTGTATCGGCGCCGTGGTTTTGGCTATTAGCACGGCCGCCGTCTGGTCGCGACGTTGTGCGGGCGATAGGGAATGACGTCAGGCATGGAAGCCGGTCGCGGAACGACCATCGATGTGAGTCACAATGGCGTCGTCGTCACCGGCAATCGATCGTTCCGGGGGGTTGTGACCGCCGTCGAGCCAGTCATGGGTGACTCCGTGCTGGTGACGTTGACCGCGCCGCGGCCGATGGTGCGCCAACTCCGCTCCGGCCGGTTCTTCGAGATATTGTGCCGGCTGGATCGGTTCTATGATCCACTCCTGCGGCGTCCGTACTCCGTGTTCACGGCGGATCCTGGGGCGGGGACGCTGACGTTCCTGGTTCGGCCGTTCGGCCGGGGCAGCGTGTGGTTGGCGGCCAGGGCGGTCGGTGACGAAGTCGATGTGCTGGGTCCGCTCGGGAACACCTACGAGATCGCGCCGCGGGCCCGCAACCTGCTCATGGTGGCTGGTGGCGTGGGGGTGGCGCCGCTGGTGATGCTGACGGAAGAAGCGGTCGCCAAGGGACTCCAGGTGACATTCTTGATGGGCTCCGAGGATGCGGCCGGACTGCTGGCCCCGGCGCACCTGCCAGAGCTGGTCGAATACGCGGTGGCGACCGAGAACGGGACGCGCGGGCACGAGGGATTCATCACTGATCTCGTGCCGGAATACGTCGCGTGGGCCGACCAGATCTTCGCCTGCGGGCCCGAGCCGATGTACCGCTCGCTGCGGACGACGCTGAGCGCGGCCGGCTCCCTTCCCCGGCACCCCATCCAGATCTCCATGGAGCAGAGCATGGCCTGCGGCATCGGCGCCTGCCTGGGCTGCGTTGTGGAGACCAAGCGCGGTATGAGCGCGTCGTGTGTCGAGGGCCCAGTCTATTCACTCGAAGAAGTCGTTTGGTGATGGGCGGCTTGATTTGCCGAAGCGATGGCGACGCGACCGGCCGAGCGAGGACGACGAATACTATGACTGACCGTCAACCCGATCTTGCCGTCGACTTGGCGCCGCACAATCCTCGCGAGCTCCGGCTTAGCAATCCCGTGATCGCGGCTTCTGGCTGTT
Organism: Chloroflexota bacterium; assembly: GCA_030859715.1. Taxonomy (GTDB): domain Bacteria; phylum Chloroflexota; class Chloroflexia; order Thermomicrobiales; family UBA6265; genus JACCYK01. The sequence goes on from JALZJP010000089.1 coordinate 27,918, forward strand.
TTGGCTATGGTCAAGAGTACGCTGGCGTGATGGACGTGCAACGGCTCGGCGCGTTCGTCAGCAAGGGCATCACGGTTCGGCCGCGATCGGGAAACCCGATGCCTCGCATTGTTGAAACACCGGCGGGCATGCTCAACGCGATCGGATTGCAGAACCCAGGGATTCACGGTTTCATCCGGAAATACCCCAAGATTTGGCGGCACTGGCGGGTGCCGGCGATTGTCAACATCTCCGCCGAGTCCGTGGACGATTACGCGATGATGGCATCGTTGCTTGACGAGCAGCCGGGAATCGCCGCGATCGAGGTCAATGTCTCCTGTCCGAACGTGGTTCGGGGTGGCTTCTGCTTCGGTTGGGATCCGGAGATGTCGGCCGAGGTGACGTCGGCGGTGCGAGCGGTTACGACCCTGCCCGTCGTCGTCAAGCTCAGTCCGGGAGCGCTGGATATCGTCGCCGTGGCGCTGGCCGTCGAAGCGGCAGGGGCGGACGCGGTGTCGCTGATCAATACGTTGGTCGGCATGAGTATTGATGTGCGGCGACGACAGCCGGTGTTAGCGAACGCGACCGGTGGCCTGTCGGGGCCCGCGATCAAGCCGGTGGCGTTGCGAATGGTCTATCAAGTGGCCGCCGCGGTGACGATCCCGGTGATCGGGATGGGCGGCATCATGTCGGTCGAGGACATGTTGGAATTTCTGTTTGCCGGCGCCAGCGCGATCCAGGTCGGCACCGGGATCTTTGTCGATCCGTCGATCCCAGTCCGGCTCATCGATGGGCTGGCGGCTTGGATGGAAGCGAACGGCGTGGCGTCCGTGAGCGACATTGTCGGTGTTGCCCAGCCCGCGCGGCAGGTGCCGGTCGCCGCGGTGGCTGCCGGTTGAGCGACCGGCGTGGAAGGCGTTGCATGGTGGCCGAGACGGGACTGCTCGATCAACTTCGGACAGTGGGAGCGCTGAAGGACGGGCATTTCTTGCTCTCTTCTGGCCGGCACAGTGACCGCTATATCGAAAAGTTTGATCTGTTGCGCAATCCTGGCGCGACTGAATCCGTCTGTCGTTTGATTGCCGACCAGTATCGGGATGCCGCCATTGATGTCGTCGTCGGTCCGACAACGGGCGGAGTCATCCTCGCGTTTGAAGTTGGGCGGCAGCTCGGCGTGATGGCCGCGTTTGCCGAACGAGCTGGCGACGGCGCGACTGGACGCGAGTTTCGCCGAGGGACGACGTTCGCGGCGGGACAACGAGTGCTGGTAGTGGACGACATCTTGACCACCGGCGGCTCGGTGCGGGAGACGCTGGCCGCGCTGGAGCCACATCTGGTGGAGGTGGTGGCGGTCGCGGTGTTGGTTGACCGGTCGTCCGGCGGGCTCGAGTTTGACGTCCCCCTGCGGGCGCTAGCAAGCATGGAGATCATGACCTGGACCGCGGAAACGTGCCCCTACTGCGCGCGAGGCAAAACGGTGGTCAAGCCTGGGACCACCGTGTCGGCAGCCCGGTGAGCGCCGTTCAACACGACATATGCTTGGGGTCCCGATTGGGAGGGTGAGATGCAACCTGAGCAGCGGAAGCGGCCAACCGACCGCACCTTGGAGTCCTGGGAATCGTGGGTCGATGAAGCGATCCAAGCGGCTCGCGACCGGGGCGATTTTGACAATGTGCGGGGGACCGGCGAGCCGCTACATCTCGAGCGAAACCCGTTCGCGGGCGATCGCGAAGCAAGCTTCCATGTGCTCAAGAATGCCGATCTGGCTCCCCTTTGGATGGAGTTGGACAAAGAGCTGAACCAGTCGTTGACGAGTTTGGAGGCGTTTCGCCGCCAGGCGGTGGCTCAGATTGAGCGGATGCGAGACCACGCCCATGAGTTCAATTCGCGGACGCCGACCGAGCGGCCGTCAGGACGAACAGCCGGAATCATCGAGTGGCTAAGAGGTCCGAGACGCGGGTCTGCCACCGTTGAACCGGCATTCGACCTGAGCTCGGTCGAGCGTGAACGGCAGACGAGCAAGCGGCAATACCTGGAACGGGCGGCAGCCGTGGACAAGCGTATCGTCGAGTACAACGCCGCGCTCCCGGATGAGATTCGCTGGCTCGAGCGGCCACGCCTCGTGCCCGAAGTGGTGGCGGAACTATTCGACGCGGCGTGCCCGCCGGTAGACGGCGACGCCAGCAATGACGCATAGGCAAGTGCGATTGGATGTGCCCCGTCACGTCTCGTGCAACCGGGTTCGTGGCCACCGGCCGGCCAACCAGCGGGTTGGTTGTGGCGAGACAGGTTCCAGAGAGGTTAGCGACCGCCCTCTTCAGAGCGAAGGTTGGCCATGCGGTGACGCAGCTCGTCCTGCTGGCCGAGGAGATCTTCGAGGCGTTGGTCAATCTGGCGGAGTAGGTCGGGCCGCGGTCGCGCCACGTACTCATCCCGAAGCTCGATGAGCATTTGGGCGATCCTGGCGATCGTACGCACGGTATGGACCGGATCATCCTCGCGGGATGGAACCGTGTAGCCGCTCGTCATCACATCCCTCACCCGGCTCGCCATGCTCGCGACGACTCAGTGCGGCCATTGTATCGTGTTGGCGCTCATTCGGCGGTTTGGTTCGGCCCGATATCCACCGCCTGCTCGAGCCGGGCGAGCAGCTCGGCTTCGCCGATGATGGTGATCCCGAGCTCGGCGGCGCGAGCGGCTTTGCTGCCGGCATCTTCGCCAGCCACGACGAAGGAAGTCTTCTTCGAGACCGAGCCGGCAACCGCCGCCCCCGCCCGGCGCAGACGCTCCTCGGCTTGTGGCCTGGTCATCGAGGTCAGGCGCCCGGTGACGACGACGCTCTGACCACTGAGGACGCCGGCTCCTTCCGCGGTGGACTCGTGCCCATCGTCTACGGTGCGGACACCGGCGGCGGCGAGCTTCGCCAGCAGCTCACGGTTTCGTGGCTCTTGGAAGAAGTCATAAATGCTTTGGGCCAAGATCGGGCCGATGCTCGGTACATCGTTGATCGCGTCGAGCGTCGCCCGCTCCAGCGCGGCAATCGAGCCGAATCGCTCGGCTAGGAGGGCGGCCGAGCGCTCGCCGACGTGGCGAATGCCCAGCGCGACCAAGAGCCGGGCGAGGGGACGGTGTTTGCCGGCCTCGACCGCTTGCCGCAAATTGGCAACGCTCTTTTCGCCCAATCGGTCGAGCTTGGCGATCTCGTCCCAATCGAGGGAGTAGATATCCGCCACGTCCCGGATGAAGTCGAGGTCAACGAAGCGGTCGGTAAGCTTGTGGCCGAGGCCGGCGATGTCCATCGCGCCACGGCCCACGAAATGACTGACGTGCTCTTTGAGCTGAGCTGGACAAGAGGCATTGGTGCAATAGCGCATCGCGACTTCCGGCTCACGATGAGTTGGGGCGCCGCAGGCCGGGCAGAGCACCGGCATGGTGAAGGGGACTTCAGAGCCGTCGCGCCGTTCGGGAATGACGCTGACAATCTGGGGAATGACATCGCCGGCACGTTGCACCACGACCCAATCACCGATGCGAATATCCTTGCGCGCGATCTCGTCTTCGTTGTGGAGAGTGGCCCGGCCGACGAGGACGCCACCGATGTTGACGGGTTCGAGGAAGGCGAGGGGATTGAGGGTGCCGGTGCGACCGACATTGACGGCAATGTCGAGGACTCGGGTGGTTTGCTGGATGGCGGGAAACTTGAAGGCGGTGGCCCAGCGCGGGTCGCGCGCGACATATCCCAGCTCTTCCTGGTGCCGGAAGTTGTCGACTTTGATGACGACGCCATCGATCTCAAACGACAGCTCATGCCGGCGGTCTAGCCATTGCTCGCAGTGGGCCCAAACTTCATCTATGGAGTTGACGAGCTCGACCTTCGGCGTCGTTTGGAATCCAAGCTCGTTGAGTAACCCGAGGGCGGCGAAGTGCGACCCGGGATCGGGCGCGCCCTTGATGTAGCCAATGCCATAGACAAAAATCCGCAGGGGCCGCGTGGCGGTGATCCTGGGGTCGAGCTGGCGTAGGGAGCCGGCGGCGGAGTTCCGCGGGTTCATGTAGGCGCGGCCACCGGCGGCTTCCACCCGTTCGTTGAGCGCGGCGAAGTCGGTCAGGTGCATGAAGACTTCACCGCGAACCTCGAGGACCGGGGGGATGGCCGAAGCGGTCGGCTCGGCGAGCCGGAGGGGGAGGTTGCGCACCGTGCGCAAGTTGGCCGAGATGTCTTCGCCCGTAAACCCGTCTCCTCGGGTGGCGCCTCGGTCGAATCGCCCGTCGATGTAGGTAAGCGCCACGGCGAGCCCGTCGATCTTGGGCTCGATCACGAAGCTGAACTCCGTGTCGGGGAGAATGCGGTCGAGCCGTTTTGCCCAGGCTCGCAGCTCGTCCTCGCTGTAGACGTTGCTGAGCGACAGCATGGGCAACGGATGTCGTAGCTCGGCAAAGCCGGCTTGTGGTAGAGCGCCGACCCGTTGGGTCGGAGATTCTGGCGTGAGGAGATCGGGATGACCGGTTTCCAACGCACGGAGCCGGTTCATCAGCCGGTCCCACTCGGCATCCGTCGCGATCGGTTGATCGAGCACAAAGTAGGCGTAATTCATGCGCTCGATCGAATGTCTGAGCTCGTCAACCTCGCGCTCGGGTGTCAATTCGGCATCCGGCGTCGCGGTCATGGGCACCGCACTCTCTTTACTCTCGTTCTTCAGCGGCGGCGATGATGGGGTACACTATTCGCAACGTTGAGTGAACGTACGCACGGCGCAGTGTAGCATAGCGGTTGCGTTTTCCGACGCGCGCCTGCCGATGTTCACGCCTCGTCCGAGCGGGAGGCTCGTTCGCAATTGGATGCCCGCGTGTCCGGTATAGAAGGCGGATCGTCCGAGCCGCTGTTGGCGGCCCCGTCCTCTGACTACGTTCATTTGGCCCGGCGGGCGGAGGCGTTTGTCCGGGATCAAGGCGGCTCGGCGCCGGAAGATGCGCTCGTCGGTCACGTCTTCGGCGGCACCGGGTCGGTCTCACTGTGGCGGCCATTGCTCCGGCAAGTGCTGAGCAATGACGACCATCTCTGCTTGCGTGCCGACGGCCGGTGGACGCTGTCGAATGGGCTTGGTGTCCGAACGGACATCCCGCTCTCGGAATTCGTGGCGGTCGATGTCGAAACCACGGGACTGCGGCCGGCTCGCCAGCGGATCACCGAGGTGGCGATTATTCGCTACCAGGCGGGGGTGGAGGTCGAGCGGTTCGTTTCCCTCTGCAATCCGAGACAGCCGATTCCCGCCTACATTGCCAAGCTGACCGGAATTACGAACGAGGTCGTGGCTGATGCCCCGGACTTCTCGAGCATCGCGGCGGAGGTGCTTGGTCGGGTAGACGGTCAACTTATCATCGGCCACAACGTCAGCTTCGACCTGAGCTTCCTCAACGCCGAGCTGCACCGGCTGGACCACCCCAAGCTCATCAATGAGCGCATCGACACCATGGGGCTGGCCACCCGATTGCTGACCGGTATCCGCAAGCCGAGCCTGGACGCGATCGCGCGGATCCTCGGCATCTCGCCCGAACCCGGCCGCGCGCACCGCGCGGCAGCCGACGCCGCGGTCACCGCGCGGGTTGCCCTGCGGTTAGCCGAGATGGCGCAAGCGCAAGGGTATACCACGGTCGATCAGCTCAAAGGATTGGGCGGGCCTCGTTCCAAGCCAGCGCCGGACGGCCGGAATCGGGGTCGATCCATCATGGATCGCTCGATGCTGACGGGTATTCCGAGTCAGCCGGGGGTCTACCTCATGCGGGACGCCTATGATCGGATTATCTACATTGGCAAAGCGAAGAACCTGCGGGAGCGCGTCAGTTCGTATTACTCCCAGCCGCTGGGCTATACGCGAAAGATGGATGGACTGCTGGAGTCGATCGCCCGGATCGAGGTCGAAGTCGCGGGATCCGAGCTGGAAGCGCTCATGTTGGAGTCGCAACTGATCCGACGCTACCAGCCGCGGTACAACACGGCGCTCCGCTCACATGAGCAGTATCCCTTTATCCGGGTCGACATCTCGAATCCCTGGCCCCGCGTGATGCTTGCCAAGTCAAGACGGGATGACGGCGCCCGCTATTTTGGACCGTTTCGCGGCGCAACCGCCGCCCGCAAGACCGTTGACCTGATCAACCGCATCATCCCGCTACGGACCTGTCCTCGATCATTTCGCGATGCCCGATCATACGGCTCTCCCTGCTTGGAGCTCGATCTCGGCCGTTGTCTGGGCCCGTGCGTGGCTCGGGCGGATCGGGATACGTATATGTCACTGGTTCGCAACGTGGTGAGCTTCTTGGATGGGCAAGACGATGCCCTGTACCAGTTGCTCTGGACTGGACTTGAAGAGGCCGCGGCAAAACTCGATTTCGAGCGGGCGGCACGTATCCGGCAAGAGCTGGCGTCGGTCAACTCGATCGTCGCGGCGCAACGCCGGCTCCGAGCAGCGGTCGAAAGCTCAAACCTCCTCGTGGTGCTGCCAGCCACACATCCGGACGAGCGCGTGCTGCTGCTGGTCGTCAACGGGCGGGTGTGGGCCCGCTTCACCGCGGGACGATCCGAGCCGGACGACGTGATGGCCGACCTCTTGCAACTGTGCTGGGAACGGCTGCGCCGGCACGGCCGGTTAGCGGTCGACCATGACCACGTCGACGAAGCCAACCTGCTCGGACGGTGGCTCAGTGTCAATGCTGGTCACCCGGCGTTGATGGCGTTGCCCGAGGCAGCGATGGACGTTTCGTGGCCGGAGATCGCGGGTGGCGTATTCAGTATCGGACTCGATGATCTCGTGTTCGATCAACGATCCGTCGTGGAAGTAGAAACCGGTCAGGCCGCCGCCGACGCGGTTGGGGACCGGTCTCTGGCCGTCGTTGGCATGATCGGCGGCGCGGACTATACTGCACCGGCTGAAGTGTACGAACATGCGCGCCAGGAGTCGTCGTGACACTTGATGATGATGCCGCGATCGCCGAGTTAGACGAGGTCGCCGCCGAGGTCCGGGTCTGCCCCTTGTGCGAGCTAGCCCGGACGCGGACCCACGCGGTTCCGGGCGAGGGGCCGCCGCGGGCGCGGGTGATGTTGATCGGTGAGGGCCCGGGTTGGCACGAGGACCAGCAAGGGCGGCCGTTCGTCGGCAACTCCGGAAAATTCCTCAACGAGCTTTTGGCGGCGGCTGGGTTGGAGCGTGAAGACGTCTTCATTACCAACGTCGTCAAGTGCCGGCCGCCGGGGAACCGCGATCCCCTGCCGGACGAGATCGCGGCCTGCTCTGGCTACTTAGACCGGCAGATCGAAGCGATTGACCCCGACATCATTGTCACCTTGGGTCGGTTCTCAATGGCGCGCTGGTTTCCGGGGGAGCGGATTTCGAAAATTCATGGTCAGGCGAAGCGTGACGGCCGGCGGATGATCGTGCCGATGTACCATCCGGCCGCGGCATTGCATCAGGGCGCGCTCCGCGGCGCGATTACCGACGATTTCGCAAAGCTGCCAAAGTTGCTGGCCGAAGCTGAACGAACACGGTCGGTCGAGGCCGAGCAGGCGGAAAAACCGGCGCGGCAAATGGGTATGTTCTAGCTTTGGCGCATCCGACGTCCGGGCCGGCCGCGGATCGAAACCGAAAGGACAACGCGACGGAGGCGGTAACGCTCGTGTTCCTCGGCGGGTTGGCCGAGGTGGGAAAGAACATGCTTCTCCTCGAGTACGGGGAGGATTGCATCGTGGTCGATTGCGGTTTGGCGTTCCCGGAAGAGGAGCAGCTCGGGATTGACCTGGTGCTGCCGGATATCTCGTATCTCCGCGGCCGGTCTCATCAGATTCGCGGCATATTCATCACCCACGGCCACGAGGATCACATCGGGGCGTTGCCGTATTTGCTGCCCGATCTGTTGCCGGCGCCGATCTTCGCTACCCGGCTGACGCTCGGCTTGATCGCGGTCAAGCTGGAGGAGGCCAGGCTGTTGGATAAAGCGGATCTCCGAGCGTTCGATCCTGATCGTCATCCCGTTCTCGCGGCCGGGGTGTTCGCGGTCGAGCCCTTTCGGGTCACGCACAGCATTCCGGACGCGGTTGGGTTCGGGATTCAGACGCCGGCGGGACGGATCGTGCTGACCGGTGATTTCAAGTTCGACGACACGCCGATTGACGGCCGGTTGACCGACTACGCTCGGTTGCGGCGGTTTGGAGACGAGGGAGTGCGCCTGCTGCTCTCCGATTGCGTGCATGTCGAGAGCGTGGGGCATACGCCGTCGGAGCGGGTCGTCGGCGAGACGTATGACCGGGTGTTCGCCGAAGCCGGAGGCCGGATTTTTATTGCTACGTTTGCGTCGTTGATTGCCCGGATCCAGCAAGTGATCGACATCGCGCACCGGCATGGCCGTTCGGTCGCGGTGCTGGGCCGCAGCCTCGTCAACAATGTCCGGATCTCGCAAGAACTTGGATATCTTACCGATCCGCATGGCGTGCTGGTCGAGGCCGGCGCCGCGGCGTCGTTTCCGGACGAGCGGATTGTCTATGTCGTGACCGGGGCCCAAGGCGAGCCGATGGCGGCGCTGAGCCGGATCGCCAACGGCGACCATCGCGATGTGACGGTGGGCGTGGGCGACACCGTGATCGTCTCCGCCGCGCCAATCCCCGGCAACGAGACGGCTGTCTTTCGGGTCATCAACAAATTGTTCCAAGCCGGGGCGGAGGTCATCTATGGCGCTCGCGATCTGGTGCATGTCTCCGGTCACGCCAGCCGGGACGAGCTGCGCCGGATGCTTGAGCTGACCCGGCCGCGCCACGTCATCCCGATGCACGGCGAGCACCGTCATATGGCGCTCTACGCCGAGGTGGCCATCGAGGCCGGCGTCCCGGCCGACGAGGTCACGTTCGCCGAGAATGGCGACCTGATCGAGATGACCGCCGAGAAGGTCGCGGTCACGGCGCGGGTCGAGTCGGGCTACGTCTATGTTGACGGCATGACCGTGGGCGAGGTCGGCGATGTGGTGGTGCGGGATCGTCGCGCCCTGGCCCGGGACGGGATGCTGCTGGTGGTGGTCAGCGTCGACCGGGAAACGGGCCAGATTGTCGCCGGGCCGGAGATCGTGACCCGCGGCTTCGTTCACATCAAGGAGGCGGCGGCGCTGTTGACGGCGACCAAGGCACATGTCCGTGAGACGCTGGGTGACTATGCTGACAGCCACCCTACCGCGGACCGTGACTCGTTGAGCCGGCAGTTGCGAGAGGCGACGGCCGCTTTCCTGTTCAAGGAGACACGACGGCGGCCGATGATTCTGCCGATGGTGCTGGAGGTGTAGGAGGAGCCTAGCGGTAGTTGTGGGCGGCGGGCGCTAGGGCGCGGAGGTCGGCCAGCGTCTTGGTCGGGATGGCGGCCGGGGCGGGCTCGACGATGATGTCGACGTCGATGGCGTCGCTCACCGGTAGCCTTGGGGTGTCCATTGGGAAGACGGTCCGGGCGACGTCGAGCGGCAGGATCGTCTCGGCGACGATATTGATCGTGGCGCCATGGTGTTGCAACGTGCCGTCGATAAGCAGGAACGGCTCACCGCGCACGACATGCCGGTGCTCCTCGTACAGGGCCGGGTAGATAATCACGTTCACCAGGCCGACTTCATCTTCCAGGAGGAGGAAGGTGACCCCTTTCGCCGTTCCCGGACGCTGGCGACAGACCACGAGGCCGGCGATCCGCAAGCGCAGCCCGTCCGGCAAATGCTCGAGCTCGTTGGTGGCCACCAGATCACGGGCTAAGCGAGGCCGGAGCAGCCCAAGGGGATGATAGCGGGGCGAGAGGCCGAGCACGTCGTAGTCGGTCGCCATTTGCTCCCAGGGGCGCATCGCGGGCAGCTCGACCATGTCTTGCGCGATCGGCAACGGCAGGGCGAGCTGGGTGCCGGCGGTCTTCGGGGTGTGGCCGCCGCCGAAGGTGCGGGCCGGGAAGAAGAGCCCGATCTGCCAGAGCGCCTCTCGGCGGCTTAGGCCGAACGTCTCGGCGGCGCCGACCGCGACCAGGTTCTCCAGCCCTTCGGCCCGGACCGGCACCCGGCGCACGAGATCGGCCAACGATCGATACGGCCCGTTGACGGCCCGTTCCGCCGCGATCCGGAGCGCGGCGGCGGCGCCCAGCTCTTCGACGAAGCGCAAGCCGATCCGGACCGCGTTGCCGTCCTCGACCGTGCATGTTGCCTGGCTCTGATTGACATCGGGCGGCAGGATACGGACCCGGCTCCGTTTCGCGTCGTTGATCAGGACGTGGGGCGGATAGAACCCCATGGGCTGGTTGTTGAGCAGGGCGCAGAGGAACTCGGCCGGGTAATAGTGCTTGAGGTAGGAGGATTGGTAGGCCAGGACGGCAAAGGCGGCGGCGTGGGATTTGGGGAAGCCATACTCGGCGAACGCCAGCAACTTCTCGAACACGATCCCCGTTGTTGCCGGATCGACTCCCTTCGCCGCGGCGCCGGCCGCGAATTGCTGGCGGAGCGCGGACATCGCGTCGTGGGACCGTTTGCGAGTCATCGCCCGGCGCAACTGATCGGCCTGGCCGGCGGTGAAGCCGGCGAGTGCCATCGCCACGCCGATGACCTGCTCCTGATAGAGGATGACACCCAACGTCTCCGCCAGCACCTCTTTCAGCAGGGGATGGTCGTAGCGGATCTCCACCGGCAGGTTCTGGCGCAGCCGTTGACGTTGCTGGACGAACGGGCTGACCGCGCCGCCGACGATCGGGCCCGGCCGCACGATCGCGACTTGGACCGTGAGATCCTGCAGGTTGCGGGGTTGGGTTTTGAGCAAGGTCTGGATCTGGGCCCGGCTCTCGATCTGGAAGGTGCCAATGGTGTCGCCGGCGCAGATCATGTCGTAGACGCGCTCGTCGTCGAAGTCGACCCGGCTGAGATCAACCGCTTCCTTTCCCGCTTCAACGATGAGGGGAAGGCATTCTTCGACCAGGGAGAGCATGCCCAGGGCGAGGAAGTCGATCTTGACGAAGCCGGCATCGTCGCATGAATCTTTATCCCACTGGCAGATGAAGCGGCCCGCCATGGCCGCCGGTTGCACCGGCACCAGGTTCACCAGGGGTGAAGAGGAGATAATCATGCCGCCCGAATGCTGGCTGACATGCCGGGGGAAGCCGGCCAGCTCGCCGGCCAGCTCGACCAGATACTTCCAGGGCGCGGATTGCAGCCGGGAGGCATAGGCCGGCATCCGGGCCAGCTCGTCACCGAGCGCGGTGGCGGACCGGGGCTCGCTCAGCTTGGCGATCCGGTCGAGATCGGAGGCCGGCAGGCCGAGCGCCTTGCCAACATCGCGCACGGCCGAGCGTAGCCGGTAGGTGGGGAAGGCACAGACCATCGCGGCATGATTGGGGCCATAGGTCTCGTAGACGCGCTCGATCAGCTTTTCTCGGATCTCGCGCGGAAAGTCAATGTCGATATCGGGGATCGAGCTCAGCTCTTCGTTCAGGAAGCGACCGAGTTCCAAGTTGTGCGCCAGGGGGTCGATGTGGGAGAGCCCGATCAGATAGCAGACGACCGAGCTGACGGACGAGCCGCGGCCCCGTCCCGGCGGCAGGGTGGCGGAGGGGGCGCCAGGGCCGCGGATGCCGGCCGCGACCTCACGGGCCATGATCAGCAGATCGCGGTAGAGCAGGAAGAAGCCGGCCAGGCGGTGCCGCTTGATGAGGGCCAGCTCTTTGTCGATCCGAGGCAGGACGACGGTGTGCTGAGGCAACGGATAGCGATCCTGAAGCGCCGCGCGGCAGGCGTGAGCTAATACTTCATCCGCGGTTTCGCCAGGTGCGGTCGGATAGGCGGGGAAGGTATAGGCGAGGTGTTGGGTGAGATCGAACCGGGCACACCGTTCCGCGATCGCGAGCGAGGCGCGAACGGCGGCGGGATACTGATGGAACCGCTCGGCCATCTCCGCTGGCGAGCATAAGGCGAAGTTGGGGTTGGGCCGCCGCTCGCGATGGGTGGCATCGAGCGTGGCGCGATGGCGGATCGCCACCATCACATCCTGCAGCCGGTGCCGTTCGGGGCGATGGTAGTGGACATTGCCGGTGACGACGGCCGGCAGGCCGTACCGGGCGGCGAGGCCGGCGAGCAGCCGGACCCGTCTGGTATCGCCGAAGACACGGTTGTGTTGCAGCTCGACCGCGACGTTGGCTGACCCGAACCAATCGACATACTGTTTCAGCAGCGTTGAGGCTTCCGCGAACTGCTCGGCATCGACGAGCCGGGAGAGGGCGCCCTGGCGGCAACCGGTGAGGAGGATGAGGCCGGCGCTATGCTCGGCCAGCAAAGCCGGATCGATCCCGACCGGCCGTTTGGGGTCCGGCTTGGCCGTTGGCATCCCATGCAGCGGTCCCTGATGGGCGGCGGTAATGAGTTGGCAGAGGTTGGCATAGCCGGCCGCCGACTCGGCGAGCAGGATCAGGTGGGTGCGATCGGTCAGGGTCAGCTCGGCGCCGATGATCGGTTGGATGCCGGCGGCCTTGGCGGCGCGGGCGAACTCCATGGCGCCGTGGAGGCCGTCGTGGTCGGTGACCGCCAGCGCGGTGTAGCCGAGCGCCGCCGCTTGCAGGACCAGCTCTTCGGGCAAGGAGGCGCCGTCCAGGAAGGAAAAGGCCGTGTGCAGATGGAGCTCGGCATAGATGGACATGACAGCCCTGGTCCGGCGCTGTTCGATAGCCTCACCCCATAGTAGCACATATGTTCTATTTTGCCAGAGGTTGCATTGCCTTGCTCGGCATCCGTCCCGAAGCGCGATGGATCATCAGTCCTGTGCCACGATGGCACTTCTGATGGTTCCGCTTCGGTGGTATGCTCGAATTCTTGTCGCGGCCGAGCGAGACCGAGGATGCAATGACCGCAGCCGATCGCCAATCGCCCGAACCCGCCGCGACACCCGCGGGCAGCAAGGAAACCGGCATCGCCAAAGCCTGGGGTGGCCGCTTCGTCGCGAACCCGGACGCGCGGCTGGAAGCGTTCAACGCCTCGATCACCTTCGACGTTCGGATGATCCGGGAAGACATTCGGGGCTCGATCGCTCATGTCCGGATGCTCGGCGCCCAAGGGATCGTCTCGGCGGCGGAAGCGGCGACGATCGAAGCCGGGCTCTGGCGCGTTTGGGACGAGGTTGAGCGCGGCGACCTCCAGTTCACGATCGCCGACGAAGACGTGCATACCGGCGTCGAGCGCCGGCTCCGCGAGCTGATTGGGCGGGATGCGGGACGCTTGCACACGGGACGGAGCCGGAACGATCAGGTCATCAATGACGTCCGGCTCTGGACCAAGGGCGCGATTCTCTCGCTCATCGCCGGCACCGCCGAACTCTCCGCCGCCTTGCTCGATGTCGCGGCCGCTCATGACGACCATGTGATGCCGGGCTATACCCACACGCAGCGGGCCCAACCAGTGTTGCTTAGTCATCACTTGCTAGCCTATGTCGCCATGTTTGACCGAGATATCGACCGTTTGCGAGAAGCGTATGGCCGGACTGACGTGATGGCCCTTGGCGCCGGCGCCCTGGCCGGGGTCACGTACCCGATCGACCGGGCGATGACCGCGCGCGATCTCGGTTTCAGCGCCTATTCGGGCAATAGCATGGATGCGGTCTCCGACCGCGATTTCATTCTCGACGCGCTCTACGCTTGTTCGATGATCGCGCTCCATGTCTCCCGGTTGAGCGAAGAAATCATCCTCTGGACATCGGCCGAGTTTCGCTTCGTCGAGCTCGCCGATGCGTTTTCGACCGGCAGCTCGATCATGCCGCAAAAGAAGAACGCGGACGTCGCCGAGCTGGCGCGGGGCAAGACCGGCCGCGTCTTTGGCCACCTGTTCGGCCTGCTGACCGTCGTGAAAGGGCTGCCGCTGACGTTCAACAAGGATTTTCAAGAGGACAAGGAAGCGCTCTTCGACACCGTCGACACCATGTTAGCCGTGCTCGACGTCTATCCGCCGATGATCCGGACCGCCCGGTTCAATCGGGACCGGATGGCGGCGGCGGCAATCGCCGATTTCTCGCTGGCGACCGATGCCGCCGATCTCTTGGCAAAACACCACGTACCGTTTCGCGAGGCGCACGAGGTAGTCGGCAAGCTCGTCCGGCAGTGCATTGATCGCGGTATCACCTTTGCTGATCTGACGGATGAGGAGTGGCTGGCAGCGCATCCACTATTCGCTACCGAGCGGCCGCCCCTTACCGCGGAAGCGAGCATCGCCGCCCGCGACGTGCCGGGCGGCACGGCGCCGAACCAGGTCCGAACGGCCCGGTTGGCGGCGGCGGCTAGGCTGGCGGAGACGGCCGCGTGGCTGGCGAGCCGAGAAACCGCGTTTGCCGTCGTCATGCGGCGACCCGGCAATGGATTGCGAGACGAGAAAGAGGTCCCGTGAACAGACTGAACGGCATTCCCGCAACCGCTCTGATCGAGCCGCCCGCGCACCCTACGATCACGGTCATCCGAGCTCGACCCGGACCAAGCTTCGAAGCTGTCCTCGAAGTCCGGCGCCGCGTCTTCAGCGACGAGCAAGGCATGGTCGACGGCCGGGTCACTGACCAGGACGACGGCCGCGGCGTTCATGCCCTGGCGTACCGGGAACTGGCAGGACGATCCGAGCCGGTCGGCACGGGGCGTTTGATCCTCGGCGCTGGCGATCGAGGTGAGGCGCTGATCTCTTGGGTGGCGACTTTGCCGGAAGCGCGGCGCCACGGCGTCGGCCGCGAGATCATGCGCTTCCTCATTGATTGGGCCGAAGCGTCCGGGGCGTCGCTGGTCGCGCTGGCGGCCCAGACGCACGCTGAGCTCTTTTATCGAAAGCTCGGATTCGTCGGCACCGGTCGTGTCTATTGTGTCCGCGGCGTCGAACACCGCTGGATGGTCCGGCGGAACTACCGGCCCGCCCTTCGTCAGAGCGGCTGATTGGATTGGTCATCTATTCGAAGGGTGCGGGCTGGGTGCCAAACAGGCGATCGCCGGCATCGCCCAGCCCGGGCCGGATATAGCAATTTTCGTCGAGCTGGCGATCAAGCCGGGCAACGTGGATCGGGACATCGGGGTGCTCGTCGTACATCCGCCGCACACCCTCCGGCGCGGCGATGATGCCGACGAACGTGATGCGGGGAGCGCCCCACGATTTCAGCACCGCGGTGGCGTCGGCGGCCGAGCCGCCGGTGGCCAGCATCGGGTCGAGCAAGATGACGAGGTCGTCGGGGCTCGTGGCGGGCAGCTTGTTGTAGTAGCTGATCGCCCGGTGGGTCGTTTCGTCGCGATACATGCCGAGATGCCAGACCTCGGAGCCGGGCAATGCGCTGAGCGCCGATTCGACCATGCCGAGGCCGGCCCGCAGGATTGGGACCAGGCCGATCTGCCAGGCGATCTCGGCCCCCTTGGTTGCTTCCATCGGCGTCCGGTAATCAACGCCGCGGAGGGGAATATCGGCGGTCGCCTCATACAGCAGGAGTGCGGTCAGCTCCCGGACCAGCTCACGAAAGAGCTTGGCATCGGTGCGGTCGTCGGAGAGTAGCCGCACCTTATGTTGGACCAGCGGATGCCCGCTGACGCGCGCCGTGAGATACGATGCTGATTCCATCGCCGAGTTCCCTCCGGTGCGGTGCGGGAGCCTTCGCCAGCGTCTATCATCACGGGCAACGACCGCTGGCGCAAGCTCGGTTGGACAAGGCCGGCATTCGTATGCGGCACCGCGATGATGTTCACTTGGCGTCGCGGAGTGAGGAGAAGAGAACATGGCCACGATCCAACGTATCCAGCATGTCAGCGTGCCAATGCCGCCCGGCCGCGAAGTCGACGCCCGTCAGTTCTATGGCTCGGCCCTTGGTCTGGAAGAGGTGGCGCCGCCGGAGGAACTGTCGCGCCTGCGGTTGATCTGGTTTCGCGTGGGCGAGGCGGACGTAGAGTTGCATTGCTTCACGGAGGAGGGTTTGCGGCCGAATACGCCCGCTCAGCACCTCTGTTTTCAAGTCGATGACCTCGACGCTGTCCGCGAGCGACTGGTTCAGCACGGCGTTTCCATCGAGCCGACCATCGAAATTCATCATCGGCCCCGGTTCTTTATCCGTGATCCGTTCGGCAACTCCATCGAGATCGTCCAGATCCTGGGCCCGTACCGAATGGCCCACATCGATGGCGGGCAGGGCGACGCCGCGGCCGCGGCGCGATCCGACTCCAACGCTTGACGCGACCTCTCGGGTGTCGGGTGCGCATCAAAGGGTTGCCTTGGGGGGAGAGGGGGTGGACTCGACGGGCGCCGGGAGCGGATGCCGAGCTGCCCCGTGCCGTGCCGCCGGAGCGGTAGCTGACCGATGCCGCCGCGCGCTTCGCGGCCCTGGCCGTGTGGTGCCCAACCCACTCGCCCGCGACCGGGGCCGCGATCGAGGCCGCCGTCGATGCCGAACTCGGCTCGCCGCGGGCTCAGGTGCTCGGCGACACCGCCCTCGCCTCCGACGCCACCGCCCTCGGCTCGGCCCGAGCCTCCTGTCCCGCCCGTGGCGCCCGCGTGGGGCGGCGGGGACGGAACCCGCGGGGCGAGGGCGACGTGCCGAGTGCGCTGGAGCGCGCTGACGCCCGGTGTCCCCAGTACGAGACTGGGTTTGTCCCCTGGATGAGGAGTTGGGGCTGTCGCCGGGCGACCCACCCACGCCCACCCCTGGCAACGTGGCCTCCACGCCCACCCAAGCACCTTCTGCAAACCTTTGACGCGCACCCACGGCCTAACCGAGGGCACCGTGGGCGTAGTCCGAACTCGGCAGGCAGCGGCGCTCGTCCGGTATCATGGTCGCGATACGATGAGGACGCCTGGCGCACCCACCCATTGAGGAGCAAGCGATGATCAACAACCCCCTGGCGCGGGAAGCGCTGAAGAAGGCCGCCTCGACCGTCAACAGCGGGGTTCGCCAGGGCGTGTCGTCGCTGATCGAGCAGGAGACGGCAATCCTACGCAACCGGATCTCGTACCTGGAGCGCGAGCTGGCGGAGATGAAGGACCGGGTCGAGCGGCTCGAGCGTGATGCCGGCCGCCGCTAACCCGCGTTGAGCGCCGGTTCGCCGGCGGCGTAGCGGCCCAGCACCAGGCAGGCGTTCTGGCCGCCCAGGCCGAACGAATGCTTGGTCATCACGTTCACCGTGGCGGCGACAGCGCCGCCGTGAACGATGTCGAGACCGATCTTCGGATCCGGGGTCCGGTAGTTCAGCGTGGGCGGGATCCGACCATCGGCGATCGTCAGCACCGCGGCAACCGTCTCGATGGCGCCGGCGGCGCCCATACAGTGCCCGATCGCGCCTTTCACCGACGTCACCGGCACGCTGGCCGCCCGCTCGCCAAGGACCGTCATTATCGCGGCGGCTTCGGCCGCGTCACCCGCCGGCGTCGACGCGGCGTGGGCGTTGACGTGGTCGATCCGAGCCGGATCGATCCCAGCGTTGTCGAGCGCGGTTCGGATGGCGCGCACGGCTCCCTCCCCCGCGGGATGGGGGGCGATGGGGTGGAACGCATCGTTCGAGGTGCCGAAGCCGAGGATTTCAGCGTAGATCCTGGCGCCGCGGGCGACGGCATGCCCTAGGCTCTCCAGGATGAGAACGCCGGTGCCTTCGCCGAGGACGAAGCCGGCCCGGCTGGCGTCAAATGGGCGACTGCCCTTGGCTGGGTCGTCGTTGCTGTCGGTTACGAGCGCCCGCATCGCGGTGAACCCGGCGAGGAAGAAGGGGTGCCGGCTCGATTCGACCGCGCCGGCCACCATCACCGGCGCCCGGCCCTGCCGGACCTCGTCGAAGGCGGTGCCGATCGCCTGGGCGCCGGTGGCGCAGGCGGTGACTACGGTTGAGCTGGGACCGCCCAGGCCGAACCGGGACTGAATCGTGTAGGCCGCCAGGTTATGCGGGAACATGACGTGCAGGTGCGGCGGCACCCGGCCGGGACCCCGCTCCTTGAACGTGTCGTAGGCGGGCAGGAGGTCGTCGTGGGTGCCGCCGAGGCAGGTGCCAAGCACCGCTCCGCCATCCGCCAGCGGCATGATTGGTTGCAATTCGTCGTCCAGCAGGCCGGCGTCGAGCAGGGCGGCGCCGGTGGCTTCGGTCGCCAGCCGGGAGAAACGGGACGTGTTGCGGACGACCTTGCCGGTGAGGAACCGGGCCGGAATCGCCGCGTCATCGACGTCGCCCCGGATGACGCAGGAATACTGCTCAGGATCGAGCTCCGGCACTCGGGCGATACCGGTCTCGCCGGCGAGCATGCGCCGCCAGGTCTCCTGCACCGACGGGCCGAGCGAGGTGATGGCGCCCAGGCCGGTCACGACGACGCGGTGGAATGGCTGATGTGGCATCGGGTTCCCTATCGTGCATCGCGAGGATTGCGGCTCGGCCGGCGGTGCTCCTCGACCGCGGAGCGATTGCCAGTATAACGATCCCGGTCCGGTGAATGTCAGGTCCAGCCCGATCCCTTGGGTAGTGCCGAGACCTAGGCGGACGGTCCGCTACGTCTGGCGGCCGCTCGCGTCCCGCGCGGCATCGACAATCGCCAGGAAGCCAGGCGGCGTCCAGGCGGCCCGGCCGACAAAGAGGCCACTAATCTCGGGCACGCGCAGGAAGAGACCGGCGTTCGTGGGATCGACGCTGCCGCCGTAGAGGATCGGGATCGCGCCGCCGCCGTCCCCGAATTGGGAGGCCAGGAGCCCGCGAATGGCGGCCGCGACCGGTGCGATGTCTTCAGGTTTCGCCGGGGTGCCGCCGGCGCCGATCGACCAAACTGGTTCGTAGGCGACTTGGAGCAATGGTGCCCGATCGGTGGCAACGCCGTTAAGCGCGATCTTAAGCTGACGGCCGACGGTCTCGAGCCCGACCGCGTTGGCTCGCTCGCCGGCGGTTTCGCCAACGCAGAGCAAGACCCGTAACCCCGCTGCCAGCGCCGCTTGGACCTTGCGTTGGAGATCCTCGTCGGTCTCATGGAACAGCCAGCGGCGTTCGGCATGGCCGAGCAAGACGAGATCGACGCCGAGCGCCGTCAACATCGCGGCCGAGATCTCGCCGGTGAAGGCGCCGGACGCTTCCCAGTGCATGTTCTGGGCGCCGATCCAGACCGGCAGCCCGCTTTCATCCCGAGCGCGCACGGCCTCCGCCAGGCTGGTAAACGGGGGGATGACGAAATACAGGCCAAACGACCGCAGCAGCACGTCCGCCAGCTCGGTGATGAAGCGGCCGGTTTCGGCCGCGGTCTGGTTCATCTTCAGGTTGGTGCCGACGAGAAGGGGGGCGGCGTTGGCGTTCATGCCGGTGGTCTTGCCTCCGTGGGTGAAATTACGGTTGAAAGATCGCTCGGCCGACCCGAACTTCAGTCGCGCCCTCTTCAATCGCGATCGTGTAGTCGTTCGTCATGCCCATCGACAAGACGTCGAGATTTGGCGCGGCGTCATTGTCGCGCAACTGATCGCGCAGGGAGCGGAGGCCGGCAAAGACCGGCCGGGTCGCCTCCGGGTCATCGACGAGGGGGGCGATGGTCATCAGCCCGTAAAGATCGAGCCAAGTGGACTCCTGAACGAGTTGGATGAGCCCGCTGGCCTGCTCCGGCGCGCACCCCGCCTTTTGATCCTCGCCGGCGACGTTGACCTGGATCAAGACCGGCAGCCGGCGGCCAAGCCGCGCCGCCTCCTTGTCCAGGGCCTGGACCAGCGAGGGGCGATCGACCGACTCGATCATTGTGAACACGGACAGGCCGAGCCGGACCTTGTTGGTTTGGAGCTGGCCGATCATATGCAGCTCGGCATCCGGCGGCAGCGGCGGCTCGAACCGGTTGACCGCATCCTGGACCCGGTTCTCGCCGAAGTGACGCAGACCGAGCTGGTACGCCGCGTCGATCATCGGCCGGTCGACGGTCTTCGTTACAGCGACCAGCGTGACGGCCGAAGGATCGCGGCCGGACCTGGCGGCGGCGGCGGCAATGACGTCCCGCACCTGATCGATCCGCTGCCGCAACGTGGCTGTCATCGTCACTCCGTCTTGATCGCTAGCCGGTGAGGGCGATGATCGCGCCAAAGCGGCCGGTGGCCGGCCCCTGGCCCCGGTGCGAGAACCAGTCCTCTCCGCCGCAGCGGGTGCAGATGCCGCTGTGCTCGATATGATCGGCGCGTAACCCGGCTTCCTGGAGGAGCCGGCTATTGGCCGCCGCCAGATCGAACGTCCACCGCGAGCCGCTGCCCAGGAGACCGAAGTGGGCGTTCTCGACGCCAACCCGGCCGGTCCAGGTCTCCGCCACTTCGGCGCCAACCTCGTAGCAGGCGGCGGCGATGGCCGGACCCAGATAGGCGAGCACCCGGCCGGGGTCGGTGCCGAACTCCGCGGTCAGAGCGGCAATGGCGGCGCCGGCGACGTTCGCCACGGTGCCGCGCCACCCGGCATGGACGACGCCGACCGCCGGCGTGACGGGGTCCACGATCAAAATCGGCAGACAATCGGCGTGCATCGAGAGCAAGACGACGCCCGGCTCGTTGGTGATGAGGGCATCCGCTACCCCGGCCCGGGCCGCGCCGGGACGGGCGCCGGCGCCGGCCTGCCCGGCATGGATGCGGAGGACGCCGTTGCCATGGATTTGCCCGGTGGTGACCAGGTGTTCGGGATCGACCCCGATCGCGGCGCACCAGCGCCGGCGCACCAGCCAGGCATCCTCGATGTCACGCGGCGCGGTGTAGCTCATGTTGCCGTCGGCGGCGCCGAGGCCCGGTTGTCGCCGGGTAATGCCGTGGCTGATTCCCGGCTGGGCGGAGAGGAGGGGGCTGGTCAGGGAGCGGAGGTCGAGCGTCGCGGCCCCCGTCGGGGCGATGGTGATCGAACCTGAACCGGTCATGGGCTCACTCCATCGAGCGCGACATCAACAATGATTTGATCGACGACCAGCTCAACCGGGGCATGATCGTCGGTGAACACTTGGCCGCCCGGCGCAACCTCGCGGATGTTACCGGTGTCGAGACTGAGTTGACCGACGATCCCAATTGGCGAGTCTACCTCGTGCGCGGCGAGGTTTTGCGCAAAGCTGGCGATCGCGGCGGGGGCGTTGGTGCCGACGACGATGCTGTTGGTGTAGCGGTCGACGTCGATGATATAGACGTGGGCGAAGACCTCGCGCATGGTTGAGGCGATGACATCGACCAATCGGAAGTCGGACGCGGTGCGCCCGGCATTGACCACGGCCACGCCGTCGCTGGTGAGATGATCGCCGACCTCTCGAAAGAACTCCCGCGAGGTGAGCTGGAAGGGGATGTAGGGCTGGCGATAAGCGTCGATGCCGATCAGGTCGTACCGCTGATCCGACGTCTTGAGCGCGTAGCGGCCGTCGGCGACGATGACGTTGACGTTAGCCAGTTCGTCGAGGCCAAAGAAGCGATTGCCGACCTCGGCGATCTCGGGATCGATCTCCACGCCGTCAATGGGGATCGGGCCATAGGCGGCGGTCAGTTGCCGGGCCACCGTGCCGCCCGCCAGGCCGATCAGCAGCGCGTTCTCGACCGAACCCGGCGTCGCGCCGTCAACAAACAGTGGGGCGACCATAAAGTAGTCCCAGGGGCCGCCGGTCAGCAGCTCGTCGGGGTTGTAGATCGAGTGGATGGCGTGGCCCTCGTTGAGCACGAGATAGACGCTGCCATCGTCCTCGACCACCTGGATGTAGTTGTAGCTCGACTCTCGCTCGTCCAGAATCTGGCCGCGTTCGGCCGGGCGAATCGTCTCCGTCGCCGAGACCGCCGTCACCAAGGGCACCAGGGCGAACAGCGCCGCCAGGACCAGCGCCGGCACGACGGCCCGGAGCAGCAGCAACCCGATCACCGAGGGGATCAGGAGCGCCAGGCTGATCGTGGTAAAGGTGCGGTTCGTGCCCAGGAGGGGGATCAAGACCAGGACGGGCACGAAGCTGCCCATGATTGAGCCGACGGTGGAAAGCGTGTAGGTGTTGCCGGCCGTGATGCCGGCGGCGGACACGCTCGCCAAGCGGAGCCGGATCGCGAACGGGGAAACGAAGCCGAGCATGGTCACTGGAATCGCCAGCAGCAACAGCACACCGATGAGCGAGCCATAGAAGGCGCCGACGTCATAGCGAGCGAAGGCGGCGAGCGAGGCGCCCAGGATCGGTTGCGCCGCCGACGGGATCAGCCCGATGACGATCGCGGCGACGGCGGTGATGCTGTAGAGGAGGCGGGGCGAGGGCCGGCGATCGGCGATCCTGCCGCCCAGCGAGTAGCCGATGGCGAGGAAGGTCAGGGTCAAGCCGATAATGGTGGCCCAGATGAAGGTAGAGCTGCCGAAATAGGGGGCGATCAGCCGCGAGGCGGTCAGCTCGACGCCGATGCTGGAAAAGCCGCCGATGAAGACGATCAGACGCAGCAACGGGATCGAACGGGCGGCGGTCGCGGTCGATGCCGAATCGATTGCCGGCCGCGATCGTGGCTCCGGCGCGGCCGAGCTCGGGTTGGCGACGGATAGCGACGGTGCGGTCGGTTCTGTCATGCGAGCGTTGCCGTCTCCGGGTTGAACCTCCGCGGGCTGAGCCCCGTGGGCTCCGAAGCAACGCGGTTGGGACCGAGCCCAGGAAAGAGTATAGATGGACCGCGAGGGGAACCGTCGGCGGGAATGCCCGAGCCGGACGAACGCGGGCGACGCGGCCGCGCCGCGGGTTCGTGATTGACGCGACCGAGGGCCAGGGCCACCGAACCGAGAGCGAACCGCCGCACAAGAAGATTCATTGACGATTGCAACGTCTTTATCCGCTGAGTAGCGATGCGATAACGATCGGGAATCGGTTTCCTAGGATGATATCGTTTCGTTTCGACGGCTTGACATTGCCGGTCAGGTGTGTAGGCTAGGGAGGAGCCGCGCGGCGCGTGGTGGCTGGAGGGCGCGACCGGATGAAACGCGGAACGCGCGATGGCGGGGGTTCCTGCTGTATACTACGCGGGGGCAATCAAGCCAGAAGGGGAGGAGACACGCACATGCAGGTTGAAATGACGCGACTGTTGAGTGCCGGTCGCCGGTTGATCGCCGGCCTGGCGATTGCCGGATTGCTGGGCTCGAGCCTGAGCGGGGCGGTCCTGGCGCAGGACGACACGGCGGCGGCCGGCAACGGCGGCACCGTGACGAGCAGCGCGAACGGCGGCGCCGTCGGGATGGGTTCCACCAATTCCGGTGACACCTCCGGCGGCGTGACCGTGGTCGCCGGTGACTCGGTCTCGGCCGAGGACATCATCGCCGCCGTCTACGCGGCGCTGGGGCTCGACGTCCCCGAGTAAGACGATCCACCGGTAACCGAAGCGACGAACCGAAACCTGGCCGGACTGTCGAGCGATCGGCAGCCGGCCAGGTTGCTGGTGTGAGAGTGCCAACCGAGCGACGCACGACATATCCCAGCGGTTATCAACAAACTCCGGGTGAACGATACGGCGTCGCGACGACGGGCGGGGGTGCCCCCTGGGCCACTAGAAGTCCGCGCTGAGCATCACGAAGTCCCTCCGGATGTTCATCATCCGCCGCGCTATCCTCGCGAGAACGCCTGACAAAGAGGAGTTGGTCGATGGAGATGAAGTTAGAGCTGGTGTATGTTCCGGTGTCAGACGTTGATCGCGCCAAGGCGTTCTACGTGGACACGATCGGCTTCAACGCTGACCACGATCACCAAGTCACCGATGAGCTGCGCTTCGTTCAACTGACGCCGCCGGGGTCGGCCTGCTCGATCGCGATTGGAACCGGGCTGTCCGAGATGCGACCGGGATCGGTCAAGGGATTGCAGATGGTGGTCGCGGACATTCAGGCGGCGCGCGACGACTTGGTCGGGCGCGGCGCCGAGGTGAGTGAGATCGACGTCCAGCCGTGGGGATCTTTCGTCTACTTTAGCGATCCCGACGGGAATACCTGGTCGCTTCAACAACTGGCTCAACGGAGCTCGTAATCACGAGCGGACAGCTTGTGAACCGCGGTCGATCCGTGTCTGAGCGCGGGACAGCCAACATCGTCCCCACGGGGTCGCGACTCAGCCCCCGATTGCTTTTGCGCGCAATGGGGATTATCCGCAATTGTGTATCCCGGACCAGGATGACCGGTTAGAGGACGTCCGTCGCGTACTCCCACTCCTGGGGGTCGCCGTCGGGCAGGCCGAGAACGCCGAGGCGGTGCAGGATGTGCAGGACCTCGCCGCGGTGCCGCTCGTTGTGCAGGGCGACGGTCAGGATCGTGCCGCCGAAGGTCTTGGGCCAGCCATACCAGTCAACGAAGGTCTCGGCCAACCGACCCTCGTCGTGCATCCGGCGAGCGAGGGCCGCGAAGGCCGCGTAGGAGCGCTCGTGCTCGTCGATCAGCACGGCCAGCGGGCGTTCGTCCTCCCGCATCTCGACCGGCGGCCCGGCCATTGCCGCGGTCCAGAACCCGACGGCGGAGATCATGTGCCCGAACGTCGCGCGCAGCGTCCGGTGTCCGATGTCGAAGGGTTGGTCGAGTTGCTCGTCGGTCAACCCCCGGCTCAGCTCCAGGAAACGAGCCGTCGTCCACCGATCGTGCCCCAACATCCGATCGAGCAGATCCATCCGGAAAACCCCATTCGCAACGCCTACCTACGGACAGGACCAAAACAGGCTGCTTCGCCAAGTATTGCACCGCCACGGCCTGGATGCTGGTGCCAAAAACCACCCCCCCGCCCCTCGCCTCGTTTGCTTGACTTCGCCAACACCCGGCATAGAATGCAAGGGCACGCCATCGCCGCATTCATTGCTCGCCCGCATGGTGCGGCCGGTCATTGGTTGCGCACGAAGTCAGGAGGGTCAGTCCATCATGCACGACGATTCCACCCGCTCTGCATCCTCGGTCTCCCGCCGCGCGGCGCTCGCTGGTCTCGGCGCTGGCGGCGTCGGCCTCGCCTTGGCCACCACTGCCCGTCACGCTTCCGCTCAGGTCGCCACCCCTACCGCCATGGCCGGGCACCCGCTCGTCGGGACGTGGATCATTGATCGAGACGTCACGGCCACGACCGAGGTGCCGGTGGTCGTGGTGTTCACGGCCGACGGCGGTTTTATCGATCCCGGCCAAGGGGTTGCCGGAGTGTGGGAGGCGACCGGTCCCCGGTCAGCGGCGATGACCATCATCCCGTTCGTCGAGCGGGGCGCCGGGGGCTACTTGGTCGTCCGGTCCACCTGGGAGATCGAGGACGACGGCGACACCATGAGTGGACCCGCCTCGATCACCGTCGTCACCCCTGACGGCACGGTCGTCGCGGAGAGCGAGCTCAGCTCTCGCGCCACTCGTCTGCGGGTTGACCCGATTGAGAACGGCGGGACCGCGCTGGCCGGATTCCCAACCTGGACCCCAGCGCCACCCGCGGGCGCCACGCCGACACCGTAACCTACCACCCGACCGATCGCGGCGATGGGCCGGAACGATCCCCGGCCCGTCGCGTTGTCCGACCGCCGCATATCAGTCAGCGTGTCGTAGGCGCCCAATGACCATTCGCGTTGCGGATACTTCAACCGGGTCTCAAAGACTCAGCAATGCCGCGATGATGGCGAGGAAATGACCGGGCAATTGCTAGCCGGGGGTGGGATGACCAGACGAACGGCTTCCCTGCCGTGGCGGTGTACCCGTGCGCGATTCGGTGTGTACGATTGCAGTCCTGCGATCGGGATCGTGGCCCACGCGCCACGTCCATCACGTCTAACGTCGGAGGAGCTTCCAGATGATGCCACGACGAGATGCGGGGTCCAGCACCACGCGATTGTCGCGCCGGGGCGCGATGGCGGTTGCCGCGACGGCGGCCGGCGCCGCGCTCGGGGTCGATCGCGGTTTGGCGCGGGAGCAATCCGCTACTCCGTTGGCGGACGCGGTGCCGCCGGACTTCAAGGTTGTGCTGCATGCCGCGCAAGCCGATCACTGGCTCTACGTGCAATCGAACTTCGACAATCTCCAGCACGAGTGGCCGGAGGCGCGCCTCCGAGTTGTCGTCGATGGTAACGCCGTCAACTCACTGTTGGGCCACAGCGACTTGACCTCGGCGCTTGAAACCGCCATCGCGGGCGGGCTTGAGCTGTATATCTGCCCGAATGCCCTCCACGAGCATGGGATCGCCGAGACGGAAATCCCGCTGGCGGCGAATTTCTCACTCGGCGGCGTCCTTGCCTTGGTTCTCGCCCACCAGGAAGGGTACGTTTATGTCAAGCCGTGACCTAGCCCGGCGCCGCTAGCCGATCCACTTGCGTTTGTTCGCCACGTAGTCGACCAGGATGTACTCGCCGAGCCGGTCGGGGGTGGCGGCGAAGACGCGGCCGGTGTTGATCCGCATCAGGTCGTTGACGAACTGGAGCATGTAGGGCGAGCGCTCCATCATGAAGGTGTTGATCGTGATGTCGTCCCTCGTACAGCGGATCACCTCGCGTAGCGTCTCCTGGAAGGTTCGCGGCGTCGGCGGGTAGCTGAACCGGACCTGGCCGTTCTCGAAGTGCGCCGTCGGCTCGCCGTCGGTGATGATGATGATCTGCCGGTTGCTCCCCTTGTGCCGGCTCAGGATTTGACGGGCCAGTTGGAAGCCGTGCTGCATGTTGGTGCCGTAGTTGTGCTCGTTCCAATCCAGGGTCGCCAGCTCGGCCGGGGCGATCTCCTGCGCCATGTAGGAGAAGCCGATGACGCTGAGATGGTCGCGCGGGTACTTGCCGCGGATGAGGGAATCCAGCGCCAAGGCGACCTTCTTCGCCGCGTTGAAGCACCCGTTGTAGAGCATCGAGCGGCTCATATCGACCATCAGCACCGTCGCCGAGCGGGTCGCGTACTCGGTCCGGTAGACCTCGAAATCGCGCGGATCGAGCGTCACCGCCATCCGCGTCCTGGTGCTGCCTGACGTTGCTCGTGGCGGCTCCGGCCGGGGGCCGCGCTGGACGGCGTTCATGATCGTTTTCGGGATGTCGAGCAAGAACGGGTCGCCGAACTCGTACGACTTGGTGACGTCGGTGCGGTCCCCGGCGCCGCCCTCGCGCCGCAGCTCATGCTGGCCGATCCGCTCCCGCTTGAGGTCGGCAAAGATGTCTTGGAGCGCCTTTTCGCCGATCTTGCGGACCCCGTGCGGCGTCAGCTCGTATCCCCGGCGGCCGGGCCGGATGTAGCCGGCCTCTTCCAGGAGCTTGGTCAGTTGCTGGAGCTGTTGCATCTGCTCCTGCTCTTCCTCGCCCACCAGGTCACGAAACTTCTGGTCGTCGATCGCGGCGAGGTCGGTCCAGTCGCGGACGTCGCGCAGCTCCTGCTCCAGCTCGTCGTACTCGCGGAGGCGGTCCATCATCCGCATCGCCTCGGCCAGGGTCAGCGACTCGTCACCGGAGAAGCGATGGCGGGAACGTCCTTCCTCCGGCATCCGTTGCCGGCCCAGGTTCTCGTTCAGCCGGTTCATCTCGGACCGCAGGCCCTCGTCTTGCATCAGGGATTGGACCAGGTTCTCGAGCTGGCCGCGTTGTTCGGAGGACATGCTTTGCATCAGTTGCCGCATCGCGCTCATCTGACGCTGCATCCGCTCCAGCAGGTCGTCGAGGCTTTGCACGTCCGGCCCGAAGAAATGCCCCCACTTGTGCATGAACCGCTGAAAATCATCGTTACCGGGGCTCCCCTCCCCCCGCTGCCGGGCCTCCAGCAGCTCGTTCAGGTCGCCCATCATCTGGCGCATCTCGCTAATGTCGTCCGGCGACATCTGGCCGAGGGATTGCTGCATTCCCTGAAAGGCTTGTTGCAGGACTTGCTGCTGGAGCATGGCGAGCAGGTCTTGGAACTGCTGGCGGGCGGCGGGGTCCATGAAGTCGTAGTCCTGGAGGCCGCGGATGGCGCCCGCCGGATCGTCGGGAAGCTGTGTCAACTGGTCCAGCCGCTTCGCCGCCAGTTGCTCCAACATTCGCTGGAGATCCGGGTCTGGTGAATCGGTGGCGTCCGCGGCGGCTTGCCGCGAGCCGGTCTCCCCCGGCCGCTCGCCGCGCTCGGGCTCGGCGGACTGTGGTTCGGACTCGGACTCGGCCTCGGCGGGTTGCGTCGCGGAGTCGAGCCGTTGTTGAATTCCGGCTCGCTCGGTCGCCACGATCTCGGCCAGCCGTTGCTTGATGTCATCGAGGATGGAACTAAGATCATAGCGGTCGAGCTGTTGCTGGCGCCGCTCGCGCAGGCGTTGCATCAGCTCCCGCAGGCCCGGCACATGCTCGCCGTCCGGTTGCTCGAAGCCCCAGCGGAAGAGACGCTGCAAGGCGCGATTGAGATCACCGTCCTGCATCAGATCGTCGGACATCGCCCGCATCAGCTCGTCGGCGTCGAATGGCGGGAATTGTTGGGTGCCATCCCAGCGGGAGTAGCGGCTGCCGTGACGGAAGGTTGGCACGGGATCTCTCTCCGGGGCCGGCCGCGGGGGTCCGCGGCTACGATGAACCGGTTCGCGTGAGCCGGGGCGGTGGATCGGAGAGGCCGAACTCCAGCATCTCGCTGGCGACCTGGAGGCTGACCACGTCGCCGCGATGCAACTGCTGGTAGAGCGTGTCGAGCTTGGATTGGAGGAGCGGCAAATCCTCGTTCTCAACCTTGGCCAAGGCCGGCTCGGCGGCGGCGACATCGCGCCGCTCCAGCCGGGCATACTGGCCGAGCAAGGTTTCGGTGGGCTGGATGTAGCGCTCGATGAACCAGGTGACGAGTTGCGGCTCGGCGTTGTCCTGGGTCAGGGCTTCGGCCACGCGGTCGGCGGCGGCGCAGACCTGGAACGCCTTGTCTTGGGTCACGGGGTTCTCGATCGTGCGCGCCACCCGCCAGAGCCGACCGATCCGGGTCTCGGCGTCGGCGGCGGTGTACGTCCCGGCCGGGCTGGCGACGGATTGCGGCTCCGGCCGTGTGCTGGCGGAGGCGGGACGGGGCTGTCCGCTGAGAACCGGCGGCACCTGGCCACGATAGCTGACAAACCAGTTCCGGATAATGGTGACGATGGCGACGGGGGCATATGGCCCATAGGTGCCAAAGGCGTGGAAGACGACGAAGATGCCCCACATCATGACCGGCCAGTAGAACCACCAGCGGCCGGGGCTGGTCACCAGGTTGAGGATCAGGAAGAAGCCGACGAACCCGAGATACCCGCGCAGGTGGTTCTCGAACCCGTCGTCGTTCTGCTTCCGTTCGTGCGGCTGGTCAGTCATCGCGGTCCTGCTCCGTCGTGGTTAGCGGTGGTAGCGGGCGGGACCGCCGCCGCGGGCGGCGGCGTCCTTGTTGAGCCGGCGATTCAAGTGTAGCCCTTCGAGGATGAACTCGACCGCCGAGGCGACCGCCGCCGGGTTGCCGCTGACGCCGAGCGTGGTCATCGCGTCGCTGACGCCGTCGAGGTGGCTGAGCTGATGCACGTAGTCCATGGCCGGCATCATGGCCGAGGCCTCAATCGCCAGCCCGTTCTCGAACGCCAGGATGAGGCGCTCGAACTGCCGGACCGGGAAATGCCGGTTGAAGGTGGTGACGATCGCGGTCTGGATCAGCTTGTCGACCACCTGCTCCTCGCGGACCTCGCCCAGCCCTTCCAGCTCGATCTTGCCGGTGGTCGAGGCCACCACCCCCGCCAGGTCGGAAATCCGCGGCGCGGCGCTGGTTTCGCCCAGGCGGATCGCGCGGCGGGTGGCATTGGAGACCAGGTTCTCGTAGTTGGCGACGCTCATCCGGACCGAGACGCCGGAGCGCTGGGAGACGTCGTGGGAGCGGCGGGCGACGTGGGTCAGCTCGGCCACGATCTCCTTCATGAAATCCGGCACCGTGAGCTTGATGCCGTCGGCGGCAAAGACGGTCCGTTCCTGATCCATGATGTCCATCTCGAGCTCGATCGTCTCGGGATAGTGGGTCCGGATTTGCGACCCATAGCGATCCTTGAGCGGGGTGATGATCCGGCCCCGGTTCGTGTAGTCCTCCGGGTTGGCGGAGGCGACGACGAAGACATCGAGCGGCAGCCGGATCTTGTAGCCGCGGATCTGCACATCCCGCTCTTCCATGATGTTCAGCAGCCCGACTTGGATCCGCTCGGCGAGGTCCGGCAGCTCGTTGAGGGTGAAGATGCCCCGGTTGGTGCGCGGAATCAAGCCGTAGGAGATCGTCAGTTCGTCCGACAAATAGCGCCCCTCGGCCACCTTGATCGGATCGACCTCGCCGATGAGGTCGGCGATGGTCGTGTCCGGGGTTGCCAGCTTCTCCCCGTAGCGGCGGTCGCGGCCAACCCACTCGATCGGGGTCGTCTCGCCTTGGTCGGCGATCAGATCGATCGCGTGGCGAGAGACGGGATGGAACGGATCATCGTTGATCTCGGAGCCGGCGACGATCGGGATCGACTCGTCCAGGAGGGTGACCAGGCTCCGCGCCAGCCGGGTCTTGGCCTGGCCTCGCTCGCCGAGAAAGATGATGTCCTGGCCGGAGAGGATCGCGTTCTCGACCTGCGGAATAACGGTTTGTTCATAGCCGACGACGCGGGGAAAGAGCTCATCGCCGCGCCGGATCTTCTCGATCAGGTTCGCCCGCATCTCGTCCCGGACCGGACGCGAAACGTAGCCGCTGGCGCGCAGCTCGCCCAGGGTGCGGGCGATGGCGGCGGCGGTCGGAGCCTTCGTCTGTTTGGAAGCGGTCATTCGATGTCATCCTGTCCTGTCTGGGAGAGCGACGGCGGCGTGGGTTTCGTCGCGAGACGGGTCGCCAGTGTCGGCCGCAACGGCCCCGGGCCGGCCCATGAGGTGGTCCGGACAAGGATAGTCTACCCCGCCGCCGCCAAAAACAGGAATGTCAGCCCGCGGCGAGATTACGTCTGGCCGGCCCGCGGCTCGTCGTACCGGTAGGCAGCGATCACGCGGCGCGTCCGCTCGAGGTCATTGTCCAGGGGAAGCGTCAACAGCGAATCGAGGAAGTCCGTCCGGGCGGCGATCTCCGGTTCGTCTGGCAGGATGGCGCCGGCGGCAATTTGGCCGAGCGTGATCTCGTCGGTGCTGGCGATGGGATCGACCGTCAGTCCGCCCCGGTCGCCGCCTGACACGAACCACACCCGCTCGACGCGCCGGATGACCTCGCCCCGCTCCTCGCCGGCGGTGACAAAGACGACCAGGTTCAATGCCGCCAAGGCGCGGATCGGCACTCGGAGCGGATAGCCCGTGAACTGGCCAACGAGGTCCGCGATCGAGGTGGCATGGGCGGTTGCCGCCAAGGCAAAGCCGCGGCTCGTCGCCGCGAAGGCGCGGTGGACCCCCGGCCCCCACAAATACGCCGGCAAGTGGGGGCTGATCTCGTTGATGAGGAGCACCGACCGCGCCGGTTCAACCGCCGGGTCGTCGAGGAAGGAAAACGTCTCGTAGCAGCCGCGCGGGTAGATCCGGCGCGTGCCGGCCGGGAAGAAGTCGAGGAGCGCGGTCAGCAGGGTTGTCTTGCCCGCCCCACGGGGACCGGCGGCGACGATGACCGAGGCCCGGCGCGCCAGCATCCCCCAGAGCAGCGCCGCCACCCTGGTCGAAAGCATGCCGGCGCGAATCAGATCGCCGATCGTCCGCTCGGAGGGAGGCTCCCAGCGCGGCCCCCACCAGACAAAGGGCTCGTCATACGACCTTGGCGGTGGACGGCCCCGCATCTTCGCCTCCCGCGTCAATCCCCTGCCCGGCCACCGCGACGCGGCCCTCCCGGCGCGCGGTCGGAATAAGCGTGGCACGAGCATTGCAGTGGTTCCCGGCGGAGGGAAGGCTACTCGAACATCCCTCGCCGCACCTTTAGAACCTGCTCGGGGTCCGCCTCAACCGTGCGACGAATGGGCGCACGCATGTTGTCCGCTCAATTTGGCTCCACGAGAGCGGCGACTCACTCATCAGGAGCACCATTTCGGCCTCTAGATAGCCTCTTCCGGACCCCGAGCAAAGCGCCCGAGCGGGCGGCCACCCGGCCGCCTCCTCGGCCCCCTAGCGCGGGCTCGGCTCTCCCCCTTGGCGATGGACCTCACCCGGCACGATCTCGACCGAGAGGGCATCCAGCAACCGCTGGATCTGCACCTGTTTGCGGTCGATATTCATCACGGTGTCCAGGACGATCGCCGGCCCCTTGGTCGGTTGGATGATCAATCGACCGGAGCGCAGCATCGCGTACTCGAAGACATCGGTGATTTCCGACTTCATTTCGAGGCCCGGCGCCGGGTAGCGATCGACGCTACCGAGAAAGCCGTGCCGGTGGATGATCTCGTTGGGGAAAATCAGCCAGTAGTTGAACCGGAAGTCAATCAGCCAGACGATGAGGAAGACGACGGCAAAGATGCCGCCGAACAGCCAGTAGAACTGGTTGTTCGCCTCCGGCCGGACCCTGGCGGCGAGATCCTGCAAACCATCCCAGAAGGTGTAGACCTGCTGATTGATTAAGAAACCGCCCAAGAGGACCACCATGATGAAGAGCACGAGGTTGAGGGATGAGGTGCGCGGGAAATCGAAGCCCATGATCACCGTGTTGATCAGGAACACGATGAAGAAGATGGTCCCCCACGTCACCGCCCGATCGGGCCAAACCGTCGAGCCGATCGCACAGATGAACGAGGCCACCATCAACGGAAAATAGAAGATCACCTTCGGCCAGGACCAGAGTTTGACCGGCCGGGGCGCCCGCTTCGCCGGCGGACCGCGGCCCTCAACCGGCCGTGGCGTGGTCGATTCCATGGCATCCCCAGTGTCGATGCATCGGTCAGCGGTCGATCGTTGTCCCCGATTATACGGACGAACGGGGCAGCGAGGCGGGCGCGATCGCCGCGATGTAGGGGAGTTCGCTAAACTGCCGGCGTAAACCGAGGCCAAACCCGGCCACGAGGGCGGCCGAAACCTGGAAGCCAGCGTGACGGATCGGAACCTCCACGAGGCGGGCGGCGGCGCGATCGAGCAGGGTACAGGCGGATACGTCGCGGACGCCGCGCCGTCGCAACCAGGCGACGAGATAGGCCAGGCTCAAGCCCGTGCTGACCACGTCCTCGACCAGGAGAACCCGTCGCCCGGACAATTCAAGGCATGGCGCTCGTCGCACCCGGGCCCGGCCGTCGCCAACCGGGTCATACCGGGTAAGCTCGATTCGGTCTTGACCATACGCGACGCCGCGGTGCGTGAGCGCCGCGGACAGGGCCGACAGGAAACGGTCCGAGCCCTGGCCGACACCGACGAGCACCGGCGACCGGGTTGACCAAGACGGCGCCGAGACCGCGAAATCCGCCGCGATCTGGTCCGCCAGCGTTTCGACCCGGGCCGCGATCACGGCCGCGGGGTACACGATCGGGCCGATCCGCTCTTGATCGGGGTCTGCCTTGGCCGGTTCGTAGGCATCGACCAATTGCTGATAGTCTCGCCGGTACAGGAGCTTGATCCCCACCTCCGGGTACAGCTCTCGGAGACGTCGCAGCTTCTGATTCTTGCGGGTCACCAAGCGTTGCCGCATCGTGGTCAGCTCAATGTACAGCCGATGATCGGGCAGATAGAAATCGGGTGTGAAGAACGCGGCCGAGCCGCCGCCGCCGGCGCGGCGCAGATCGAAGGTCGTCGGCTCATAGGCCCAGCGGACCCCGTAAAACGTGAGGAGCCGGGCCAGCTCCCGCTCCGCCGGATGGGCGAAATCATCGTCGCTGCCCCGCCGCACCGCCGGCCCGAACGACGGCAGGACCGCCTGCCGGGCGATCCCCGATCCGGGCGCCGCCGCGGCCCCGATGGGGGCGGCGCGATCGCCGCCGTCGGCCATGTCGTTCGCTGCCCTACCCCCCACCGTCGCGTCATCCCTTCCCCACGCCGAACGGTTGCCCAGACCGGTTGCACTGTCCGGTCTGAGTCTCCGCCGTTTGCTGTCCTTTGCGGGGACGGCCTCATTCTGGCACATGGCAACCGTCGAGACAACGGCCAGAAAGGCAACGGCTGATCCGGACGGCGCCGGATCAGACACCGGCCTCGTTCCGCCTGGCGACCGCGGATTCGGGTACATTGCCGCCAGAAATGACCAGGTGGCAAGGCGGCTGCATCCGCTGCCTCCTCCCGTCCTTGACGAAACCGGAGCCGAACATGCACCCACGCTACCCACCGAGCGCTTCCCGGCTGACACCGGAAGAGGATTCGATCGGCGATCCAGACGACGAGGACGACGACATCGACGATTTGCTGCCGGGTGATCTCTGGTTCTAGGTCGCGACCCCCATCACGGTCGCCGCCGGGCGCGATCGCCGGGCGTCGTATACTCCCGCTCAGAGAAACGGACCCCGCGCCGGCGCGGGGTCACGGCGTCGCGGGAACGCGGAATAAAGGAGATGGCACGCCGATGGCGGACCAGGAGCAACAAGACCAGCGCCAGTTTGACCTCGTGGTGCTCGGCGGCGGCACCGGGGGGTACGTGGCGGCAATCCGGGCCCGGCAGCTCGGCCTGAATGTGGCGGTGGTCGAGGAGGATAAGCTGGGCGGAACCTGCCTCCATCGCGGCTGCATCCCGACCAAGGCGTTCTTGAAATCGGCGGACGTCCTGGATGAGGTCAAGGCGGCGAAGCAATTCGGCGTCAATGTGAGCGGAGACATCGAGTTCGACTACCCGACCGCGTTGGGCCGTTCGCTCAAGGTGGTGGAGACCCAGTACAAGGGCCTGCTCTGGCTGTTTGACTCCAAGCACAAGATCCCGGTCTTTGCCGGGCGTGGCCGCTTGCTGAGCCCGAGCCAGGTGCGGGTGACGCCCAATGGAGGCGGCGAGCCGTTCGATTTGCAGACCAAGGACGTCATCATCAACACGGGGACGCGGCCGCGTCCCATTGCCGGCGTACCTTACGACGGCAAGCGGGTGATTAACTCCGACCACGCCGTGGCGCTGGAGGAGTTGCCGAAGAGCTTCATCATTCGCGGCGGCGGCGCCACCGGGGTCGAATGGGCCTCGGTCTACCATCGCTACGGCAGCAAGGTCACGCTGGTCGGCCGGATCGTGCCCCAAGAGGACCATGAGGTCGCGGACGCCCTGACCAAGGCATTCCAACGCCAAAAGCTCGACATGGTGATCGATGCCCGGCCCACGGCGGAGGACATCGATGTCTCCGCCAAGGGTGTCACGATGCGGCTGACCGATGCTAAAGGCAAGGACCGAGTGCTAGAGGCCGAAGTCTTGCTCGTCGCGGTCGGCCGCCAGGGCAACATTGAGGATATCGGCCTGGAAGAACTTGGGGTGACGACCGAGGGCGACTACATCCCGGTCGACCCGATGATGCGGACCAACGTCGAGCACGTCTACGCCATCGGCGATGTCAACGGCCAGCAGCTGCTGGCCCACACCGCGATGCACCACGGCATCATCGCGGTCGAGCAGATCGCCGGCCAGAACCCCTACCCGCTCGACATCCTCAACTCCCCGGCCTGCACCTATTGCGAGCCGGAGATCGGCAGCGTCGGCCTCACCGAGCGCGGCGCCGAAGAGCTGGGCCACAAGGTCAAAATTGGAAAATTCCCGATGAGCCCGAACGGCAAGGCGCAGATCGAAGGGCATACCTTCGGCTTCACGAAGATGATCGCCGATGCCGACACCGACGATTTCCTCGGGTTGCACATCATCGGCCCGCACGCCACCGAACTGATCGCCGAGGCCGCGCTCGGCCGCCTGCTCCAAACGACGCCGTACGAGATCGGGCTCAGCGTCCACCCCCACCCGACGATTTCAGAGGTGGTGGGCGAGGCCGCGCATGTGCTGCTCGGCCACCCGATTCACCTGTAGGTCAGGTCGCGCCGACACCGGATAGTTGACCGCTCAGCGGAGTTGGCGGCGTATCCAGTCCGAGATGATTCGGTGGTCGTGTGGGAAGGCTAGCGTCGGCAGGTTGTCCGCCGCGAACCACCCGACCTCGGTCAGATCGTCGGCCGGGCGCGGCTCACCTGTCGCCCGTGTCGCCGCGTAGACGGCGAGGACGACGACCTCGCCCGCCGCCGAGTAGAGCCCGAGCAGATCGCCGATAGTGACGCTCAACCCGACCTCTTCGCGCGCCTCACGGGCGGCGGCGGCCTCGACCGTCTCGCCGCGTTCGACGAAGCCGGCCGGAAAACTCCACTTTCCCGGCTCGCGCGTCCCTTCGGCGCGCCGGCCGAGCAAGATCCGGCCGTCGCGCTCGATCAGCATGGCGACCGCCAGCTTGGGGTCCAAGTAGGTCACCGCTCCACAACCGGCACAGACCGGTCGCAAGCGGCCAGCATGCTCACGTTCAATTGTCGGCTTGCCGCATTGCTGGCAATACATCGTCATCCGCCGACGGCGGCCTCGCTAACGCAGCCCGAGCTGGCGCCACGGGTTCGGCATTGACCCAACCGGGATGTGAATCAGCGTCGGCTCGTCAGCTTTGAACGAGTCGGTGAGTTGCCGTTCCAGCGCCGCCGGCGTCTCCGCCAGGCGGCCGGCGATGCCAAAGCTCTCGGCCAGCTTCCGGTAGTCCGGATTGACGAGGGTCGAGGCGATCGTGCGGCCGTCGAACTGCTCTTGCTGGATCCGGAGCACGTTGCCATAGGCATTGTCATCGAAGACCAGGACCACGGCGGCGATTTGGTGCTGGGCCATTGTTGCTAGCTCGTTGAGGCAGAAGCCGAAGCCGCCGTCGCCATTGACCGAAACCACGGGCACGCCGGGCTTCGCCACCTTGGCGCCGAGCGCGGTCGGAAAGCCGTAGCCGAGGGTGCCCTGGTAACCGGGCGTGATGTAGGTCAGCGGCTCGTAGACCGGGAAGCCGAAGTTCGACCAGTAGCCGATCTGGGTCATTTCAGAGACGAAGACGCCGTCCCGCGGCAGCGCCCGGCGGATCGCCAGCGCGTACTCCGCCTGCGGCGCGATGGCGCCGAGGCGAGCGGCGACCGCGCGCTTCAATTCCATCAGCTCCGCCCGTCGCGACGGGCGGCTGATGTTGTGACGCTCGATCCCCTCCGCCAGGGCGGCGAGGCCCAGCTTGGCATCCGCCTCGATGCCGACATCGGGCACCCGGTTGCGGACCAGCTCTTCGGGATCGATGTCGATGTGGATGAGCGTCTTGCCAACGGCGAATCTGCTTAGGCCCGAGAGCGAGTCGAGCGCGAACCGGGAACCGGTGACCAGCACCACGTCGGCGACGGGCAGGAGGTCAACCGCGCCAACGGTATTGTGGGCCAGGTAGTGGTCGTCGGCGATCGCCCCCTTGCCATTCTGCGACATCACGACCGGCGCCTGGAGCAGCTCGGCCAGGCGCAACAGCTCCGGCCCGGCGCTGGCGCGAAGAATGCCGCCGCCGGACCAGATCAACGGCTGCTTGGCGGCCCCGAGGAGCTTGGCCGCGATCTCGATTTGCTCCGGATCGGGCGCCGCCGGCTCCGGCCGTGGCCCCGGCCCGGATAGCGTGACCTCGCCGGTGGCGAGCAGGATGTCCGGCGGCACCTCGATCTCCACCGGCCGCGGGCGTCCAGTCCGCAATTGGCGAAACGCTTCACCGACCAATTCGGGGATGTCACCCGGCGTCATGGCGCGGGCGGCATGCTTCGTCACCGAGCGCACCATGCCGAGCTGGTTCGGGATCTCATGCAACAGGCCGCGGCCAACCTCGATCAGGTCGGATTGAATCTGGCCGGTGACGCACAGCACGGGGGAATTACAGGCATAGGCGGTCGACAGGGCGGCGGCGGCATTGAGCAACCCGGGACCGGGGACGACCAGGCAGGTGCCGACCTTGCCTGACGCTCGCGCGTAGCCGTCCGCCATGTAGGCGGCTCCCTGCTCGTGCCGGGTCTGGAGGACGCGAACCCGGTCCCGCTCGGTGTACAGGGCATCAAAGGCGCCATCGAGCTGGACGCCGGGCAGGCCAAAGATCGTGTCGATCCCCTCCCCAATCAGCGAAGCGACCAGGGCCCCGCCGCCGGTGAGCGTTCGCGGCCGCGCCGGTTGGGCCTCGGCGGCTGCCGGCCGCTCTCGTATCTGCACCATGCTTCGCATCCTCCATGTATCGCGTTCGGTCAATGAATCCAAGCTGAACTAACCCCGCTGACGGTTGGGGATAGGATGCAGAATAGAGCCTAATCCCGAGCCACGCCAACAACCGCCGGCTCAAGCTCCGTCCCGGTTTGCCGGTCCAGCAAGGATGATCGCCGATGCCGGCGGCACCTCGAACCGGCGAGCCGCGTCCCGGCCGCGCCATCCGAATTGGATCCCGTTCCCGCCGTAGCGTCGCCAGGTCGTGGCGAGGATCACCTTGGCCGCCCGCTCACCACCGCCGCCGACAAGCTCATTGTCCTTGGTCAGCGAGATCGGATCGGAGGAAAAATTCGCGATGAGGAGGCGCTCGCCCGTCTCGTTCCAGCGACGAACCGCGAATACGCGATCGCCCAGTTGGACAACGCTCGTTCTGGCTCGCGAGGGGTCACGAAGCACCGCGTCGTCGTGGCGAAGCCGGATCAGATCTCGGTACAGGCGATAGATGCCGCGATTCGTCTTCCGCTCGCTCAGGTCGAGCTTCGAACCGAGAAAGGTTGCTTCCGCTTGCGGGTTGGGGATCCGCTCCCGCTCCTGGGGGTCGGCGAAGGCGCGAAACCCCTTGAACTCCTCGCGGCGGCCGGCGACCACCAGCTTACCCAGTTCGTCGTTGTGGTCGGTGAAGAAAAGGAACGGCGTCGAGGCGGCAAATTCCTGCCCCATGAACAGCAGCGGGGTCTCCGGCGCGAACAAGAAGAGCGCGGTGGCGACCGCGTACCGCTCGGCCGAGATGAGATGGTTGAGCCGTTCGCCGAACGCCCGGTTCCCGACCTGATCGTGGTTTTCGGTGCAGAACACGAACGCGCTGGCGGGCTCGGTGGTTACCTTGGTCCCACGGGGCTGGCCGGTCGTTGGCTCGACCTCGCCTTGATAGATGAAGCCGCCGGTGATGGCGTGATCGAGCTCG
Source organism: Chloroflexota bacterium (assembly GCA_030859715.1). GTDB lineage: Bacteria > Chloroflexota > Chloroflexia > Thermomicrobiales > UBA6265 > JACCYK01. The sequence continues at coordinate 66,813 of JALZJP010000089.1, forward strand.
GCGACCGTGCCGCGGAAGCCGGCGAAGTATCCTTCGCGCTCGCCGGTCAGCAGGACGCGGAGGGCGTGATGGAAATCGTCGGCCCAGACGGCGTCGAGGCCGAGTCCCCCTTCCCCCACTGGATGGATCGTGCGCACCTCGTTTGAGGCTTGCTCGCCGATCAGCACCACGTCGCGCGGCGTCGCTGCCCGCGCCCGGACCGAGAGCTCGGCCAGGACGTGAGGAGTACTGTCGTCGATGATGGTGTCAATGGCGTCCAACCGGAGCCCATCGACGTGATACTCCGCCAGCCAGTAGCAGGCGTTGTCGATCACGAAGTCGCGGACGAACCGGGCGTTGGCGCCGTCGTAATTTAGGCCGTCGCCCCACGGCGTCTGGTGGCGGGGGGTGAAGTAATCGTCGCTGAAGGCTCGCAGGTAGTTGCCATCCGGTCCGAGATGGTTGTAGACGACGTCGACGATGACGCCGAGACCCGCCTCATGGGCGGCGTTGACTAGGCGCTTCAAATCGTCGGGGCGGCCATAGTGGTGATTGGGCGCGAAGAGGTTGACACCGTCGTATCCCCAGTTCCAGCGACCGGGCGTGTCGGCCAGCGGCATCAGCTCGATCGCGTTGACGCCGAGCCGCCGGAGCTCCGGCAGTTGGCGGCGGAGGGCGTCGAAGGTCCCCGCCGGGGTCATCGCCCCGACATGGAGCTCATAGATGATGAGACCGTCCGCGGTGAGGCCGGTCCAGGCATCGTCGGTCCAGCCGAAGGCGGCGGGGTCAATCAGCTCCGACGGCCCGTGCGGCCCCTCCGGCTGGTAGCGCGAATAGGGATCCGGGTAGGCTTCGCCGCCATCGATCCGATAGCGGTATCTGGTCCCCGCTTGAACGCCGTACAGCAGGCCGGAAAAGACGCCGTCCTCGTCGCGAAGAAGCGGCGCGATGCCTGGCTCCGGGCCGGTCTCGGTGACGACCTCGATCCGCCGCGCCTTCGGCGCCCAGACCGAGAAGCGGGCGCCGTCACCGTCGAGATTGGCCCCCATCGTCATGGTCCAGGTCGAATCGTCCCGCATTAGGTCGCATCCAGTTCGTGCGTGCCGTCGGTTCGCCAGACCGCCACTGGGAAGGCGCGAAGGGCGGCTGACGCCAGCAGCCGTTCTGGCGCGGCCCGGTCTCGGTCCAGACGTTCGCCCGTGATCACATGTCGGAACCGGCCGCCGTCGCCCCAATCCGGCACCGAGATCCAGGTGTCGTCCCAGATGTCGCCGGTCGGCGGCTCCAGGCTTCCCTTCATCAGTCCCGCGATCAGCCGCGGCACGACCACGATGATCCCCTGATCGGTATCCGGGCAGCGGCGACTGAACACGCACAGATGCTCGGCCCGGGTGCCGCCGGTTTCCAAGGGCTGGTAGTCGCCGAAGGCGAACAGGTCCGGCCGCTCACGCCGGAAACGCAACAATCGCTCCGTCACCAGCAGTTTGAACCGTCCATCGCGCGGATCGTTGGTGAGGCGATCAGGATTGAACGGGGCGGCCAGGGTGGCCAGGGCCGCCGCCCGCTCCTCGTAATTGACCGGCCGCCGGTTGTCAGGATCAACCAGGCTAAAGTCCCACAGCTCGGTCCCCTGGTAGATATCGGGCACGCCGGGCACGGTCAACTTGAGCGTTTGCTGGGACAATCCGTTGCAGGCGCCAACATAGGCGATGGGGCCGAGAAACGCGGTCAGATCGACCAGGAACGGCTCACTCAGCGCCGGGTCGAGGATCGAGCGCACGAAACCGGCGGTCGCCGCCTCGTAGTCCTCGTTTGGGGCCAACCAGCTGGTGTGGACTTGCGCCTCGCGGGTGGCTTTTTCCATGTAGGCGACGATGCGAGCCACGTACTCCTCGCCCGGGGCGGCGCCAGCGTCCACCGACCAGGTTCCAAGCAATGTCTGGTAGAGCAGGTATTCATCGTTGCGACCGGGCGCCGCCCATCCGTCCAGCCGGCGCTTGTGCTGGCGATTGAGCCGGGTCCAACGGTTGATCGCCGCCCGCCACTCCCGCGGCATCTCCGACAGGACATGCAACCGGGCTCGCACATCCTCGCTGCGCTTCGTGTCGTGGGTCGAGGTGGTCAGCATCGCGTGCGGCCACCGGCGCTGCCGTTGCTGGATTTCCCGGTGAAACGCCGCCACCGACAGTCCAAACTGGGCCGGATTGCCGCCCACCTCGTTCAGTGAGACCAGGCGGTTGTACTGGTAGAAGGCGGTATCCTCCACCCCTTTGGCCATCACCGGGCCGGTCAGTTGCTGGAACTTCATGGTAAATTCGACGCGGTCGTCCACGTTGTCAGGTTCCCCGGCGTCATTCGTGGCAACGGTCAGCAAGACATCGCGCAGAAAGTCGAGGACGGATCGATCAATCCGGGGATTACGGCGAGCCGCCAGCGTCACGGCGGCTTGGATGACCTTGCGATCCTGGTCACGGAGCGTGCCCTCGGCGCCGACGATGTAGGTGCGATAGACCGGGAAATTGGCGATCGTCTCGCGCAGCGCGGCTCGGAGCGCGTACAACGTGAAATCTCGAGTGTGACGATCGTCCTCCGAGATCCGGTTGAGCGCCTGAGAGAGGACGTTGACCTCGCTCATCAGGGCGGTCCGCATCATCAGGTACTTGGCCTCGTAGATGAGATCAGCCAGTTTCAAGCGTTCGCCAATGAACGATCCATACAATTCATCGAAGGCGCGCCGGTTCGCCGGATTAACGAACAGGTTGGCAACGGCAGTGGCGAACTCGTAGCCGACCGTGCCATGCACCGCCCAGTTGTCCGGCAGCGACTCGTCGTGCTCCAAGATCTTTTCGACCACCAGATAGAGCGGCGGCGGCGTTAGGTCCACGGTCCCGTGTTCTCCGGCCATCACCGTCAGGTAGGCGCGCTGCAGGTCGCGAAAATAGCCGGCGGGGTCCCAGAGGCCGTCCGGATGATCGATCCGGACGCCGACGGCGGGCCGCCCGGCCAGGAGTCGAAGCAGGAGCTGGTGGGTGCTGGCGAAGACGGCGGGCACCTCTTGGCGGATCGCGGCCAGCTCGTTGATGGCGAAGAATCGACGGTAGTTGATCTCTTCCCCGGCCACCCGCCAAAACGCCAGCCGGTACGATTGTTGCCCCAACAGCTCACCGAGGCGATCGAAACTTCGTGGAACTCCAGGGCGGCCGTTGAACTCCCGCACTGTATCTCGCAACGCTCGCGAAACCGGCCGGTTTTCGGCAACCAGGCTGGCTAAGCGGCGCTTCGCGACAACCTGCTCGCGCTGCCGCTCCTCGACCGCCGCCGGGTCTTGCTCATCCAGATCAGCGAGGCGCTCGAGCGCGGTGATGATGCTTTGATACTCGGGCAACGCATGGTCGTCGGTGGCCAGGGTATCGATCAGTTCCGGGAGCTTGTGCCGGAGGATGATCGGGTAGGTTGGCGGCGCGATCGGCAACGGGGTCTCGAAGTACTGGACGTGAAAGGCGCCATCGGCCAGTTGGAGCACAAGCTCGCCTCGTTCCAGCACCTCGCCGTACTGGTCGCCCAGGATCGGTAGCAAGACCTTCTCGCGAAGCTCACGCTTGAGCGGCGTCCAGTCGATGTCGAAATAGGTCTTGGCCGGCGAGGCGGCGCCGTTTTCCAGCACATCCTGCCACCAGCGATTCCGGCCGCCGCTAATACCCATGTGGTTCGGCACAAAATCAATCAGCAGGCCGATGTCATGCCGGTGGAGCGCGCCCACCAGCTCCTGGTACGCCGCGTCTCCGCCGAGCTCCGGGTTCAACTCCAGGTAATCCGTGACATCGTAGCCATGGGTGCTGCCCGGGGTCGCTTTGAAGAACGGCGAAACATAGAGGGCGCCGATGCCGAGCTTCGCCAGGTACGGAACGATGCGCGCCGCGTCGGTAAACGTGAAATCTTTGCTCACTTGCACCCGGTAGGTCGATTCCGGGATCCAGACCGCTCTTCCCCGGTTCCCGATCACGGTCCCGGTCGCCGCGTTGGTGACGCTCACCTATCCTCCGATCGTTCCGGGCGCGGGCGGCGCTCCACCATTCCATGAATCGTGCCATATGCTCGCCATTCCCGCGGCCGCCGCGCCAACTCCGGAAACGCATGACTGGGCGAGATGAAGCGACCTGGCGTATTCACTTCCCTTTCGGTAGTATAGGGACGTACGCGAGGTCTTCTCGAGCATTGTCCGAGCATCCAGGCGTGGCGGCGCGTACTGCCTGGTTCAGACGACGGGATGCTAGAATGGACCATTGCACATAGGTTCTCGGACCGTTGGAGTGGAAGCTTGTCGCGCCGCGATGACCGGCCGGCGAGGCTTCCGTGAGAGTCATTCGGAGGAGCCGCGGATGGATGTCCTCATTTTAGTAGCCCGTCTCGTGCTGGCAGCCGTCTTCTTGGTGTCGGGGCTGGCGAAGCTATTCGATCTGGCCGGTTCGCAGAAGGCGATGCGTGAGTTCGGCCTGCCCGAGCCCCTGGCCCGGGTCGCTGGTCTCGGTTTGCCGGTGGCGGAGCTGCTCGTGGCCGTGCTGCTGTTGCCCACCGTGACCGCGCCTTGGGCGGGATGGGGAGCGGTCGTGTTGCTGGCGGCCTTTATCGCCGGCATCAGCTACAACCTGGCGCGCGGCAACACGCCGGACTGCCATTGCTTCGGGCAGTTGCAATCGGAGCCGATCGGCCCCGCCACCCTGATTCGGAACGGCGTCCTGGTCGCGATCGCGCTGTTCATCGGGATCGCGGGAATCGCCCACGGGCCGGGGCCGAGCATCGTTGATTGGACACAAAACATGGACGGTCTCGCCTGGGTGGTTCTGGTTGGCGGTCTGATTATGATCGCGGCGCTGGCCGGCGTCGTCTGGATGCTCGTGCATCTCTTGGGCCAGAACGGGCGCCTGCTGGTCCGCCTGGACCGGATCGAAGATGCGCTGGCGGACGCCGACATCGCGCTCGACGACGAGGAAGAGGACGAAGATGCCTTCGAAGAAGGGCTCCCCTTCGGCAGCCCCGCCCCGGCCTTCGGCCTGACCGGATTGCACGGCGAACGGATGACGTTGGACGCCCTGCGCGCGGCCGGGAACCCGGTGCTGCTGGTCTTCACCGACCCCACCTGCCGTCCCTGCAACGCCCTCCTCCCCGACATCGGGAAATGGCAGCGTGAGTACCGCTCGAAGCTGACGGTGGCGCTGATCAGCCGCGGGTCCCCCGAGGACTACCTCGCCAAGAGCGCCGAGCACGGCGTCACCAATGTCCTCCTCCAAGAAAAGAGCGAAGTCGCCGACGCCTATCAGTCCGGCGGCACGCCGACCGGCCTGCTCGTCCGCGCCGACGGCATGATCGGCAGTGGGCTGGCGCCGGGCGGCGACGCGATTCGCCGGCTCGTCAGCCAAGCGATCGAGAACAAGGTCGCGATCCCGGTCAAGGCGGCGGCAAAGAAGCCGGCGCCGGCGCCGGCCGCGGCAGCCCGCGGGGCTGACAAGATCGGCACCGCGGCGCCCGAGGTCGCGCTACCGAACCTGGCCGGGGAGACCGTCACCTTGGCCGAGTTCAAGGGAACGCCAACCGCGCTGCTGTTCTGGAATCCGGGGTGCGGCTTTTGCCAGCGAATGATCCCCGAACTGAAGGCGTGGGAGGAGAATCCGCCGGCTGACGCGCCGAAGCTGTTGGTAATCTCCACCGGCGAGGTTGAACGCAACGCGGAAATGGGACTGAAGTCGCCGATCGTGCTCGATTCGGGCTTCAACACCGGCCGCGCCTTTGGCGCCAGCGGCACTCCCTCGGCGCTGCTGATCAATGCCGAGGGTGAGATCGCGACGGGAGTCGCCGTTGGCGCGCCCGGCGTGCTCGGCATCTTGCGCAACGACGCGCCGGCGCCCGTCATTTTCGAGGACGAGGACGAGGACGAGGATGACGACGAGGATGAGGCCGACCCCGAAGGGCCCCCGATCGGCAGCGCCGCGCCGGCGGTCCGCCTCCCCGATCTCGATGGCAACATGATCGATCTCGCCGATCAGCGCGGCACGCGGACGCTGTTGCTCTTCTGGAATCCGGGATGCGGCTTCTGCGAGCGGATGCTGCCCGAGATCAAGAAGTGGGAGCAAAAGCCGCCAAAGGGAGCGCCGAAGCTGGTCGTCGTCTCCTCCGGCAGCGCCGATGCGAACCGGGCTCAGGGTCTGCGCTCGCTGACGCTGCTGGACGATGAGTTCGCGGTCGGCTCCGATTTCGGCTCCGACGGCACGCCGTCCGCGATCATGATCGATGCCCAGGGCCGGGTGGCGTCCGGTCTTGTCGTTGGCGCCCCCGAGGTGATGAAGCTGGCCAAGAGCACCCGCGACCCGGCGCCGCCGGTCAAGGTTTAATCCAAGCGGAAGGCTACAACCACGAGAAGGCCGGCCCGGGGGCGCGGGTCGGCCTTCTTGGTGGATCACCTGGATCAGGGCTTGGGGTCCGACCGAGGCGACGGCATGCTTTCCACGGGGGGATCATGGCAGGGCTCGACATGCCAGATGATCTCCGCCCCGCCCACGAGCGCGAGTTCAGCCAAGAAATCTGCCAACCGCTCCCGCGGCACGTAGTAGCTGTTCTCGTGGGGCCGCAACTCGGCCGATTCGAGCCGGGTCACCACCCGATAGTGCGATGATTGAGCGGCGCGCGCGACGGCGAGGTCCGGGCCGTGTTGATAGTGATACCGGCTGCCACGGGCGACGCTAGCCCAATCAACCGCCGCCCAGCCGCTGCCGTCCGGGTGATCGGACACCCAGAGCCGGGCCGATCGGGCTTGGTCCGACTCCGGCCTCTCGCCGTCTGGCTCCAACGCCCGACTCACGACGAAATGGACCGATACCGGCCCTCGTAGTAGAGCAGCGGATCGCCGGTGTCCTCTCCGGCGCCGACGTGGTTGACCTGCCCAATGATCACGAGGTGGTCGCCGCCATCGTGGACGGCGCTTACGTCGCAATCGAACCAGGCCAGGGCGCCTGCCAACACCGGCAGCCCACTCGGCGCCGGGGCATGGTCAACGCCGGTCAAACCCGCATCGACCAGGGGCGCCCGGCCGGCGAACCGTTCCGCTAGGAACTCGTGCCCACGGTCGAGGATAGAAACCGTGAACATTCCGGATTCCGGCACCTGGATGGACATCCGGGCGTCGCGAGCAAGACAAACGAGAACCGTTGGCGGTTCGAGTGAGACGACCGCGAAGGCGGACACCGTCGCCCCCCGCCAGCCATCGTCCTGTCGGGTCAGCACCACGGCGACCCCGGATGCCCAGCGACGGCGAACCTCCCGGACCGCTGTTGCGTCCGCGGTGGGCGCGCTTTGGTGACTCATCGGCTGCCCCGGTAGTCATTCAGCTCGAGATTGGCCAAACGAACGAGCTTGTCGACCAGGCGCTCGAAATCGTAGTCTCGACGCTTGCCGGCCCGCTCCCGGACGTGGAGCTCGATGTCCGGGTGGAGCTCGATCCGGCGCCAGCGGTCCTCGGGCGGCGCGGTCTCGATCTCGAGCATGGCCGCGATATCGGCGTCGCTCAACTCCGCCAGGGTGGCCTTGATGTTGTCGAGCGGGGCATTGGTCTCTTTCAGCCGAACGATGGCCCGCAGGCGCAGGAGGTGGTCGCGATCATAGGTGGCGCTGGGGCCGCGGCCATGCGCCGGCGCGATCAGCCCCTGGGAGATGTAATAGCGGATCGTCCGCGCCGGCACGGCCGTGTGCTGCTCCAGCTCGGCGATCGTGTAGCGATGCCGGTCCGGGATGTGGGCCTCCGGCACCGTTCGGCCGCGTGGCAACGACCGGCCCCGGCCCCCGGCACCGTTCCTGCCATGCTCCGCTCCAACTGCCGGACGCCGGCCGGTGGCCACGGCCACTCCTTTGCGACCGATCGGGCGAGGGTTTCCGCTCGTGCCGGGCTCGGTCTGGAACAATGAGCGGGATGAACCTCCCGCATCATCGGTATACCATGCGCATGGCGAGCCGTCATGCCCGTCGCGATCGCATCACCGCGGGAGAGTGCGTCAAGATGACCGACCAGACCCTCGTTACGACAATCAGTGACACGCTTGACGACGCCGGGATCCACGTCGCGGTGACTAGGACCGCGGACGGCATCACCCTGGCCGGCCAGGTCGATAGCGACGAGAATCGGCGGGCCGCCCTGGATGTGGCGAAGGCCGTCGCCGGGCCGGCCGGACTCGGCGTCGACGACCAGCTCGAAGTCATGATGGAGAGTCCAGAGCTTGCCTTCGCCGATGCGAGCCAACCGACCGCGGAGTACCAATACGCGGATCCGGCCGCGAGCCCCGAGACGGCGCTCGACCCGGAGATGGAACTCGATCCGGATTTCACCGACGACGTCGGCACCACTGATGGCCAGCTCGCGGCCGAGGAAGGCGTTACCTTCTTTCCCCCGACCGACCCCGTGGTCCGTCCCACTACCGGTGACCAGGAGATCGCGATCGTCGGCGGCTTCGAGGCGACCTCCATGGACGATGACGCGACCGGGCCAACCGACGCCGCCCGCAACGACGACGACATCGCCGACGATGTCCGGCGCGAGTTGCTCGAGGATGCGCTGACGACCGATCTCGGGGTAGAGGTCGCGGTGCGGGACGGCCTGGTGGTGCTCATGGGCAGCGTCCCCTCGATTGACGATGTCGAGAACGCGGAGGCGGTCGCCGGCCGGGTGCCGGGGATTGTCGAGGTCCGCGAGCAGCTCCGGATCGAGCCGGTGGGCGGCGAGTAGGTCTTCAGGCGGATAGCGGGGACAGGAACCATCGGTGGGCGCACAAGCTGTTGTCTGGTTCGGACTGGCCGCGATCGGGGGTCTCTTCGTGATCTGGTTGCTCTATTCCCGCTTCGTGCGAAAAGATCAGCAAACGGTGCGCTCCGGCAACGGCTTTTTCCTCTACGCCGCCTGCGTCCTGCTCTTTGCCCTCGGCGCCTTGGCGGCGGGTCTCTTCTCGGCGGCGGCGGGACGCTAGCTCATGCCCGCTCACCGCTCGGGCGCCTACCGTGTTGTCGGCGTGATCCACCTCCCGGCCCTGCCGGGGTCGCCGTTGGGGGGATCGACGCGGGCGCTGCAAACCGTCGAGGACCGGGTCCGCCGTGATGCGGCGGCCTATGCCGCGGCCGGCGCCGATGCCGTCATCCTGGAGAATTTTGGCGACGTCCCGTTCGGCCCCGGGCGGGTCGACGCTCATGTGGTGGCCATCATGACCCGCCTGGCGCTAGCAGCTCGGGCCGAGTCCGGTTTGCCGCACGGGGTCAATGTGCTTCGCAACGATGTGCTGAGCGCTGTCAGCATCGCGGCGGCCAGTGCCGGCTCGTTTGTCCGGGCGAATGTCTACATCGGCGCCGCGCTGACTGATCAAGGCATCATTCAGGGACAAGCCGAAGCGGTGCAGAGGCTGATCCGCCGTCTGGACGCCGCCATCGCGGTTTGGGCCGATATCGACGTGAAGCACGCGGTCCAGATCGCGCCCCGGTCCCTGTCGGATCTCGCCCAAGACGCGATCGAGCGCGGGCTGGCGGCGGCGCTGATCGTGACCGGGCGCGCCACCGGGGCGGCGGCCGCCGACGCCGACCTCGCCGCCGTCCGGGCCGCCGTGCCCGGGTCGGCCTTGTACGTCGGGAGCGGGATGACCGCGGAGACCGCGCCGGCCATCCTCAGGCATGCCGATGGGGTCATCGTCGGTACCGCGGCAAAGGTGGATGGCCTGGTAACCAACCCGGTTGACATCGACCGCGTCCGGCGCCTGGTGACCGCCGTCCGCCAGCGGGACGCGGGCTGAGCCGCGGCCGTTACTCCCCCTGAAAACGTGGCTCCCGGCGTTCGGCGAAGGCGGCCAGACCCTCCGCGTAGTCTCGCGTGCCATCGAGCGATTGGCGATACGGCGCCACGGCCGACCGCGCCCGCTCGTCCGCCATGCCAAACCCCGCGGCGATCGCGAGCTTCACTGCTCGGACCGCGAGCGGCGCATTCGCGGCGATCGTGACGGCGAGGTGTGCCGCCGTCTCCTGGACGTCGCCGGGAGGAACCACCCGGTCCACCAGCCCGACTCGGAGGGCGTCCCCGGCCGCGATCTGACGCCCGGTGAAGAGGAGGTCGCGGGCGACGCCGAGCCCGACCAGCCGCGGCAGCCGGTAGGCGCCCCCCGCCCCCGGAAAGATGCCGATTCGGACCTCGGGGAAGCCAAATACCGCGTCGCTCGCCGCTACCCGCAGATCGCAAGCAATTGCCAGCTCGGCACCGCCCGCCAGCGCATAGCCGTGAATGGCGGCGATCACCGGCACCGGCAGCGACGCGATCCGGTCGGCGACATCCGCGATCCGCTCGGTATGGGCGGTCCGCTCCGCCGCGGTCATCCGGTGCCGCTCACGAAGGTCCGCCCCGGCGCAGAACGCGGCCCCGCCGGCGCCGGTGAGGATCACCGCCCGCACCATCGTGTCCTCCGCCAGGGCCGTGAAGGCGGTGGCGAGTTGGTCGGCCAGGGGCCGGTCGATGGCGTTTCGCGCCTTGGGCCGGTTGATGGTGACGGTCACGATATGGCGGTCCGCGCTGACGGCGATCGTCAATCGATCGTCGTCTGAGCCGGAAAGCCGACCCAGCTCAGCCACTCGTCCTCCTCCCCGTTGGCGATGCCATGGCCGGTCCTCCGCGTCGCGCCCGTGCTAGCATCGCGGGCGACCATAGCACGCGGGAGGAGCCCCCTGGCATGACCAATCATTCGGAGCCCGCTCGACTCGACCCGTTTGCCGATTCCGCCGCGATCACCGGCATCCGGGTGGCGGTGCGTGACATCTGCGCCCGATTCCCCGAGTCGTACTGGCGGGAGCTCGATGCCCACCGGCAGTACCCCGTGGCGTTCGTGCAGGCGATGACCGAAGCTGGCTGGCTCGCCGCCTTGATCCCCGCCCGCCACGGCGGGCTTGGCCACGGGATCAGCGAGGCCGCCGTGATCCTGGAGGAGGTCAACCGGCAGGGCGGCAACGCGGGGCCGGCGCACGCCCAGATGTACATCATGGGCACTCTGCTCAAGTATGGTTCGCCGGAGCAACAAGCTCGCTTTCTTCCCGCCATCGCTGATGGCCGGCTGCGGTTGCAGGCGTTCGGCGTGACCGAGCCAGAGGCGGGCACCGACACGACCAGGATCACGACGACCGCGGTCCGGGATGGGGATCGGTATCTGATCAACGGCGAGAAGATCTACATCTCGCGGGTGCAGCACTCCGACCTGATGTTGCTCCTGGCCCGCACCAGCCCGCGGGACGAGGCGAAGCCGGCGGCGGGTCTCAGCGTCTTCCTGGTCGATCTCCGCCAGGCGGGCGATGCGATCACATCGCGGCCGCTCCGCATGCTGATGAACAACGAGACGAACGCCGTCACCATTCGCGACCTCTCGGTGCCTTTGGAAAACTTGATTGGGGTCGAGGGCGAGGGCTTTCGCCAAATCCTCGATGGCTGGAATGCCGAACGCATCCTGATCGCCGCCGAATGCGTGGGGGATGGCCGCTGGTTCGTCGACCGGGCGGCCGCCTACGCGACGGGGCGGGTGGTCTTTGGCCGGCCGATCGGCGCCAACCAAGGCGTCCAGTTCCCCATCGCCGCCGCCCACGCGCGGGTGGAAGCGGCGGATCTGGTCAGGCGCCGCGCCGCCGCCAGGTTCGATGTCGGCCTGGCGTGTGGGCCCGATGCGAACATGGCGAAGTATCTCGCCGCCGAGGCGAGCTGGGAGGCCGCCAACGCCTGCCTCGACACCTTTGGCGGCAACGGCTTCAATGCCGAGTACGATGTGGAGCGCAAGTTCCGTGAGACGCGGCTCTACCGCGTCGCCCCAATCTCCAACAACCTCGTGCTGGCCTACATCGGGCACCGCGTGCTCGGGATGCCTCGGAGCTATTAACCGCGCGCTCGCGCCACCGCCGCCGTCAGGGCGCGGCGGGTCAAGCCCCGCGTCACCCGCGACCGATACTCGGCGGAGGCGTGCAGGTCGGCCAATGGCTCCAACCCTTCGGTTGCTAGGTCCGCCGCCCGCTGGATGGCCGCCTCGTCCGCTTGCTTGCCCATGAGCGCTGATTCGGTGGCGGCGGCGCGACGGGCGGCGGCCACGGTGCCCGTGATGCCGACCCGGACATCGGCCACGGCCCCGGCATCATCGAGCGTAACTACTGCCGCCACGCCGGCGACCGCGTAGCCAGAGGCCTGGTTCGCCAGCTTCTGGTAGTTCGATCCGGTGCGTGGCGGCAGCTTCGGGATCCGGATCTCGGTCAGCAGCTCGGCCGGGGTTAGCGCGGTCGTCAAGAAGTCAAGGAAGAAGTCACCGGCCGCGATCAGGCGCTCCCCCTCCGGTCCCACGGCCGCCAGCTCAGCGTTGAGCGCGAGGATCGCGGCCGGGTAGTCGGCCGCGGCGTCGGCGTGGGCCAGGGCGCCGCCGATCGTGCCTCGGTTGCGGACCTGCCGGTCGCCGACGACGCTGGCGGTCTCGGCCAGCAGCGGCATCAGGGTCCGGACCAAGTCGTCACGTTCTACCTCGTGGTGAGTGGTCAGGGCGCCAATCACGAGCCGATCGCCCTCGTCGCGAATGCCGTGCAAGCCGTCGATGCGCGTGATGTCGATCAGGTGCGACGGTGCCGCCAGGCGCAGCTTCATGATCGGCAGCAGGCTGTGACCGCCCGCGATGAGCTTCGCTTCTTCGCCATACTGTTCGAGCAGCGCGATCGCGCTGTCGACGCTATCGGCTCGATGATACGCGAATGTCGCCGGGTTCATGCCCTCGCCTTCCGTCCGCGCCTACGTTGTCGGTGCCGATCGCCCATTTACCGGCGTCGGCGTCGCGCCGGCCGCCAACTTCTCCGCCGCAGCCTGGATCGACCGCACAATGTTGTGATAGCCGGTGCAGCGGCAAAGGTTGCCTTCGATCGCGTGCCGAATCTCCCCTTCGTCAGGCCGCGGGTCTTCCGCCAGCAAAGCGACGGCGGAGAGCACCATGCCAGGCGTGCAATAGCCACATTGGAGACCGTGCTCCTCCCAGAACGCGTGCTGGACCGGGTGCATGGTGCCTCGCGGCGCCAGCCCTTCGATCGTCGTGATCGCTTGCTCGTCAACTTGCACCGTCAACGTGGTGCAACTCTTGATGACCGCGCCGTCCAGCAGCACGGTGCAGGCCCCGCACTGGCTAGTTTCACAGCCAATATGCGCCCCGGTCAGCCCCAAATCGTCTCGCAGGAACTGGACAAGCAACTGTCGCGGCTCGACCTCCGCCCGTTGCGCCGTCCCATTCACCGTCACGGTGACCGGAACCCTCACCCGCCTTCTCCTTTGGTGTCCGCCAATCGCGAAATCGAGCCGGACCGGCTCGGCGGCGGATGCGCCGCCTCCATTATTTAGCCAGTCTAGCCGACAAACAGTTGAAGAACTGGCCAACCACCAGCTTCGCCGCCGGTTGCATGACCCGGCCGCCGACCCGCGCCAGCGTCCCGCGCACCGTCGCCTTGCCGGCGTACTGAACCTTGGTCTCCGCCCCGTCTTCCACCAACACCAGCTCACCCTCGCCCGACACCTGGCCGGCGGGACCCTTGCCCTCGACCAGCATCCGATAGCTGGCGGGCTCGTTGCGGTCGCTAATCTTGACTCGTCCCTGGTAGGTGCCGCGGATCGCGGCCACGCCGATTTTCATCGTCGCCTCGTACTCGTCCGGACCAACCGCTTCCAGCCGTTCGCAACCGGGCAGGCAGGAACGCAGCGTTTCGGGATCGAGGAGTAAATCCCAGACCTGTTGTCGTGGCGCGGTGAAGGTTTGCTCTCCCGACAATTCCATTGGTTGTGCTCCTGTTTCACGCGTCAGCCGCGCCGCGTCGGCCCGGCACCGCTTGGCGCATAATAGGAGCGATCGCGATTATGGGCAAGCCGGGTGGACCGATGAGACGCGGCCCCCGCCGATACCAGGTAGGAGGACGATTGATGGTGACTTCCGCGCCCGTTAAGGTGGGCCGCGCCCGGATCGAGCGGTTGACCGGGATCGAATCGAAACGGCTCAACGAGCGAACCCCGAAATCGGGCCAGATGTTCGAGCGGGCCCGCCACTCGATGGTGAACGGTGTCCCCTCGTCGTACCAGGTGCGGACGCCGTGGCCGATCTACCTGGCCGAGGGCCGAGGCTCCCATGTTTGGGATGTCGACGGCAACGAGATGATCGACTTCCACAACGGCTTTGGCTCGATGGTGCAAGGGCATTCCCACCCCGCCATCGTCGAGGCGGTCCAGACGCGGGTCGCCAAAGGCACGCACTTCTCGGCCCCGGTCGAAGATGACATGTACGTGAGCGAGGAGTTGGCGCGGCGATTCGGCCTGCCGCAATGGCGCTTTGTCAATTCCGGCTCCGAAGCGACGATGGATGCCATTCGCATCGCCCGCGGCCTGACCGGGAACGACACCATCGTCAAGATCTTCGGCTCCTACCATGGCCACCATGATTACGTGATGGTCTCGATCGCCGTCCCCTATGACGAGATCGGTGATCGCGACAATCTGGCCTCGTTGCCGTATGGCGCCGGCATCCCGCAATCGGTGGCCGACATGACGATCGCGGTGCCGTTCAACGACGCGGCCGCCATGGAATCCCGGATCGAGCGGCTGATCGCGGCCGGGCGGAAGCCGGCCTGCGTCATCATGGAACCGGCCATGATGAATCTCGGCGTCGTGCTGCCCGAACCGGGCTACCTGGAGGCGGTGCGCGAGCTGACCGCCCGGCATGGGATCGTGCTGATCTTCGATGAGGTCAAGACCGGCCTCTGCGTCGCGCCGGGCGGCGCCACCGAGCGGTTCGGCGTACTGCCGGACATGGTCACCTTGGCCAAGGCGCTGGGCGGCGGCCTGTCCGCCGGCGCCATCGGCGGCTCGGCGGCGGTGATGGAGGTCGTCAAGTCCGGGAAGGTCTATCAGGTCGGTACGTATAATGGCAACCCACTGGTGATGGCGGCCGCCCGAGCCAGCCTCGAACAGGTGCTGACGCCTGACGCCTACGATCACCTCAACCGGCTCAACGACCGCATGCTGGTTGGCTGTGACCGCGTCCTCGAACGATACAACCTGCCGGGATACACGGTCGGGATCAGCTCCAAGGGGTGCGTCACCTTCGCCGCCGAAAAGATCACCGATTACGAGTCGTTCATGGCGAACCAGGACGGCGCGCTCTCACACCTGGCCTGGCTCTACATGATGAACCGGGGCATCTTCATGACGCCGGGCCGCGAAGAAGAATGGACGCTGTCGGTCAGCCACACGCCGGAGGAGGCGGACCGCTATATCGCCATCTTTGAGGAGATGGCCCACGACCTGACCGCGTGAGCCGGGCTAGCGTCGCGTGATTCACGATCCCAGCGAATCGATCCGCCCCGGTCGGAACGGTGATCCGGCCGGGGCGGATCGGGTTGTCGAACCGAGGTCGCGCCAAGGCGACCGCGTTCATGTGAGGCCGACGATCTCAAGCCTGGAATCGACGATTGACAATTAGTCACATGTCCAAGCGACATACCTGGTCCCTTATTCAGGCAGACAGCCTCTTGCGCTGAACTTCCCATTCCACTAACATCGGAGTAGCCGGTCGTGTCGTCCGTGGCGACGAATCCGTGCCGCCTGCCGGCGCGGTTCGATTCGGTACGAACGTTGGATCGAGTTGAGCACGGTGGCGCCCGCGCCCGACGCCTGCGCCTTGCCGCGGAAAGGGAAGAGATCGTCATGCGTTCGCCCCACCTGACGATGCGTGCCGGCCCGGCCCGCGCTCGGTTTGGCGCGGTGGCCCTGATCGGGCTGACAGCCGCGCTGCCCGCCGCCTCGGCGCTCGCGGCGCCGCCGATGCAGCAGGAGTTGGCGGCATTGCCCGCGATCTCCCGTGACTATTGCGTTGACGCCGAGGAGCTGACGTTCCTCTCGATCATCAACGACTACCGGGGTCAGAACGGCCTCGTGCCGCTGCAACTCTCCCAGACCCTTGGCGCCGCCGCCGCGACCCACAGCGATCACATGGCCCAGACGAGCTTCTTCGCCCACGCCCTGAGTGACGGCACCTCCGTGGTCCAGAACATTCGCAACCATGGCTACCGGGGGGAGACCTACGGCGAGAATATCGCCGCCGGCACCGAGTCCGCCGATGCCGCCTTCTCCACCTTCCAAACCAGCGCCCCGCACAACCAGAACATGCTGCAAGGATCGTACGAGTCGATCGGGATCGCTCGCGCTTTCGACGCCGCCTCGGGCTACGGCTGGTACTGGACGACCATCTTTGGCGGCGACCTCGATCTGGCCGCCGAGATCTGCGGCGAGCCGTCGAACCAGTCGCTGGCGAGCGCGGCGGGCAACGCCGCCGCCGCTGACGACCTCAATCTCCGCTCCGGCCCCGGTCAGGACTTCACCGTGGTAACCGAGGTTCCGGAGGGGAGCGCCCTCAATGTCACCGGGATCGCCGAGGACGGCTATCTGCCGGTGACGTTTAGCGGCTTTACCGGCTGGGTGGCCGAAGACTTCGTCCTGCTCGAGCTGACCGCGACGCAGCCGGCGGCAGCCCCGAATGTTGCCTCCGCCCTGGACTTGCTCAACCTCCGTTCCGGGCCCGGCCACCAATTTGACGTCCTGACCGAAATCCCAGAGGGCAGCGCCCTGGGCGTCAACGGGGTGCCCGAGGCGGGTTACCTGCCGGTTAGCTTCAATGGCTTCACCGGCTGGGTGGCCGACCAGTTCGTCCTGCGGGAGCCGTCGAGCCCGCGAACAGCCGCCGCGACCGCGGCCACCACGACCCAGGCCTTGAATCTTCGGGCCGGCCCCACGGTTTCCGACCCGATCCTGCTGACGATCCCCGCCGGCGACGATGTGGCGCTCACCGGCGCCACCGATAGCGGGTTCATCGGCGTCACCTATGAGGGTGCCCAGGGCTGGGCGGACGCCGCCTATCTCGCGATTGCCGAGGCCGGACCGGCGTCGCCTTCCGGCGAGCTGGCCGGGTTCGCCACTGAGCGGACCGACCCCGCTCAACCGGACCAGGTGATCGCGACCGCCAATCTCAACCTGCGGACCGGGGCCGGGCTCGGCACGGCGATTTTGACCGTTGTTCCCCGTGGCAGTCTGATGCAATTGACCAGCGACCCGGTCACGGATGGCTATGTCGGCGTCTCCTACAACGGCACGACCGGCTGGGTCGACGCGGACTTCCTCGGGTAGTCCGGTTTTCGACCGGCCCCGGCAACGCGGACGGCGTCACAACGGTTGCTTCGTCGATTGGGCGCGGAGGCAAATCGCCGCCTCTTGACGAGAGCCGCCACGCGACGCACGATTCCACCCACGGTCCAGGCGCGGCCGGACAAGACATCGTGATCCGGCAGCGATGGATCAGTGAGGGGGAACCTTGGTGTCCACAATGGAACTCACGACAACAGATACGCGGGCGATCATGACCGATATTGCCGGTTGGCTCGATCAGCATCGCGCCGCCGCTGGCGCCGATCGCTTTATCGTCGGCCTCAGCGGCGGCGTGGATTCGGCCGTGGTCTGCGGTCTCTGTGTCCACGCCGCCGGCGCCGGGCGAGTGACCGGGGTCATCATGCCGTCCGACTCGAATCCCGACGACGCCAGGGACGCGGCGGCGGTCGCCGAGACGTTCCAGGTCGAGACCATCACCGTCGATCTCTCAGCGGTGACCGGCGGTCTCCTGACCGCGATCCAAACGGGCCTCAAAACCGCCGCGGTCAGCGACGGCAACAGGCCCCGAGCGCAACTGGCGGAAGCGAACCTCCGGCCCCGGCTCCGGATGACGACGCTGTATTACCTCGCCAATCTCATGAACGGGATCGTGGTTGGGACGGGGAACAAGAGCGAAGCCATGATCGGCTACTTCACCAAGTATGGCGATGGCGGCGTCGACCTCCTGCCAATCGTTGATCTGTACAAGCATGAGGTGCGGGCGCTGGCTCGGGCGCTTGGAGTTCCAGAGGAGATTATCACCAAGCCGCCTTCGGCCGGCCTCTGGCCCGGCCAAACCGACGAGGCGGAGATCGGGCTCCAGTACGATGAGCTTGACGCGGCGCTGATGGCGATCGCCAGCGGCGAGACCGGCAACCTTTCGCCCGCCGTCCACGACCGGGTGCGGGGGCTCATCACTGGCTCGGACCACAAGCGGCAACCCATTCCCGCCTACCGACGTGGCGAACGGTGAGTCTGGTGGTTCGCGGTCCAATGATCAGCCAAGACCGGACACCGCTTGCCGCGGCAGCCGTCTCCGGCCTCGCTGCCGGCGTCGCCTATGTCGTGGTTCAGGCGGTGGACATCCGGCTGACGGGCCGAAAGGTCGATGATCTGATCGCCCTGGGCCGTTTCGTCGTCAGCAGTAACCGGGCGGCGTGGCGCCTCGGATTCGGTCTTCATCTCGCCAATTCCGTCGTCCTGGCGCTGGTCTACGCCAAAGTCCAAACCAGGCTGCCCGGGCCCGCCTGGGCGCGGGGAATGTTGTTCACGATGGCGGAGAACTCACTGCTGTATCCGATTATGGCGCTCGAAGACAAGCACCCGGCGATCCGGGACGGGTCGCTCGATCGCTACTGGAATTGGCCGGCGTTCACGCAATCGATCCCGCGACATCTGGTCTACGGCG
The DNA here is from genome assembly GCA_030859715.1 of Chloroflexota bacterium. Classification (GTDB taxonomy): domain Bacteria; phylum Chloroflexota; class Chloroflexia; order Thermomicrobiales; family UBA6265; genus JACCYK01. The sequence continues at coordinate 85,454 of JALZJP010000089.1, forward strand.
CCGTGCTTGGCGTGCTCGACGAAAAGCTACGCGGCCGGCAATGGTGAGCCTGGTTGGCTAGGCTGATCAGGTCGCGTGCCCGTCGCGCCATGCGATGAGCTTCCGGAGTGGCGCCAGATCGTAGTCTGGCCCCGCCGCCTCACAGATGAGGTGCGTAATTCCCGCGGCGAGGTACTCGTCGAGCAAATCGAGCTGCGCGCCGAAGATCTGCGCCGACCGCTCAATCTCCTTTGGATCGCGGCCGACCTTCGCGCACCATTCGTCGAGGATCCGATTCTTGCGCCCAAGCTCCGCCGGCTCCCCTTGGCCGTTCCAGATGGTGGCGTACCGCGCCACAATGCGCAGGGTCACCTTCTCCCCACCGCCGCCGATGAGGATCGGCAGCGATCCCCGGACCGGGCCCGGGTTCAACTTCGCGAGACGGTCCACGATCAGGGGCATGTCGCGATCGAGATCCCGGAGCCGGGAGGCCGCGGTGCCGAATTCGTAGCCGTATTCTTCGTAGTCGCGTTGGTTCCACCCGCTGCCGATGCCGAGGATGAAGCGGCCGTCGGACAGATGATCGAGCGTCCGGGCCATGTCGGCGAGCAAGTTGGGGTTACGATAGCTGTTCGCGGCGACGAGGCACCCGATCGCAACCCGCCGCGTGACCTCCGCCATCGCCCCGAGCGCGGTCCAATTGTCGAGATGGCTCCCGTTCGGATCGCCTTTGAGCGGGAAGAAGTGATCCCAGTTGAAAAGGGTGTCGGCGCCGCTGTCGTCCACGGCCCGCCACGCCCGCCGAATCTGCTGGTAGGTCGCGTGCTGCTGTTGGATCTGGATCCCGATGCGGATGTCAGTCAAGCGATACTCCTTCATACCGGCGGCGTTTCAGCCTCGGGATCATATCAAGCGTGGCGCCGGCGCGCGGGTTGGGGCGCCGGACCCCGCGTTGTGGACGTCGGCGAATTGTTCTACTTTCTCAAGGGATATGTCGTGTTAAACGTCCGCCTCGACCGCTCGCCGCCGCTTGGCCGCGACCCGCTCCACCGTTCCCAGCACCCGGTTAAAGCCGATGCTCATCGGCCGCGCGAGCGCAAACGCAACAGCCTTCCCCCGCTCCGGCACATTCGCCGTCTCGGTTTCAACCCAGATTTCCGGCACCTCCGAAGCATGGAGAAAGACTCGCTCCGCCGGTAGGTCGGCCAGCTCGGGCGGGGCGGCATCAAAACGGACCGCCGTCAGGTAGATGCGTACGGTCATCCCACCACCTCCCCCGTTCAATGCCAGCCACGTCGCCTCGTTGTTCAGTTGTGTCGCGTGGAGACCAGAAGTTCGTCGTTGAACTGACAATCGTCAGGTTCGTTTCGCTACCGACGCCCAGGTTCACTCGGGATTGTCAACGAACAACGCCCGGACTTCAACCGCCGCCGGCCCCGTTTCCATCAGGGTAATCCAGCCGCTATCCGACGTGTTCAGATTGCAGCTATCGTCCCGGCGGTCGCCGTCATGTTGCGTCACCGGCAGGCGCATCGACTTCCGCCCACGTTGACCTCGATCGTCACGGTCCCATGGGGGTGCGCATCAAAGTTTTGCATCCGCGGGAGCGGCGGTGGCGAGAACGGAGACCCGAGCTGGTCGTTCCCGCCGTCCCGACGCCCGATTGCGCCCATCTCAGGCTGAACGCCGGGACGGGCAGCAGCGACGGCGCCCTCCAGGAAATCGGCGTCAACTCGCCAAATGCAAAAATGTGACGCGCACCCGTCCCATGGCCGAGTCACGACGCGATTGAGCCGCGGCAGGTACACTCCGCTCCACGAGTGCGGATCGATCGGGAGCGGCGAGTGTCAGAACCAACGAGCGCCTACGCGCGTGAGCTAGACGTCGCCATCATTGCCGCCACCGGGGCCGGGCGGATCGTTCGTGACTACTACGACGCGGCCAGCGCTCGCACCTATGAAAAGGGTGATGGCTCGCTCGTCACCGATGCCGATCTCGCCTCCGATCGCCTCATACGCGACATCCTCGCCGCCCACTTTCCGGACGATCCGATCCTCACCGAAGAGGGCCAAGATGACCCGGGGCGCCTCACCCACGCTCGATGTTGGATCGCTGATCCGATTGACGGCACCGAACAATTCATTCAGCGAACCGACGATTTCGATGTCTTGATCGCGCTCGCGGTGAACGGACGGCCGGTGGTGGCCGCCGGCGTCAACCCTCCCACCGGGCTGCTCTGCGCCGCCGAGCATGGTCAAGGCGCTTGGCTTCGCGATCCCGCCGAGCGGGCGCTCCAACCGTTCAGCCTGCAACCGCGCGATGACGGCGATCCCGCCCGGCTCGCGACCTCCGTCTGGTTTGGGGCGCCGGGGAATGCGCCGCTGGTCGCGGCGGTCCGCCGCCGCTTCTCCTCATCCCGACAGGAGGCGCTCAAGATTGGGTTCACCCCGCGCATCTTTCTGCCATCTCGGGCGATCGATGCCTATCTCGGGATTCGGACCGGGGACGATCAGGCGATGGGCTGGGAATGGGATTTCGCCACCGCCGATCTGTTCATCCACGAGGCTGGCGGCCTCGTGACTGATCTCTCCGGCGAGCCGTTTCGCTACAACAAACCGCTGCCCCGGAACACCAATGGCCTTGTCGCGGCTCGTGACCCCGCCACTCACCAGCGATTGCTCAGCGCCGTCCGAACCGAGCTGCCATCGCGCCGTGGAGCGGACTGAGCGCGACATCGCCGCTGGCGGGAACGTTTGCCCGCCGGTGCCGCCAATCGTTCCCAACGTCTGGCAGACTCGCCAGCTTTGAGCGATCTGGCTCACGTCACGGTGACGACGAAACCGACCTTAGCTGACGCCCTGACCCCCGACCAACGACGTGGCCACCGCCGTCGCTCCGGCCGGCGGCCCGACGAGCGCCGCCGCGATCTTCGCCAACGCATCACTCGACGGTACATTCAGCCCGCGCTCGATTCGGCTGACGTGTGCGGCGGACAGGCCGGCGGCTCGTGCCACCTGCTGAATCGACAGCCCGATTTGGCGACGACGCGGCCCGAGATCGACGCCGCGTTGTTGACGCTCGGCTCGATTGGACGCCGCCGCATCCCGCCGCGCGTCAATCAAGTCGCGGCGCAACTGCCGAAAGCACTCCGGGCCGCAGGACTTGCGTCCCTTGTGGGATTGCGGCTCAGTGAACTTCGTGCCGCAGACGACACAGGTGACTTTCAGCCGGCCGCCCCGCGCTTCCGACACCTTCCTCGAAAACCCGGCCCGCCATTCCGGGTCACGCCGTAGCTCGGCGAGCCGTTGATGCCCACGGGCTGAGACGTCCTTGGGATCCCGCGTCCCCCATCCCGCCGGCGTGTGTAGGCCGGCGGCTTTGCGTTCCCGGAGCACTTCGTTCGCGCGCTCAAGGCTGGCCCGCCGCGCCGCCTGGACCTTGGGATCCAGGCGTTGCTGCAAGCGTAGGCGCCGCCCCCGCGTGGAGCGTTCCTCGAGCGGCACGGCGGCGCGGGCGCGGGCGCCGGCGGCCATGAATCGCGCGTACGCCGGAGAAGACTTGCGCGCATCCGCTTGTTGTTGCCGAATTTCCTTCAACGCCGGGCCAAGCAGACCAGTTGTCGCGTTCAGCTCGAAAAACGCCTTGTAGTCCGTCGGCGTTATCCCATGAACTTGACTGACATGACCCCCGAGGTTGCCAAAGTACGCGCCGCAGACATGGCACTGCGCGAGCTGGCCATCGTCCGCGAGCACGCCGAGGCTCCCATGGATCGGCCCCTCCCAGACACGATCGCGGTCCACCGCTTCCTCCTTTACTGATCGGAGCTCGCGACGTCGACCATCCAGCCAGGTCGATCACGCCCTCGCTCCGCCGTCTGGCTCGACCGCCGGCCACGGCCGGCGGCACCGCTGCCCAGCCGGTATCGCCACTACCGGGGCGCCTTCTCGCCTGCAGCTGGTCGCTCACCTCGCGATGCCTCACTCCGTCAATCGGAGCCGCGCTACGCTCGCGGCCGCGGGCCGGGTGAAGCACCGTCGTCAGAGTATGACGCTTCATCACAGCCTACGCTACCCTTCTTCTCCTGTCGCGCATTCAAGTGGTCCATCGTGTCTGACCTAATTCGTGGAGACGGCCAGCTCTGGCACGGGCCGCGATGGACCTCTCCCAGAAACGGGACAAGCTCGTGACGGCACATCGCCCGGCGACGACGACATTCGCCTTCGCGTCATGAGTCACTCCCGCGAACACCGGCTCAGCGTCGCATCCATCGCTTGTCCGGCTCTGCTACCATACTCGGGGTCAACGTCTGGCGCGGGCACACCCACGCTCTACGTTGCCAAGCTTCGGCTGCCGATTTGGCGCGATAGGGGAGGACGCCTTGGACACCTACAACATCTACATGGACGAGGCGCCCACGGGCGGTGAGCCTGATGGCGAAGAGGGCTACGAGGTTGAGTTCCGGGTCGTTTCCGACAGCGCGGACGATGGCAATCCCGAGTCGAACGCGGTGCTCGCCGGGCTTGATCTCGTTGACCTGATCAACCTGCGCGATGCCCTCCAACAAGAAATCGACAATTTCGCGCTTGCCGCGCTCGAAGCGCGGTCGGTGCCGCCGGGCGACGGAGACGAGACACCCTTGCCATAATCAGCGACCTCCGCTCGGCTTGCGCTGCTCGTCGCGATCGTTCACACTCGCTATCGGGCTGGCGGTCGGCGCCAGCCCGATGTTCATGTCCGCCCGGGTGTAGTGAGCCCGAGCGGCGCTCCGCGGGAGGTTCTGCCGGCAATGATCAGCTAGCGTCCACCGATGGCTCGACCGGGCCGACCGGCGCCATCGTTCTCTTTGGCATTGACCAGGCGCGGCGGCCGGCTGGCTTCTCCGCCCGTGTTTGGTCACCGCTCCACGGGGGGACGCATGCTTACCGTCAGCAATCTCTCGAAACAGTATGGCGACCGACTCATTCTTGACCGTATCTCGTTCGTCATCAACGCCGGCGATCGGATCGGCCTGGTTGGGCCGAACGGAGCCGGCAAGTCGACCCTGTTGGCCCTCCTCGCCGGGGTCGATGCGGCTGATGCCGGCTCGGTCAGCTTCGCCGCCGGCGTCCGCGTGGGTTACCTGCGGCAAGGGTTCGCGGACGAACCCGGACTCACCCTCGGCGATCTCATCGGCCGGACCGGCCCGCGGTCCGGCGCGGTCGTGGCCACCGCGACCGCCCTCGAGGAGGCAACGCGGCGTCTCGCGGCCGCCGGGGACGAGCCGGAGCCGCTGCTCATGGCCTACGCCACGGCATTGGCCTCCTTTGAGGCGCACGGCGGCTACCAAGCAACCGATGAGCTGACTTCGCTGCTGGGTGCGCTTGGCCTTAATCGAGTGTCGTTCGATACCCCGCTGGACCAGCTCTCCGGCGGCCAGAAGACCCGGGCCGGGCTCGCCGCGTTGCTCGCTGAACGGCCGTCGTTGCTCTTGCTCGACGAGCCGACCAACCACCTCGACCTTGATGCGCTCGTGTGGTTAGAGCACTTTCTCAACGACTATCGAGGCGCGATCTTGATTGTCTCCCACGACCGCGCCTTTCTCGATCAGACCGTGTCCACGATCTTCGAGCTGGACGACCGCACGCATCGCCTGACCACGTTCACCGGCGGCTATTCCGACTACCTCGAAACCAAAACGGCGGCGGCAGCGGCGACGGCCGCCGCCTACGAGCGTCAACAGCGATCGATCGCGCGGATCACGCTGGATATCAGGAATGTCGCCTCGCACGCGATGGAGACGGAGCGGGCGACGCAACATGATTACATTCGCGGTCGCGCCAAGAAGGTCGCCCGCACCGCGAAAGTCCGGGAGCGCAAGCTCGAGCGGCTTCTCGCCGCCGAGGATCACATCGAGAAGCCGGAGCGCCGGTGGGAACTTGCCCTTGAGCTCGCCGAAGCGAACGGGGCCGGCCGGGATGTCATCATGCTCGACGGGGTTCGAGTGGAGCTTGGCGGCCGGCCAATCCTGGACGACGTCGACCTCCACATTCGAAACCGGGAGCGGGTGGCCGTGACGGGACCGAACGGGGCTGGCAAATCCACCCTGCTTCGCGCCATTGCCGGCCACCTGCCGCCGAATACGGGAACGGTGCGGCTGGGGGCCGGCGTCATCATCGGCGAGCATCGGCAAGAGCAGGAAACGGTGAAGCTGGAGCAAACCGTGCTCGAGCAAACCCGCGCCGTCGCCGCCATCGCCGAAACCGAGGCCCGCTCGTTCCTCCATCGCTTCTTGTTTGCCGGGGATTCGGTCTTTCAACCCGGGTCATCGCTCTCCTACGGTGAGCGGGCCAGGCTCGCGCTCGCGTTGCTGGTCCTGCGCGGAGCCAACGTGCTACTCCTGGATGAACCGCTCAATCATCTCGATCTCCCCGCTCGCGAGCGGTTCGAGGAGGCGCTCACCAAGTTCGAGGGCACGGTCATCATGGTCTTGCACGATCGCTTCGCCATCGACCGGCTGGCCACTCGCGTCTTGATCGTGAATGGCGGCCAGGTGAGCGAAGGAGTCCCGCCGTCGCGATAGCGGTCGTTAGCGAACGCTCGCTGGCCAGCCGTCGCGCTCCCGGTGCGAACGATACGCCGTCAGCAATGCGTGCTGCACATCGAATGGCGGATCGTCGCCGGCGGGAAGAATGCGCTGGTAGCTGCCGTCCGACTGCAACCGGCGCGCATTGACGGTATCGCGTAAGTAGGCCGGCAAGATGTCGTCACGGATATGCGCCGCCAGCGTCGCATCCTCGACTGGAAAGATGACCTCGACCCGCCGGTCGAGGTTTCGCTCCATCAGATCGGCGCTGCCGAGCAGGACCTCGTCCTCGCCGCCATTGCGAAAGTAGTAGATGCGGCTATGCTCGAGAAAGCGGCCGACAATGCTGACCACGCGGATTGTTTCGCTCCAACCGGGAATGCCGGGCCGTAAGCAGCAGGCGCCGCGAATAATCAAGTCGATCTTGACCCCCGCCCGCGATGCCGCGTACAGCGCCCGAATGATCGTCCGGTCGACCAGCGCATTCGCCTTGAAGATCAGATAGCCGCCCCCCTGCTTTTGGTGCAGCTTCGTCTCCCGCGCGATCGCGGCCAAGAACCGCTCGCGGAGTTGTCCCGGCGCCACCCAGAGCCGTTGGTAGCGATCCTGGTGAGCATAGCCGGTCAAGGCGTTGAACAGCTCGGAGACATCGCTGCCCAGGTCGCCGCGGGCGCTCAGCAAGCCGATATCCTCATACAAGCGGGCGGTGCTGGCATTGTAGTTTCCCGTCGCCAGATGGACGTAGCGTCGCAGCCCGGACGCCTCCCGCCGGACCACCAGCGTGGCCTTGCAGTGCGTCTTGAGGCCCATCAGGCCGTAGGCGACGTGAACCCCATGTCGTTCGAGCTCTTTCGCCCAGGAGATGTTGTTCTCCTCGTCGAAGCGAGCTTTGAGCTCGACGAGGACGGCAACCTGCGTATCATCGTCGCGCGCTTCGATCAGTGCTGGAATCAACGGTGAGTCCTTGCCAATCCGGTACAACGTTTGCTTGATGGCCACCACGTCGGGATCAGACGAGGCGGCGCGCACGAAATCAGAGACGGCGTTGAAGCTTTGGTAGGGATGGTGGACCAGCACGTCTCGCTCGCGCAAGGTCGCGAAGATGTCGGCATGGCCGGCGCCGGGCGCGGGCACAAAGTCGGGGATCGAGGCGGCAACGAACGGCGGATCCTTCAAATCCGCGCGATCGATCGCGGTCAACTGGATCAGATCCTCACCCGCCAACGGGCCGTCGACCTCGTACTGATCTCGTTCGGTGGCGTGCAATTGGTCGCGCAGCCAATCCCGGATCTCAACCGGCATGGATCGCTCGGTCATCAACCGGACGACGGGGCCAAACGCGCGCAACGCGATCGACTCCCGCATGGTGATGACCATATCGGTCTCGTCGTCGTCGTCGAGCTCATCCAGCTCGATGTCTGAGTCGCGGGTGACGTGAAACGGGTAGGACGAGATGATCTCGGCCCCAACGAACAGGCGGGGCAAATGGGCGGCCACGAGCTGTTCGAGCCAGACGAACCGCGGCGGAGCGGCTGGATCTCGCCCCTGGTCGCGCTCCGACGAGGGCGGTCCGGCTTGGATCAAACGAGGCAGCGTGGCGGGGATTTTGATCCGGGCGAAGCGCGGCCCAGACGGCAAGCGGAGCGACACGATCAGGTTGAGACTGCCATTGGACACATGGGGGAAACGGTGTCCGCGGTCGATCGCCTGGGGGGTCAGCACCGGAAAGATCTCTTGCTCAAACCGCGTCGCCAAGTCCACCCGCTCGTCCGGCGTGAGCTCGGCGTAGGAGAGGATCGAGATGCCCTCGGCGGCGAGCCGCGGCAGCAGCTCGTCGCGCCACAGCGTGGCATGTTGGTCGAGCAGTTGCTGCGTAAATTGCCGGATCGCCGCCAGCTGCTGGGTCGGCGTTCGGCCATCGGGACCAGGTTCCGCCACGCCGGCGGCGAGCTTGCGCTTCACGCCGGCGACGCGAATCATGAAGAACTCATCGAGGTTGGAGCAAAAGATGGCGGCAAACTTGAGGCGCTCGAGGAGCGGCGTTGCCGGGTCGAGCCCTTCCTCGAGCACCCGGCGATTGAATTCGAGCCAGCTTAGTTCCCGGTTGATGAACATTTCCGGCACCAGCGGCGGGAGCTCTAATCCTCCGATCCGGAGCGGCTGGTTCCAGGCCACCTCGGCTGTTGGTGTCGGCCGCGCCGACGCCTTCGGCGAGGAATCCGCTCCCGCGCCGCGGCGCTTCGGTGAGGTTGCGGCCGAATCCTTCGTTTTCGCCATGGTCTCCTCGAAGGTGGCTGCAGTCCGAAGCGCAGTGTACCCTACGGCACCGGCATGCCGGCCGGTCCCGGGCGTCAGCGATCTTCCAGCATCTCGCGGATCTGGCGCATGGCGAGCACCGGCACGAAGCTGGTGACCTTGATCGAGTCACGCCAGAGGCCGGTCACGGCCTCCGTCGCGTATCGTTCCAAATCCGACGGATGGACCTCGTCGCCAAACGCGCGGCGAGCGTCTTTGAGCACGCGGGTTGCCATCGTGGCGGGCGTCGGCGCGGCGTCGCTCTCCGTCATCGTCGAGACCATTGGCTTCTCCTGCGCACCTGAGGTGCATAGCTTCGAACATGCATCACGAGGCTCAACCCATCCGCCCACGTTTGACGTGAGGGCGCGACGCTTGAATCGTGCATGCTGGACCAGCGATCGGCCAGGGGAGTTATGTTAATTCTTCGTTATGAACGTAGCGTGCATGCCCGATCCCGCTGGCGGCGAATCACCGTCCGCGCCGGCGTCGCGGTCGGGCCATTGAAGCGTCGGGCGCCGTTTGCGCGGATTGCTACACTTCGGGAACGAGAACGCATCGCGGCGGGTGGCGTCGTTGTCAGTTTCCGCCGGGACGATGCCTGAACCTCGGGCACCGATTTCGACATCGCTGCCGGCCCCGACAGGGAGAGGAGAGTACCTCGAATGCTGATTGAACGAAAAGCGCCGAATCTGATCCTCCGCGTGGTCTGGTTCATTGTGGTCGGTTGGTGGCTGGGCGGGATGCTCACGGCGGTCGCCTGGTTTTTCAACGCCACCATCATCGGCCTCCCGCTTGGGCTCTGGATCATCAATCGCCTGCCCACCTTTATTACCTTGCGGCCCCAGGAGCAGGACTTGGTGATGGACGGAGGCGTCGTGACCCACGGAAAGGAGCAGCGTCCCTTCCTGTTGCGGGCGGTGTACTTTGTCCTCGTCGGCTGGTGGCTCTCGGCGATCTGGATGGCCGCCGCCTATATCCTCCTCGTCTCGATTGTCGGCCTTCCCTTTGCTTTCTGGATGTATGGCCGGGTCGGCGCCGTGACCACCCTCTTTCGCTCGTAGGATCGAGCAGCCCACGAGCGG
>JALZJP010000145.1 GCA_030859715.1 Chloroflexota bacterium
GAGTCGGGAGTCGGGAGTCGTGAAGGAGTGTCGATCGTGCGGTCGTCAGTGTCGAGCATGCGCGCCCCACTTCCGACTCCCGACTCATACGGAACCCGCATGATCGCTTCGGACCCGCTGGGGCGTCCGTGCTCAGTCCTGGAAGGACTTCGTGATGCTCAGCGCGGACTTCCAGTCCAGCGCCCGTCGTCGCGACGCCGCGATTTCCGCACCATTCACCCGGAATTCGTATCAGTCGGCGACAACGCGCGGGAACATCCCCTGTCCATTCACGGCAAAGTATTCGACGTGCAGCGACTCGGCCTGGCCGTCCGGGCCGATCGTGAAGGTGACGCCGGAGAGTGGGGCCGGCGGCTCCAGATCGATCGCGTAGGTGAAGGTGTCATGGGTGAAGTGCCGCAGCGGGTAGACCCGCGGTTCGGGTCCCATCCGCAGCTCCAGGGCGTCATCGGTGCCGCTGATCTCGACCGGCCCGGCGTAGTCGTTGGCGTAAGTGCCGGCATAGGCGCTGGCGGAAAGCGCCGCGGCGGGTGAGGCCGGCGCGGTCACGTAGGGAGCGCCGCCCGCCGCGAAGGCGGCGCCGATCGAGTCGTAGATCGCGTTCCAGCCGGTGAACCAGTCCTCGGTCAGGGCGCCATGCGCCACCAGGTCGAACAAGCTGGCGGCCAGGGCGTCCGGCACGCCGGTGGGGAAGGCGCTGGCCAGGACCACGATGCCGAGTTGGTCGGCCGGGTGCAGGCTCACCATCGTTCGTGCCCCGAGGGAGAAGGCTCCGGCGTGGCCGAGGGTGGTCGCCCCGCTCGGGTCGAAGCCGATGCCCCAGCCATAGCCGTAGAAACTGGGGTGGCCGGTGATCGGGTCCGCGCCGCGGCTCATCCGGGGCACCCGCGCCGCCTGCAACGCCGCCGCCGGGATCAGCTCGGCCCCGTCATACGTGCCGTTGCCGAGCAGGAGGCGAAGCCATCGCGCCATGTCGCTCGCCGTGGAGCTGACGCCGCCGGCCGGCGATTGCGTGTCCGAATCAAAGGTAAACTCCGGCACCCAGGCATCGTCGATGCGGACATGGAGCGCCGCCCGGTTCTCCTCCGCTTCAAAGTCGGCGTAGCGAGAGCTGGTTGAGGTCATCCCCAGCGGCGCGTAGAGGAGTGCCTCCGAGGCGTCTTCCCAGGACATGTCCATCGCGGCCGCCGCCGCCAGACCGCCGACCGTCAGCCCGAAGTTGCTGTAGGCATAGCGCGAGCGCGGGCTGCTGGCCAGTTCAAGGTAGCGCAGCCGCTCGGTAATCTCGGCCCGATCGTAGCCGATCCGTTCCAGGTCGCTGCCGGCGTCGCCGCCCAGCCCACTGCGATGGGCAAAGAAGTCGCCGATCATCAGCTCGCGGGTGGCCCACGGGTCGGCAAGCTGAAACCCCAGGAGATGATCGATCACCGGATCGTCCCAGGTCGCGGCGCCGCTGCCGACGATGGCCGAGACCACGGTCGAGGCGATCGGTTTGGAGACCGAGGCCAGCTGGAACACCGTATCCGGGGTGACCGGTTCGTCGCTCGCGGTCGAGCGCACCCCGTACCCGGCGCTGAGCACGACCTCATCCTCGTAGACCACCGCCAGCGCCAGCCCGGGCACGTCGCCGTCGGCCACCGCCGCTTCGGCCAGCCCGATCAGCGCCGGCAACGCGGCCTCGACCGCCGCCCGGTCGATCCCGGCCGCCGTTGCCTCCGGCGTTCCGTCCTTGGCCGCGGCGGCGGACCCCATTCCGGGTATGACCGCCGCCAGGCCCAGCCCGGCGCCGGTCACGGCCTGGCGGCGGGAGAGCCGCGGCCCGCCCCCGGCGAGCAACGATTGCGATCGCATGGTTCTCTCTCCTCGTCAGCATGAATCAGCGGCCCGCATCACGGCCCCGCCGGCATCGATCTCCCGGTCATGTGCGCCAGGCGCGTATGAGATGTCCACGCTATGCGAGTATAGGTGCCGGTGGCAGTCGTGACAATCGGTTGCGTCGGCGGGCTCGCGGGCGTGACGCGAGGGTAGCAATAGGTTTGACAGGTCGAACAGGGCTCTGCTAGGATCGGGTTCTCCACCTACCCGCCGGCGGACGGCGGTCGTGTCCAGCAGAACAAGGCGAGGAGGTCTCCGATGGCCAAGCAGAGGTCGGATCGACGTGACACCCTGCCCGCGATTGATCGACGCCAATTCCTCTCGAGCACCGGGGTCGCGGTCGGCGGCCTGCTGGCGGCGACGTCGGGTGTGGGGGCTGGCGGGCGGGCGCCGCTGGCGGCTGGCGCCGCCTCCGCCTTCCAGGGGGAGCCGGTCGCGGGCGGGACGATGGTCTGGGCCCAGGAGCTGGACCCGGTCTCGCTCGATCCGCACTCGACCTCCAACTTCTCGACCGTGCAGGGGATCGAGCATACCTATCAGAGCCTGACCATGTACGACGAGGAGCTGAACGTCATCCCCTGCCTGGCCGAAAGCTGGGAGAGCCCCGACGACACGACCTATATCATGCACCTGCGGCCCGGCGTCCTCTGGCACGACGGCACGGAGTTCGTCGCCGACGACGTCAAGTACAGTCTGGACCGCCTGCTCAATCCCGAGACCGCCGCCCCCTACGCCAGTTGGTTCAACGCGATCGAGAGTGTCGAGGTCATCGACCCGCTCACCGTGCAATTGAACCTCTCGGCCCCGTACGGGCCGCTTCTGGCGAACTTCGCCGCCATGCGCGGCTCGTCGATCATCAAGACTGGCGCGGCCGAGGCGATGAACCTGCAATTGCAGGCGATCGGCACCGGACCGTACCGGATGGTCGACTACGTACCGGAAAGCCACTTCGCCCTCGCCCGCAACGAGAACTACTGGGAAGAAGGGCTGCCCTACGTCGATGAAGTCACGTTCCGCATTCTGGTGGAAGAAGACGCCCGCGTGGCCGCCCTCCGCTCCGGCCAGATCCAATACGCCTATCTGACGGTCGAAGGTTCCGAGCGGCTGGCCGAGGAAGCGAACGTCGCGGTCCTCCGCAGCCCGAAGGCGTGGCTGGTCGCCCACTTCATGAACACCTTCCGGGAGCCGTTCACCGATGTCCGGGTGCGGCAGGCCATTAGCAAGGCGGTCAATCGCCAGGAAGTGATCGACCTGGCGGTTGGCGGCGCCGGCACGCTCTCCGGGCCGATGCCGACCGGGCATGGCGATTGGTTCATCCCGGTCGAGAACCTGCCCTACGAGCAGAATTTGGACGAGGCGCGGGCGCTGCTGGCGGACGCCGGGTTCCCGGACGGGTTCTCGACCACGATCACGTGCTCGCCGCAATACCCGGAGTTCGTCGCCTCGTCGGTGGTGATGCAGGAGCAACTGGCCCAGATCGGGATCGAGGCCGAAGTGATCCAAATGGAGTGGGGCCAGTTCGTCAGCGACACCAGCCGCCAGGCCGGGTGGAACTACGACATCAAGGTCACGGCCTTCACCTTCTACCCCGACCCGGACGGCTACTTGTTCAACCCCTGGCAGACCGACTCGACCTCGAACTACACCTACTCGAACCCGGAGTTCGACCAGATCGTGGCCGACGCCCGCTCCACCCTGGACGTGGCCCGGCGGCACGAGCTGTACGACCAGGCGCAGCAAATCCTGCTCGATGAGGCACCGGCGATTTTCTGGTACGTCGGTGAGAATATCGAGGCGCTGCCGACCAACGTCCAGGGGTACGTCCAGAGCTACACCGGCCGCCGCATCTTCTTGAAGCAGACGTGGATGGAGCAGGGGTAGCGCGGGGTGCGCGGACGTGAATTCGGGGCCGCGTGCTCAGTCGAGGCGCGGCCCCGGATTCGAGGCGGCGTGGTGACGGGCGCTGGACTAAAAGTCCGCGCTGAACACCACGAAGTCCCTCCGGGACTGAGCACGAGCGCGCTTCGCTAAGCGAAACGCCGCTGCAACCCTGAGTCTATGCGAAGAACAGAACCTTCCATCTTGCTAATAGTGTCCAGTTCTCAGTCCCGGAGGGACTTCGTGGTGTTCAGCGCGGACTTTTAGTCCAGCGCCCGTCACCCAGACGTACATACACTTCAACCAGAGCACGGAGTCACGCCTTGGTCAGCTATATCCTGAAGCGATTGGTGCTGGCGGTACCGGTGTTGCTCGGCATCACCGTCGTGGTTTTCCTCCTCGTCCGGCTCATCCCCGGCGACGTGATCGACCTCATGCTCGGCACCGAGGGCTCCTTACGGCCGGAGGTGCGCGAGCAACTGCGCCAAACGCTCGGCCTTGACCGGCCGCTCCACGTGCAATATTTCACCTGGCTGGGCGACATCCTCCGCGGCGATCTGGGACGGTCGCTGCGGACCGGTCAGCCCATCGTCGAGAACCTGGCCGGCAAGCTGCCGATCACGCTGGAGCTGGCGTTCCTCTCGGTGGTGATGTCGCTGGTGATCGCGATCCCGCTGGGGATCGTCTCGGCCCTGCGGCGCAACAGCTTCCTCGATTTCGTGGTCCGGATGGTCGGCACCATCGGCCTCAGTCTGCCGAACTTCTGGCTGGCGACGATGCTGATCCTGATCGCCTCGATCTATTTCCGCTGGGGGCCGGCGTTGATCTACGTCAGCCCGCTCGATGATCTCGGGACGAACTTGAAGCAGATGCTGCTGCCGTCGCTGGCGTTGGCCCTCGGGCTCATGGCGGTCGTGATGCGGATGACCCGCTCCTCGATGCTCGAAGTGCTGTCGCAGGACTACATCCAGACGGCCCGCGCCAAAGGCTTGCGGGAGCGTCTGGTCATCTACCGGCATGCCCTCCGCAATGCGCTCATGCCGGTCCTCACCGTGGTCGGCATCCAAACCGGGCAGTTGCTTGGCGGCGCGGTCATTGTCGAGCAAATCTATGGCTTGCCCGGCCTTGGCTGGTTCTTGCTCAACGGCATCTATCAGCGCGATTATCCGGTGGTGCAGGCGGGAGTCCTGATCATCGCCGGCATCTTCGTGGTGACCAATCTAGTGGTCGACCTCTTGTACGCCGTGCTCGACCCCCGGATTCAATATGCATGACCGCGCCCTGAAGCCAGCGGCCGGCGTGGCGCGGGCGGCGACCGCAACGGACCCGCGCGGGCTGCCGCGGGTGATGCGGCGGTGGGCGGGGCTGGGACGCCGGAACCCGATCGGCCTGATCGGCCTGGCCGGCCTCCTCCTCGTCATCGGGCTGGCGATCTTTGCCGGGTTTGTCGCCCCGTTCGATCCGACGTCGCAACTGACGGAGCGGCTGACGCCGCCGAACGGCATCTACTGGCTGGGCACCGACGAGTTCGGCCGCGACGTCTTCAGCCGGGTGATCTGGGGCACCCGCATCTCGCTCTACGTCGGCGTCATCGCCGTCGCCATCGCGTTGGTGATCGGGGTGACGCTCGGTTTGGTCTCCGGCTACTACGGCGGCTGGGCCGATTCGATCATCATGCGCTTTGTCGATATCCTCTTCGCCTTCCCCACGATCGTGCTGGCGATCGCGATCACCGGCATTTTGGGACCCAGCCTGACCAACGCCACGATCGCGATCGGGCTGGTCTATGCCCCGGTCTTTGCCCGCGTGATGCGGGGGCCGGTGCTGTCGGTGGTGCATCTCGAATACGTGCAGGCGGCGCGCACGGTCGGCGCCAGCGACGGCCGGATCGTCTGGCGCCACGTCTTCCCGAACGTCACCGCGCCCCTGATCGTGCAGACGACGCTGGCCCTTTCGACCGCGATCCTAGCCGAGGCGGCACTCTCCTTTCTCGGCCTCGGCACCCAGCCGCCGACGCCGAGCTGGGGCACCATGCTCGGTACCGGCCGCCGCTTCCTGGAGCTCTCGCCGTGGGTCGCCATCTTCCCCGGGGTCGCCATCATGCTGACCGTGCTGGCCTTCAACCTGCTCGGCGACGGCCTGCGCGACGTGCTCGATCCCCGCCTCCGCGGCTCCTAGCCGGTCCGCCCGGACCCCGCCCGTGCGCTTTTGAAGTTTCGACCAGTTGAGTGCAATACTGTCTGGGAGATATGTCGTTGACTTCAATCAGCGATTCTCACTGACCGCGTGTCCCGTGGTGTTCGTTCGAGGGTTCTACGACTCGAGCTGGTCGAGCGTGTCACATCGCGGCGAATCGCGCCATGATCTGCCGCAGGCGGTCGAGCGGCAGGGCGTGGGCGACCCGGCCGTTGATGCCGGTCATGGTCGTCGCCATACAGAGAGCATTGAGAATCGCTTCTTCGGTGGCGTCGGCGACGGCCGCGAAGAGCGGGGTCATCGCCGCGTTGGGGAGCATGGAGACGGCGACTGGGCCGTCGCTCGCTCCGCCGGGACGGTTAGCGGTGGAGAAGGCGAGGAAGATGTCGCCGCTGCTGTCCGCGCCGTTGCCGCCGGCCCTGGCCAGTCCGATCGTCGCTCGTTGGGCCAGCCGGCGACACTGATGCGGCAAGAGCGGGGCGTCGGTGGCGACCACGATGATGATCGAACCGGATCCCGACGGATCCGCTGGCTCGATCCGGGCCGGTATCTCCTCCTCGGTAATGAGGAGGCCGACCGGCAGGCCATTCACCCGGAAGTGCCGACGTTCACCGTGGTTGGCCTGCACCAGCACGCCGACCATCCAGACGCCGCCGGCCGTGTTCACCAGCCGGGATGAGGTGCCAATGCCGCCCTTGAACCCGTGACAGCGCATGCCGGTGCCGCCGCCGACGTTGCCCTCGGCGACCGGACCGCCCGCGGCGCTGTCCATCGCCTGATAGACGTGCTCCGGCTTCACATGTTGACCGTTGATGTCGTTCAAGCCGCCGTCATACGTCTCGGCCACCACCGGCAAGCTCCACCAGATGCCGCCAAGCGGGCCCCGCCCGGCGCCATAGGCGATGATGGCGTCGCGGACGGTGCCGACGCTATGGGTGTTGGTGATCGCGATCGGGCTGGTCAGCAGCCCCGATTCCTCGATCCAGATCGTCCCCGTCATCTCACCGTTGCCATTGAGAACGTGATAGCCGGCGAAGACGGGATCGAGGCCAAGGTCGCCAGTGTGCGGCCGGATGACCGTCACCCCGGTCCGGACCGGGCCTTCACCAACGATGAGCGGCCCCTCACCGGAGATGAGCGTGGTCTGGCCGATCAGGACGCCATCGACATCGGTGATCGCGTTTTCGGGTCCGGTCGGCAGCGGGCCAAAGACGATGCCGAGATCGCGGGCCCGAGCGCGCGGTTCGGATGATGCCGGATGGATCATCAGGTCACGCTTCCTTCGGTTGCCCGATTGAGGGAGCTGGTTGGATCGCGCGCGGCCGGGGCGGCAGGTCGGGCAGCAGCAGGGAGATGGCGATCAGCCCGGCGCCGGTGATGGGGAGGACCATGGTCGCGGTCTGGAAGGAGCCGGTGAGGTCGCGCAGGCCGCCGGCCAGCACCGGGCCCAAGGCCGAGATGGCGAACCCGATCCCGAGCACCATGCCGGCGGCGGCCCCGGTCCGCCCACTCGGGGCCAGCTCCGCCGGCATCATCAACGACAGGCCAAACAGACCGGACACCCCGGCCCCGGCCAGCGGTCCCCAGAGCCATTCCCAGCCCGTCGCCGTGGGGGCGACGGCGAGCCCGAGGCCGCCGCCCAGGACCAGGCCGCTGGCCACCAGCGCCACCAACCGGCGCGAACCGAGGGCATCGGCGATCGCGGGGAAGGCGATGATGGACGGCAGGGACGCCAGGTTGAAGGCGCCTACCAGCAGGCCCGCCCGGGTCAGGCTCACCCCCTGCTCGCTATAGATGGTCGGGAGCCAGGAGATCATCAAGTAATAGGCGAGCCCCTGGCCGCCGCAGATGAGGGCGACAACCCAGAGCCCGCGCTCCCGCCATGGCGACCAAGCATCCGCCGGCGGGTCGTTGATTGCCGCGCCGTGTGCCCCCGCCGCGGCGGAATCTGGCTGCCAGGGTCGCATGACGACGACCCAGGCGAGGGCCGCGAGCAGCGCAACGCCGCCCCAGATCAGGAGCGGCGGCCGCCAGGACTCGTCGGCGGTCAGCGGCAGCAGCAGCGGGGCGGTGATCGCCACCGCCACCGTGGCGCCGGCGACGAGGCCGCTGGCGTAGATGCCGGTCGCCAGGCCGAGCCGGCCGGGAAACCAGTGCCGGGTGAGGCGCGGCAATGACGGCTGGGTGAGCCCGATGCCGGCCCCGAATAGGATCGTCATCATGACCAACGGCGGAAAGGCGCCCGCCATGGCGCGGAGGGCGCCGCCGAGGGCGGCCAGCGCCAGCCCGACGACGATCAGGCGGCTGGCGCCCCAGCGGTCCGCCAGCCAGCCGCCGGGCAAGGCGCCGAGTCCCATCATCGCGGTCGGGATCGCGACCAGGACGCTGGCCTGGACGTGGCTCAACCCGAGGTCCAGGGTCAATCCCGGCAGGATCGGCCCCAGCCCCATCAAGCCGGCTCGGAGATTGAACGCCACGATCCAGGTCATGGCAAAGAGCAGGAGCGGCCCGTGGGTCATCAGCGGCGCGCATCCTCTCGCGGCCGGCGCCAGCCGTGGCC
>JALZJP010000150.1 GCA_030859715.1 Chloroflexota bacterium
CCCGCGGCCGGCGCCGCGGGGCTTCGACAGCAACCGCGTGGACGAGGAGGACGAGCGGATCGCCAAGGGAATCATGCGCGAGCTGCTCGACCACATGGGCGTCGCCGCCGACGTCGTCGCCGTGGACAACCCGTCGCTGATGCCGCTCGATGCGGACGAGCCGCCGACGGTCTTCATTGATGTCCTTGGTCAAGACCTGGGGATGTTGATCGGCCGGCGCGGGGAGCACCTCGCCCAGCTTCAGTATCTCGTGAACCTGCTGATCAACCGGCGACTCGGCAACTGGACGCGGGTCGTGATCGATGTCGAGGGCTATCGCTCCCGCCGCGAGGAATCGCTCGTGGTGCTTGCCGAGCGGGTCGCCCGCCAGGTAGCGCGCGGTCGCCGGCCCATCGTGCTCGAACCGATGCCGCCGAACGAACGCCGGATCGTTCACCTGTCCCTGCGTGAGAATTCCGAGGTGACAACCGAAAGCAACGGCGAGGGAAACTTTCGCCGGATCACGGTCCAGCCGGTCCAGTCCCGTGGCTGATCCGCCCGGTCGCCAACCCGGATCAAGCCGGCGCCGGGAGCGGGATGAATCGCTGCCGCCCCGCTGGTACAACAAACAATCCGGCGATCGGTCGCGAGCGCCGCTCGCCGCAGACCGGACGTTGAGCGGTCTGCAAACCGCGCGGACGCCACAATACCTGGTCATCGGCCATATCTGCGCCGACCTCCAAGCCGACGGCAGCGCCGTGCTGGGCGGCACCGCGCTCTACTCCGCGCTGACCGCGGCCAGGCTCGGCTGGCGCGTCGGCGTGCTGACCCGCGGCCGGTTCGGGGTCGAGGTCGATGGCGTCGCCATCCCATCGCTGGAGCCGTTCGCCGGGGAGCTGAGCATTGTCACCCAAGAGGCGGAAAGCCCCACCCTGTTTGTCAACGAGTATACCGCCGGCCGACGAAACCAGACGATCCGCCGCTGGGCCGGCCCGATCGATCTGCGGGGTCTGCCGCCACACTGGCGCAACGCCCGGATCATCCATCTCGGCCCGATCGCGCAGGAGATCGACCCGCGCCAGACCGGCGCCCTCACGCCCGGCTTTTTCGGGGCCACGCCACAAGGATGGATGCGAGAGTGGCCGCATGACACCGGCGGCCGGGTCAAGATCACCCAATTGCGGCTGCCGGCCGAGCTGCTGGGCCGACTCGACGCCGTGGTCGTCAGCGACGAGGAGATCCATCTGGCGCGCGAAGTCGTCGACCGGGTGGCCGCCCGTCGCCTTGGCGTCGTCACCCTCGGTGAGCTAGGTGCCCGCATCGCCTACGGCGGCAGCCGGGCCGAGCTTCCCGGCTACCCGGTCAAAACCGTCGATCTGACCGGGGCCGGCGATGTCTTCGCCGCCGCCTTTTTCATTCGCGCCTCCGATCGCGCCGTGTCCGCGATCACGGCGGGTCAGTTCGCGAACGCCGTCGCCGCGCTCAGCTTGCGCGGGATCGGCCCATCCTGCGTCCCCACGCTCAACGAAGTGACGGCACTGCTCGAAGCGAACCCGCAAGACGATGCCCGCGAACGCCAAATCCGGCACCTACCCTAGACGTGGCGGCCCCTGCCGGATGCGCTGCCGCAAGTCCTCCGGCTGGTTCGGCGCCTCCCAGCGCGACTCAATCCACCACGTCGCGCCCGCTTCGGCCCGAGGTCCGACAATCGCCGCCGCCGCGGCCGGGTCATCACCAGGGGTGACGCCCTCCACCACGATCTCAAACGGCGTCGTGGCCGTTCGGTGCTCCCACACGTACTCGCGAATCGCGGCGATATCCTCCGGCGTTTCACGCCGGTGGTTGCCCCGCTCATCCAGCGGGTTCGGCATCACCCCGTCGAATCGCAGTGCCCGCTGCATCGACTTCCGACGATTCCAGGCCGCCGCGACCCACATCGGGACTCGTGGCGTCTGCACCGGCGTCGGCTGGAACGCCATCTCCTCAAACGAGTAGTGCTTTCCAGCATATCGGAACGGCATGCCGGTCCACAGTCCAGTGAGAATGTCGAGACTCTCGTCCAGCAGCTCCGCCCGCGTCACGCGGTCGGTCGGCTCGCCGACATTCGCGAATCCCGGGTCGGTCGTTGCCCCGAGGCCGACGGGGAGGACCAGCCGGCCGTTGGTCAACCGGTCAATCGTCATCGTCTCCCGTGCCAGCTTCCATGGCCGGCGCCGCGCCGGCGGCGTCAGCATCAACCCCAGCCGGATCCGCTCCGTCCGCATTCCCATCACGGCGAGCACCACCCAGGGGTCGTACACCTCGCCGCCAACCGCGATCCCATCCCAGTAAAACGCGCCGTCCCAGCCGGCGTGCTCGGCCTCATTCGCCAGCTCACCGACCATTCGCGGATCTCCAGTGGGAATGATGAACCCGAATCGCACACGTTCCTCCCGGTTACGACATGGGACCCGCCGCGGATGGCGACGCCAGGCGTCGCGCTGCCGGCCGGGCGCTCAGCCGTTGCCCCAGCGCGATCAACGATGCTCCAATCCGGGTTCGGAGAGCGGTTCGACCTCCTGCATCGACATCCAGCCGGCTCATGCCACGAGGAAGATCGCTCAGCGCGCGAATTTCCGCGATTCGCGCTCGCGTATAGGCGGCATTGATCTCAGCGTCCAAGTACGTCGTCAGCACAGTCTTCGCCTTTCACCTAGCGGAGCGACCGCCGTCCGGTGAGGACTTTCGTGTTCCGAACGTACACCCGGAACACTTGTTCTTCACCTCCCTCTATACTACCCTCCAATCAGGCCATGATCGGTCCTGTTTGACCTCGACCGCGAGATTGGTTCGGTTCGCGACAGCGCGTCCTGGGAGGCATCCGTGTACCACCCGACGACGAGAGTGTTGGCCGTCCTCGAGATGCTCCAGGTTCATCGGCGCCTGAGCGGACCGGAACTGGCGGAACGGCTCGAGGTAGACCTGCGAACCGTGCGCCGGTACGTCACGATGCTGCAAGACCTCGGCATCCCGGTCGAGGCCGAACGCGGCCGCTACGGAGGATACCGGTTGCGCGGCGGCTACCGGCTGCCGCCTCTGATGTTCACGGATGACGAAGCGTTGGCGGTCACCCTCGGCCTGATGGCGGCGCGCCGGCTCGGCCTGGCGGTCGACGCCGCGGCGGTCGAGGGCGCCCTGGCAAAAGTCGAGCGCGTCCTGCCGGCCCCTGTCCGCGAGCGCGTCTCATCGATCCAGGCGACGCTGGTGACGGACTTTTCCGCCCGGCCCGAGATGCCCGGAACGGCGAACGTGATCGCCCTCAGCGCCGCCGCGGCAAACGCGAATCGGGTCCGCATCAGCCATCAGTCGGCGCAAGGAGCGACGACGGAGCGCACCATCGATCCCTATGGCATCGTCTACCTGAAGGGGCTCTGGTATCTCCCCGCCTACTGTCACCTACGGCAGGATCTCCGTGTCTTCCGGCTCGATCGCATCGCCGGTATCGCCACCCTGGATGAGGGTTTCACGCCGCCGGTCAACTTCGACAGCATGGGCTTTGTCCGGCAGTCGTTGGCCGAGATGCCGGGCCCGTGGCGGGTCGAAGTCGTCCTCCAGACCACGTTGGACGACGCCCGGCGCCGGGTCCCCCTCCATCTGGCGACGTTCGAGGAGATCGACGGCGGCGTCATCCTCCGCCAGAACACGGAAGGGCTGGAGGAGGTCGCCCGCCAACTGATCTGGCTCGGCCTGCCGTTCATCGTGCGCCAGCCGGAGGAGCTGCGCGACGTGCTGCGCCAGCTCGCCAGCGAGATCAGCGCCACGGCGAATCGCGCGGAGGCTGCCCACATCCCCGCCTCCTGACGATGACGATTCACGCGCATCCGCCACGAGGCGCGGCTTGGTTTTGCTAGTTGACAGCCCGCGCGCGGGCTGGTACAGATGCGTGGCCGAAACCTTCGCTCCCCGGCCGGTGAATGTCCGCCGCGGCGAAGCGTGGTGACGGGGCGATGCGGCCTCGTGAACTGTGCGTTGAGGAGGTCCTGATGAGAGACGAACGGCTGGCACGACTCGTGGCCGAAGCAACCGCGTTCCGCTATTCCCGGCGCCAGATCTTCGCCCTCGGCGCCGCGCTCGGCATCTCCGCCCCCGCGATCGCGGCGCTCCTGGGCTCGAGCCCAAGCCGCGCTCGCGCCCAAGACGCCGACAACCCGCTCGGGGTCGACCCGGCGGCTCCGCTTGAAGTGATTATCTTCAAGGGCGGCTTCGGCGACGAGTACGCGCTGAATGTCAATGAGATGTACACCGCGCTCTACCCGGAGGCGGAGATCGAGTATCAGGGCACCCAGCGGCTCGGCCCGCAGTTCCAGCCGCGATTCGTGGCCGGCGATCCGCCGGACGTGATGGACAACTCCGGTGCCGAGAACCTCCCCATCGCCACGCTGGTGGCCGAAGGTCAGCTGGCGGACCTGGCGGACCTCATGGCCGCGCCCGCCTACGACACTGAAGGCGCGACCTTCGCCGAGACGCTCCTGTCCGGATCGCAGGAGACCGGCGTCTTCGACGGAGTGCAGCGGGTCCTGCGGTATGCTCTAACCGTGTACGGCATCTGGTACAACCAGAACTGGTTCGACGAGATGGGCTACACGTACCCAGAAACCTGGGAAGACATGATGGCCCTCTGCGCTGAGATCAAGGAGTCCGGCGTTGCCCCTTGGACGTATCAGGGGCAGTATCCACAGTACATGCGTTTTCTGATGAACGAAATGACCGCCAAGCACGGCGGGCTCGAAGC
Organism: Chloroflexota bacterium; assembly: GCA_030859715.1. Lineage (GTDB taxonomy): Bacteria > Chloroflexota > Chloroflexia > Thermomicrobiales > UBA6265 > JACCYK01. Next base: position 4,751 of record JALZJP010000150.1, read on the forward strand.
CATTGTGGCGCTCGACAATCTGGAGCCGGATGCCTGGAAGCAAGACGCGGTCCGTGTCTCGCTGGAAGCGCTCCGCTCCCTTTACGATAACGACTACATCCTCGAAGGCACCGAAGCGCTCTCTCACACCGACTCGCAGGCGCAGTGGTTGCAGGGCCGCGCTGCCTTCATCCCGTGCGGCACCTGGCTTGAGAACGAGATGCGAGACCTGATTCCCGAAGACTTCTCAATGGTCGTTAGGCCATCGCCGTCGCTGGCGGACGATGTGTTGCCCTTTAGTGCAATCGGCGCCTGGTCGGGTGAGGAATTCCACGTCTCTGAGCAGGGACAGAACGTGCAGGGCGGCAAAGAGTGGTTGCGTCTGCTCTTTTCGAAAGAGGGCGCCCGATTTTTCTCCGAGAGCACCAGCGCCCTCACCGTCGTCAACGGCGCCGCGGACGGACTCGACCTCGGCTCCGCGTTTGCCTCGGCCCAGGAAGCCTTGAGCAACGCTGGGGAAGACACCATTGTGGCCCGATACTACGAATGGTATCCGACACTCGACACCGAATCCCGGGACCAGATGGGCGCCCTCCTCACCGGCCAGATCTCGGTCGAGGACTACATGAACAACATCCAAGCGGTCGCCGACTCGGTCGCCGCCGACGACTCGATCCCGAAGTACACGCGGGAGATCTAGCGTTCGCCATCCGGGCGGCCCGCGGCCGCGGCTCCGGAGCCGCCGTCAAATCGACGGCGGCTCCAGCGTAACGCGATCGCGAACGAATCTCTTCCGTGTGCATATGGTCGGATAGCGCCGTGGTTGGCCCGACCCGGAGCCATCAAGGCGGCCGGCGCTAGGACTCTGGCCACGGGGTCAGCCGGCTTCAGCCGGGGTACCCTCTGGGTCTCGTGTTTTCAGCTCGGGGCGCCCTCTGGGCCATTTATTCCCGAGCTTGTTTGCCGATGCACAATTCGACCAGAACCAACCTGCTCGGCGATATAATCGGACGACCGCCTCGCGAGCATACAATCGCCGCCCACCAGCCGGAGGCGCCATGCATCACCAGAAGTACCGCCTGATTGTCCCCTTCCTGGCGCCGGCGATCCTGCTCTACGCCGTCTTCGTGCTTTGGCCCTACGCCCAGGCGATTTATGTCTCGTTGACGCAATGGAGCGGGGTCGCGGCGAACCCGACCTTTATCGGGCTCGGCAACTACCAGCGGCTCGTCAACGATCCCCACTTTCGGAACGCCCTGGGTCACAACTTTCAACTGCTGATCCTGCTCCCCATCGTCACCCTGGGCCTGGCGCTCGGCTTCGCCACGCTCTTTACCCAGGGCGGCCAAAGCGTCAAAGGGGCGCAGTTCTACCGGGTCGTCTTCTTCTTCCCCCAGGTGATGTCCGTCGTCATCATCGGCGTCCTCTGGCAGTACATTTTCAACCCAATCGTCGGGTTGATCAACGGCACCCTGCGCGCGGTCGGCCTCGACGGCCTGACCCGGCCCTGGCTGGGAGACAGCGCCACCTCGCTGTGGGCGGTGGCGGCCGTCATCATTTGGCAGATCGTCGGATTCTACATGGTCCTCTTCATCGCCGGCATGCAGTCGATCCCGGTCACCTTCTACGAGGCCGCCACCCTCGACGGCGCCAGCCGGTGGCGGTCGTTCCGGGACATCACGGTGCCGCTACTGTGGGACAACATCCGGATCGCGGTTATCTACGTCGGGATCACGACGCTCGACCTGTTCACCATCGTCCAGGTCATGACCGAAGGAAAGCCGAACCGCGCCTCCGATGTCGTTGCCCGCTACATGTACGAAGTCGCCTTCACCAACAGCCAGTTTGGCTACGCCTCGACCATCGGCGTCGTCCTGCTGCTGTTGACGCTCGTGCTGTCGGTCTTCACGCTCCGGTTCACCCAGCGCGAACGGCTGGAATTCTAGGACCGCCAGGAGAGGATGCCCCATGAGCGTCAATCAAGTATCCGTCCCCACGCTGGAGGCCGGCGGCGCCCAGGCCCTGCACACGGCGGGCGAATCGACGAGGCCATCCACCTGGATCTTCACCGGTGTCTCACAGGTGGTTCTCATCATCTGGGCCCTGCTGGTGATCTTCCCCTTCGCCTGGATGGTGATGACCTCGTTCAAGACGGACATGGAGATTATCTTCAGCCCCTGGACGCTGCCGGCGACGCTGCAATGGGACAACTTCGTCCGCGCCTGGAACGAAGCCCAAATCGGCCGCTACGCCCGCAACAGCCTGGTCGTCGTCCTCGGCGCCACCGCCTTGACGTTACTCGTCTCCTCGATGGCGGCCTACGTCCTCTCCCGGTTCGAGTTTCCCGGCAATCGCTTTGTCTTCTATCTCTTTATCGCCGGTCTGATGTTCCCGGTCTTCCTCGCCCTGGTTCCCCTCTTCTTCGTCGTCCGCAACCTGAACCTGCTCGGCACCCTCCACGGCCTGATCCTCGTCTACACCGCCTACTCGTTGCCCTTCTCGATCTTCTTCCTGACCGGATTCTTCCGTACCCTCCCCTCCGAGGTGGCCGAGGCCGCGATCGTTGATGGCGCCTCGCACTACCGCGTCTTCTTCAACATCATGCTGCCGCTGGCCCGGCCCGGTCTGATCGCGATCGGCATCTTCAACATCCTCGGCCAGTGGAACCAGTTCATCCTGCCGCTGGTCCTCAACCCCAGCCCCGACAATTACGTCCTGTCTCAAGGGCTCGCCTTCCTCGCCATCCAACAGGGCTACCAGAGCGACTACAGCGCCCTCTTCGCCGCCCTGACCATCACGATGGTGCCGACCCTCATCATCTACGTCCTGTTCCAACAGCGACTCGAATCGGGCCTGACCACCGGTGCGTTGAAGGGATGATCTCCTGCACCCGCGCATCACACCGGCCAATCGCCGGACGGAGATGGAGTAGCAAGCACCACAATGACTGACCGCACACCCACGGGCGACACCAGTTCGCCACGCCTGGCCGGCAAGACCGCCCTCGTCACCGGTAGCACCCGCGGCATCGGCCGCACCGTCGCCGAACGCCTCGGCCGCGAGGGCGCCAAGAACATCGTCTCCGGTCGTGATCAGGCCGATGTCGACCGTGTCATCGCCGAGCTGGCGGCAATGAACATCCCTGCTTCCGGACTCACCGCCGACCTTTCTCGACCGAACGAGGCGCACCGGCTGGGCGAGCGGGCGATTGCCATGGCCGGGCGGCTCGATATCCTCGTCAACAACGCCGGGATGAGCCTGCGCGGCCCGTTCTGGGACGTTTCCGACGCCGATTGGGAGTACCAGGTCAACACCAACTATCGCGCCCCATTCATCCTCGCTCAGCACGCCGCCCGGCACATGCGCCAGCACGGTCTTCTGGGCCGGATCATCAACACCAGCACCGTGGGCGCTCATCGTTGCCACGCGGATGCCGCCGTCTACGACAGCGCCAAGGCGGCGGTCGAAGGCATGACCCGCAACATGGCCCACGAGCTGGCGCGGGACGGCATCACCGTCAACTGCGTCATCCCCGGCCCGATCGGCGACCGCCCGGGATCTGAGCATGAGCGCCCGTTCTGGGGCCAGGTCAGCCAAAACGTGCCGGTCGGCCGCGTCGGTACCGCCGCCGACGTCGCCGCCGCCGTCCTCTTCTTCGCCCTCCCCGAGTCCTTGTTCACTACCGGCCAATCGCTGCTCATCGACGGCGGCTACGCGGCGCCATTGCCCAAGGAGTAGGCCAAGCGGCGGTCAGCGGGGCGTTGCCCTGATGGAGCGCGCGTGGTTCGTCGGCTGGACCGGCGACCTCACCCGCCGCCGCGCCGCGCTTGAAGTCGAGCCCTACTTGGCAGCCCCTGGCCGCGCCGCGACCATTGCTTCCATCTCGGTAACCACCCGCTCGAACTCGGCCAAGCCGGTCTCAATGGGTTCCGGCGCGGTCAGATCGACGCCGGCTTTTTGCAAGAGCGGCAGCGGGTAGTCGCTGCCGCCGGCCGCGAGCAGGTCGAGATAGCGCCGTTGGGCGGGGGCACCGTCGTCCACCACGGCGCGGGCCAGGGTCAGCGCGGCCGACATGCCGGTCGCGTATTGGTAGACGTAGAACGCCCGGTAGAAGTGGGGGATACGGCCCCAACTGAGGCGAAGCTTGTCATCGACGGCGACGCCGGGGACGAATTGTTCGTTCAACTCGCCATACTTGGCGTTGAGGGCATCGAGCGTCAGCGGCTGGCCGGATTCGACCTGCTCGTGCGTCCATTGCTCGAAGGCCGCGAACTGGGTCTGGCGGACGACGGTGCCGTAGAAATCATCGGCGAAGTGGTTGTAGAGCGCGAACCGGGCCTCGGTCTCATCGGCGCCGGTGTCATCCAGCAGATGCCAGGTGAGGAGAGCCTCGTTGACCGTGGAGGCAACCTCGGCCAAGAAGATCGGGTAGCCGGCGTCGTGGTAGGGCCGCGCCGCGTCGGCGTAAAAGCTGTGCATGGCGTGACCCGCTTCGTGGGCTAGGGTGAAGACGTCGCGGATGGTGCCGTTCCAGTTCATCAGCATCACCGGCGGCGAGCCGTAGGCGCCCCAGGAATAGGCGCCGGAGCGCTTTCCCTTGGTTTCATAGACATCGACCCAGCGCTGGTTGAAGCCGGCGCGGAGATCGTTGACGTACCGATCGCCGAGGGGAGTCAGCCCGCTCAGCACGATGTCCACGGCGTCGCGGTAGCTGTACGCGCGGTCGGGCTCAGTTGAAAGCGGCACCTGAAGGTCGTACGCCTCAAGCTGCTCCACGCCGAGCACCTTTCGGCGCAATTCGAGGAAGCGAGCTAGGACCGGCTTGGCCTTGGTGACGACGGCGATCAGGTTGTCGTAGACCGCGGTCGGGATGTTGCCGCCGAAGAGCGCCGCTTCGCGGGCCGAGGGATGACGCCGGGCCTTGGCGTGGAAGACGTCTTTGCGCACCGAGGCCCCGTGCAACGCGGCGAGCGTGTGCTTGTGATCGAGATAGGCAGTCATGAAGGTGTCGCTGGCCTCACGTCGGACCGCGCGGTCGCGCGAGCGGAGGAGGACCGCGTAGCGGGCCTTGGTCAGGGTGATCTCGTTGCCCGCGTCATCGCGGACCTGGCCATAGTCGAGGTCGGCGTTGTCCAGGGCGCCGAAGGCATCGGCGGTCGCCCGCGAAATGTCGGCCCCTTGGGCCAGCAGCTCCTCGACCTCGATCGACCGCACATGGGGCCGGTTGCGTTGGAGGTCGGCCAACAAGTGGTGATACCGCGTCAGATGGGGATCGTTGACCAGCGTATCGAGCCGCTCCTCGGGGAGGGCCAGTAGCTCCGGCTCGAAGAAAGCCAGCGCCTCGCCGACCTCGATCGAGAGGGCCGTCACCCGTTCGTAGCGGGCCTGCGCCTCATTATCGGTTTGATCTTCGTCTCGGCGGAGCATGGCGTAGACGGCAAGGCGCTCCATCGCCAGCCGGACGCGCATCACGTCATCCAGCGCCTGACCCAACCGCCCGGCCGACTCGCCTAAATGCCCCCGGTGCCCGGTCGCCCCGGCCAGCAAGCTCGCGACCCCGGCTGCCTCGGTGGTCCAGGCGTCATCTGAAGCAAATATGGTTGACAGGTCCCAGGTATCTTCGAGGGTGATCTGGTCTCTCGTCAGCACGTCGGACTGTTCGATGGTCGCGGTCATCTGGTCTCCTTGGTCGTCAGTCATAGGTCGTCAACCGTAAGTGTAGCGTTGCTCGTCACGCGCCGGATGACCGACACTCCTTCACGACTCACGACTTCGGACTTGGCCGGATCGGTCCTGCTCGGTGTACCATACCGCGCCCACGCGGTCGGGTGTCCTGTTCGCAAGTTGGGTTGAACGGAAATGGGGTCAGCACCGTGCGGCTCTACTTGGAGGTGGCGCGCCGGTCGTTCCAGCGCCATCTCACCTACCGTGTCGCCACCCTGGCCGGGTTGTTCACCAACGCGGTCTTCGGCATCTTCTTCTCGTCGGTCTACCGCGCCTTTTACCAAGATGGCGAGCGAGGCGTGGTGGCCGATTTCACGCTGTCCGAGATCCTCACCTTTGTCTGGATCGGCCAATCGCTGCTGATGCTGGTCTACCTCTGGAACTGGTGGGAAGTGGCGGACTCGATCAGGACCGGCGACGTGGTCAGCGATCTGATGAAGCCGATGGATTTTCAAACGTATTGGCTGAGCCGCGACCTGGGCCGCGCCGCGTGCCACTGGCTGACCCGGTTCCTGCCGACCTTCGCCATGGGGGCTCTGCTATTCGATCTGGCCTGGCCGGGGGCGATCTCCACCTGGCTGGCCTTCATCGTCAGCGTCAATCTGGCGATCCTCGTCAGCTTCGGCTGGCGCTTTCTGTTGAACCTCTCCGCCTTCTGGCTGCTCGACGTGCGCGGCATCAACACGATGGCGCTCCTGGTATTGAACTTCTTTTCCGGCTTGCTGGTCCCGATCGCGTTCTTCCCCGGCTGGCTGCGGACCGTCGCCGAATGGCTGCCGTTCCGGGCGATCGTGATGGTGCCGGTGGAGGTCTTTCTCGGTCAGCGGACGCCGCAGAGCGCGTTGCTGATCCAGGTGTTTTGGGTCGTGGCCCTGTGGCTCTTGGGCCAGGTCGTCCTGAACTCGGCGGTCAGGAAGTTGGTGGTGCAAGGTGGGTAGTCAGGTCGTGGTGGAGCTAGCGATCTGCCGCCGTTTGATCGGAGCCCGGCTCCGGGGACAGATGCAATATCGAGGCTCGTTCATCGCCCAAATCGCCGGCAACTTCGGGGTCAGTTTCGTTGAGCTGATCGCGATTCTCATCCTGTTTTCGCACTTTGGAGCGATCGGCGGCTGGGATGTCGGCGAGGTGGCGTTTCTCTACGGCCTCAGTTGCACGTCCTTTGGCATCGCCCACCTGCTCGGCTCCGGGTTCTCCTCGTTCTCGATCCTGATCCACCAGGGGACGTTTGATCGGGTCTTGGTGCGGCCGGTCGGGACGCTGCTCCAAGTGCTGGCGGCGGATCTACATGTCCGCCGCCTGGGCGAAACCCTCCAAGGTCTAATCGTCCTCGCGGCGGCGATCCGGTTCGCCGACATTGACTGGACCGTGGGGCGGTTGATCTATCTGCCAATCGTGCTGGCGAGCGCGGTGCTGCTCTACGTCGCGTTGTTCGCGATTGAGGCCACGGTCTGCTTCTGGACCACCCAGGCGACGGAAGTTCTCAACGCATTTACGTACGGCGGGTCCGACATGGCGCAATACCCGCTGCATATCTACGACGGCTGGTTGCGCGGCCTACTGCTCTTCGTGGTGCCGATCGGGTTTGTCATCTATCTGCCGTCACTCTATCTCCTAGACAAGCCGGACCCGCTCGGCTTGCCGGAGCTCGTTCCGTTCTTGGCGCCGGTCGCGGCACTCGCGTTCGCCGCAGTTGCGGTCGCGCTGTGGCGGCTTGGCGTACGTCACTATCGAAGCACCGGATCGTAGGGGGGCGTGGATGATTCGAGCCCGAGGTCTCTCGAAAAGCTACTGGGTGGCCCGGCACCGGCCGGGCGCCCTGGGCGCGATGCGATCGCTGGTTGATCGCTCGGGCCGCGAGGTACGGGCCGTACGCGACATCTCGTTCGACGTCGCGGCGGGGGAGATCGTCGGCTACGTCGGGCCGAACGGCGCCGGCAAATCGACCACGATCAAGATGCTGACCGGGATCCTGGTGCCGACCGCGGGGGAGGCCGTCGTCGCCGGGTACGTGCCCTGGAACCAACGGAAATCGCTGGCCGGCAAGATCGGTGTCGTCTTTGGCCAGCGGACCCAGCTCTGGTGGGATTTGCCGCTGATCGAGTCGCTGCAGCTGCTGCGATTCGTGTACCGGGTACCGGCCGACCGGTTCCAGGCCAACCTGACCGAGATGCGGTCGCTGCTCGATCTCGATCCCTTTTTGGAGACCCCCGTCCGCCAACTCTCGCTTGGACAGCGGATGCGAGGCGATCTCGCCGCCGCCGTGTTGCATGAGCCGCCATTGCTGTACCTCGACGAGCCGACGATCGGGCTCGACGTTGTCGCCAAGGCGCGGGTGCGGGAGTTCCTGGCCCGGATCAACCGGGAGCGCGGGGTGACAATCCTGCTGACGACGCACGACCTGGCCGACGTCGAGCACCTCTGTCGCCGGATGATCATCATCGACCGCGGCCGTTTGCTCTATGATGGGAGTGTCGAGGCATTGCGGCAGCGCCACGGGAGTCACCGCACGTTGGTGGTGGACCTCGAGGCCGGGGCCACGCTCGACGGCTTCGGCCGCGACGGCGTGGAGCTGGTGCGAGCGGATGGCCCGCGCCGGTGGCTCCGCTTCGATCGCGAGGCGGTGTCGGCGGCAAGCCTTATCTCAAGCGTGGTGGCGCGGGCGCCGGTGGTCGATGTCGCGATCGAGGAGCCGGCAATCGAGGATATTATCCGGGGAATCTATGAAGGCGGGATCCGTGCCGAGCCCGCGGTGAGTGAGTGAAGCGTGTCATCGCCCGAGTTCGTTGATCTGTTGTCCGGAGTGCGGACTCCCATCTGTGTCGATTGCGGCGAGACGTTTGCGCGGGCTCCGGAGGAAGCGGCGGGGCGCCATGACCCGGCGTTGCCGCTATCGGCGCGGTGCCCGGCCTGCCGCCGGCGCCGTCGCGACGCCCTCAATGCCAGCCGGTTGGCGGCCTATACCACGGGCGTGGTCGGCGCCGCGCCCTGGCCGGCGCCGGGCCCGGAAAGCGGCAACGGTCGCCTGCACACCGCGAGGTGCGCCGCCTGCAGCCGTTCGATCCGGCTCCCCTTCCGGCCCAGCGGTGATCGCCCCGTCTTCTGCCGGGCCTGCCTGCAGATGCGCCACGGGCAATAGGTTTCCGCAACCGCGTTTCGCCGTGAGAGAAGAATTCCATCGTGGCCAAGCTCGGGGCGCCCTCTGGGCCATTTATCCCCGAGCTTGGCCACGATGGAATCCCGTTGACATCCGTCGTCGCTCAGTTCCACCCGCGTTTCCAACTTCTCAGCTGTCGATCTCGCTCGCGAACTCCCGTTCGGCAATGGTGAGGCTTTCGTCGGCGACTGCGACCATCCGGTCAAGCTCGGTGGTGGTGACCACCAGCGGCGGTGCGAAGTGCATCGTGTCCCAGGCGCGGGTAATGCTGCCGTGGTCCACCAGCAACTCGCCGACGCGCTTGATGAAGCCCGCGTCCTTGCCGAATTTTTGCTTGGTTTCCTTGTTCCGCACCAGCTCGATGCCGCACAAGAGGCCAATGCCGCGGACATCACCCACGGTGGGATGGGCCCGCAACTCCTCCAGCCGGGACATCAGGTAGGCGCCCCGCTCGGCCGCCGCCGCCGAGAGGTTCTCGTTTTCCAAGATTTCAATGTTCTTGACCGCCGCCGCCGCCGCCGCGGCATGCCCGCCGAAGGTCAAGAGGTGGCCGAGGGCGACTTCTTTCTTCTCTTGAAAGTCGGCGAAGAGCGACTCGCGAACGGCGGTCGCCGCGATCGGGGCGTAGCCGGACGACAGGCCCTTGGCCATGGTCATCAAGTCGGGTATGAAATCGAACTGCTCGGTGGCGAACATCGTCCCGGTCCGACCGAAGCCATTGATGACCTCGTCCGCGATCAGGAAGACCCCATGCTTGTCGCAGATCTGGCGCAATGTCTGCCAGTACTTCGGCGAGGGGACATGGACCCCGGCGGCGGAGGAGACCGGCTCGCCGATGACGGCGGCGACCGTCTCCGGCCCCTGGTTCTCAATCTCTTGCTCAACGTAGCGGGCGGCCATCAGGTCGCCCGCCTCGCCCTCGAGCCCGAAGTCGTTGCGATACCGGTTTGGCCCCGGTACGTGCGACACCCCGTACATGAAGGGGCCGAAGTACGCCTCGTTGCGGATCGCGGTCAAGCTCATCGCGCCGTGCGTCATCCCGTGATACGAGCCGCGGCGGGCGATGATCTTGTAGCGGCGGGGAAAGCCGCGCATCGCCTGCACCTGCTTGGCGATCTTGATCGCGGTCTCGACCGCCTCCGAGCCGCCGGAGCTGAAGAAGAAGCGGTTGAGATCGCCGGGGGTGATGCTAGCGAGCTTCGCCGCCAGCTCGATCGCCGGGCCGGTGGTGTAGCTCGAGGCGGAGGCGTAGGCCAGGCGGGTCGCTTGCTTAGCGTACGCTTCGGCGATTTCGGCCCGGCCGTGACCGGCGTTGACGACCCAAAGGCCGGAGATGCCGTCGATGTAGGAGCGGCCCTGAATGTCCCACAGGGTCGAGCCCTCGCCGCGATCGAAGATACGAAGCCGCTCACCGGCGAACTCGTCCCAGGCCAACTGGTGAATCCAGACATGGTCGCGGGCGGTTTGCGAAAGCGCGCCCGCCGCGTCCGGCGATGCCGGCTCATGGCCGTTGGCGCCAACCGTTTGCCGGGTCGTCAAAGTGTCGCTGACCATGAACCGAGACCTCCAAGACAGTGCCAACATCGGACGAACATACAGCCGTCGGGGCAATCATACCAAGGAACAGGGACCGCCGACCGGAAGCCCGTCGATGACAGCGGCCGCGATCAGCCTGTTGGAAACGCCGCGGTCGCCTAATTTCGAGCATCTCGTACAAATTGGCATCGCCCGGCTTCGCCAACCAGTTGGTTGGCATGTTTCCCGCGGCCGTTCCTGGCAGCGGTATTGCGGCGTGGCAATCTTCATGCCCGGCAACGGTCCGGCGGTCGCGTTGCCGGGGCGGAGGTCGGAACAGAAAGGTCATGGACCCGATGGCGGAACCACGCCGCGCGGCGGCTGCCGCGGCCGCCGACGACAATCAGCCGCGTTACCTCGAGCATCAGCAAATCATCGTGGTCATGATCGGCCTGATGACCGGGGTCTTGCTGGCCGCGCTCGATCAAAGCATTGTCAGTACCGCCTTGCCGCGCATCGTCAGTGAGCTGGGCGGGCTCGATCAGCTCTCGTGGGTCGTCACCGCCTACCTGCTGACCTCGACCGCGGTGACGCCGCTGTGGGGCAAGATCTCCGATCTCTACGGCCGCCGCCCCGTCTTTCAAGCCGCCATCGTCATCTTTCTGATCGGCTCGTTCCTGTGCGGGTTCAGCCAGGACATGGTGCAACTGATCGCCTTCCGCGCCCTGCAAGGGATCGGCGGCGGCGGCCTGATGGCGATCGCCCTGGCCGTGATCGGCGATGTCATCCCGCCTCGCGAGCGCGGCCGCTACCAGGGCTATTTCGCCGCCGTGTTCGGGATTTCGAGCGTGGCTGGACCGCTGCTCGGTGGTTGGTTCACCGACACCATCAGTTGGCGCTGGATCTTCTACATCAACATCCCGGTGGGATTGGCGGCGCTGGTCATCACCTCGTCCGTCCTGAACATGCCGTTCCATCGCCGCCAGCACACGATCGATTTCCTCGGCGCCGGTCTCATCGTCGCCTCGGTCTCGGCGATGCTGCTCTATCTCGACTGGGCCGGGAGCGACTACGGGTGGACCTCGCCCCGGGCCCTCGCGTTGCTGGTGCTGTCACTTTCGCTCGCGGCCCTGTTCGTCGTGGTCGAGGGCCGGGCCAAGGAACCGATCATCCCGTTGCGGCTGTTTCGGAACCCGATCTTTCGGGTGGCGAACATCTACGGCTTTATGGCGGGGGTGGCCATGTTCGGCGCCCTCATCTTCCTACCCGTCTACCTTCAGGCGGTGATGGGGATGTCGCCGACCCAATCCGGCCTGGCGATGCTACCGGCGGTGCTCGGCATCTTTTCGACCTCGATCAGCTCCGGCATCCTGATTACGCGGACCGGCCGCTACAAGATCTTCCCGATCATCGGCGCCGCGGTCCTCGTCATCGCGCTCACCCTTCTGGCCCGGATCAGCGTCGACACGACGTACCCTCAACTCGCCGTCTTCATGTACCTCTTCGGCGCCGGGTTGGGCTTCACGATGCAAACCGTCGTCGTCGCCGTCCAAAACTCGGTCGAGTATCGGGATATGGGATCGGCCACCGGGGCGACCACCTTCTTCCGGCAGATGGGCGGCGCGATCGGGGCCGCGATCTTTGGCACCGTGCTGACCACTCGCCTGGCGACGCATCTGGCGAACCAATTTGCCGCCGCTCCCGAGGTGGCGGCCATCGCGACCAGCGGCCAGCTCGACGCGAACGATATTCAGGCGATTCAGGCCCTGTCCGGCCCGGTCAAGCTGCTGGTACAGACGGGGTTCACGCAAGCGATCGCCGATGTCTTCGTCGCCGGCATCCCGTTCGTTGTCACCGCCCTGATCGTCTCCTTCTTCATCAAGGAGATCCCGCTCCGCACCGGGGAAGCCCGCGCCCTGGCCAAGGAGGATGGGGCGGACCGGGTCGACGCGCTCAGCGCCGCCCGCTAACCCATCCGGCGACGGTCGTCGAAGCGGGGAGCGGCCAGCGGGGCGATGACTCGCCCTCAGCGGTCACGAGCGGGCACGGGCCGTGCGAAAATGGCACGAGACGCGACTCGGCGGTGCAAGCGGATGGATGTGGGGTGAACGCAACAATCGAGGCGCGATCGCAACTGAAAATCGATTACCGGAACGCGACCGCGGACGCGGTTGGTCCCGAGCACGGCGTGTCCGCCGCGATGCTGGATGAGATCGGGCCCAAGGTTGCGGCCGAGCATACCCGGATCATGGCCGAGCATGCCGCCGGTGAGCAGCGCTGGATGGACCTTCCGGACAACCGGACGCTGGCGGATGAGCTCGTCGCCTTTGCCGGCGACGCTCGCGACCGGTATCGGGACTACGTCCTGATCGGCATCGGCGGCTCGTCGCTCGGCGCCATCGCCACCATTCAGGCACTCACCAATCCCTGGCGCAACCTGCAACCGGATGAGCGGCGGGACGGCCCGCGCTTCTTCGTGCTGGACAATCCGGACCCGGAGAAGGTGCGGGCGACGTTCGATACCGTTGATTTGCCGAACACGCTGATCAACGTGGTGACGAAATCGGGCCAGACCGCCGAGACAATGGCGAACTTTCTCGTCGCCCGCGCCGCGTTGGCAGCGGCGGTCGGTCCGGACCAGGCGCGGCGGCAGATCGTGGCGACGACCGATCCAAAAGACGGGCTGCTGCGGCAACTGGCCGATCAGGAAGGGTATCGCACCTTCCCCGTGCCACCCGGCGTCGATGGCCGGCAAACGGTCTTGAGCGCGGTCGGCTTGCTGCCGGCGGCGCTCTGTGGGATCGACATCCATGCCCTCCTCGCCGGCGCCGCCGCGATGCGGACTCGCGCCAACAGCCCGGATGTGCGCGAGAACCCCGCGTATCTGCTAGCGGCGGTGTCCTACCTAGCCGGCACCCGCCTGGGCAAGAGCATCTTGGTGACGATGCCCTATGCCGACGCCCTCTTCGGCATGGCGGATTGGTTCCGCCAGCTGTGGGCCGAAAGCCTTGGTAAACGTCTGGCGACCACGGGCGAGGAAGTCTTTGCCGGCCAGACGCCGGTCAAGGCGCTGGGCGCCATTGATCAGCATTCGCAAATACAGCTCTATACCGAGGGACCGAACGACAAGTTGATCGCCCTGGTCGGCGTGGATCACTATCGAGCCCGGGTTGACGTGAGCGAGCCCCCGGCCGGTATCCCTGACCTGGCCTACCTTCGCGGCGCCGAGCTGGGCCGGTTGCTTGACCGCGAGCGGCTGGCGACGGCCTGGGCGCTGACCAGCGCCGGCCGGCCGAACCTGACGATCACGATGCCGGAGATTACGCCGGCGGCGATTGGCGAATTGTTCTATCTGCACCAGTTGCAGACCGTGATGGCGGGTGCGCTGTACACCGTCAATCCCTTCGGACAGCCAGGCGTCGAGGCCGGGAAGAACGCCACCTACGCCCTCATGGGGCGGGTTGGGTATGAAGACCTGCGCCAGGAGCTGACGCGAGCGGATACACGTGAGCGCCGGTTCGTGCTCACGCCGGGCTAGCGACGGCGGTGATAGTCGTGTAATCGCGACCGTCGTTGCGCAACGCTGAATCGTCGAAGTCGAAGTATGGCCGTCCCCGTGAGGGTCGGTAGGTGGAGAATGGACACCCGTTCAATGGCACAATCAGACGTTTCCGCGCCGAACACCACGTCCGCCGAGCATATCGCCTACGTGCAGCCGTTGACCCCGGGCCGGGTGATGGTGCTGACCCTGTCGGTGCTGTTCGTGCTCGGCGTGGTCTGGTTCGTGATCCAGATCCGGCACGTCGTGCTGCTGGTGATCGTGGGCATCTTGATCGCGACCGCGATCGAGCCTGGCGTCAACGCCCTGCGCCGCCGCGGAATCTCGCGGGGGCCGGTCATTCTGGCGATCTACCTGTTGTTCTTTGGCGTCGTCGTGGGCGGTATGCTGGTCGCGCTGCCGCCGCTCTTTGATCAGGGTCGGGATCTCGTCACCCGGGCCCCGGAGCTGCTGGCGGACCTCCAGCAGCGCGTGGCAAACAGCCCCAGTGAGCTGGTGCGGACCTACGGCAGCCGGGTGATTGACAGCGCCATCGGGATCTATGAACGGTTCCGCGAAAATCCACCTATTCAAGCGGTGCAGGTGGCGCAAGCAGCCGAATTTGTGACCTCCTTCTTCGGCCTCCTCTTCGCGGTCGTCTCGATCATGATCGTGACTTTCTATTGGATGACCGAAAAAGCGGTCATCAAGCGGTTCTTCCTTGGGCTGGTGCCGATCGAGCGGCGCGACCGCGCCCACAATATGTGGGACGAGATCGAGAGCAAAGCCGGCGGTTGGGCGCGTGGCCAGGCCATTATCATGCTGTCGATCGGCGTCGTCTCGACGATCGCCTACTCACCCCTCATCTTCGACCTCAACTTCTGGCTCCTGCTCGGTATTTGGGCCGGCCTGATGGAGATGATTCCGTTTGTCGGGCCGTGGATCGGGGGCGGCTTGGCCGTGCTGGTGGCGCTGACGAGCTCGTGGCAGACCGCCGTCATCGTCATCATCTTCGTGGTGGTCCTGAACCAGATCGAGGCCTCGGTGCTGGTGCCGCGCGTCATGCGCAACGCGGTCGGCTTATCTCCGCTCTCGGTCATCTTGGCGATCCTCGTCGGCGGCGCCCTTTTGGGCCCGCTGGGCGCCATCTTGGCGATCCCGGTGGCGGCCGTGGTGCAGGTCTTGATTTCCGGCATTCTGCGGGCGAGGGAAGAAGACGCGCACGCGGCCGCTATCACCGGCGAAGGCGAAGCGAGCGGGATGGCCGGGTTGCCAACGCCCCGGATGGTTAAACCCGGACCGTGAACGACAAAGGATGGACACGCGAATGGATAAGCGAGCAAACGAGCCCGACGGCGCCCAGACCACCATCGCCGCCCTGTTAGAGCAGGCGGTCGATGCCGAGCATGCGCTGAGCGCGCTACGCAAGGCGGACCAACGGGCGGAGGGCGTGTCGCTCTTGGTGCGTAGCCAGGACGAAGGGAAAGCGGCGGCGGCCGGCGAGACGGCCGATGGCGCGGTAGACGTGGCGCGGGGGATCGTGGCGGCGGCGCTCGGCGCCGTCGCTCAATGGTTGATCGGACTGGCCGAGCTGATCGTGCCCGAGCGCGGCCGCTATCTCGTCGCCGGCCCGATGGGCGCCGTCCTCGCCGGCGGCGGCCAGGATCGAAATGGTGATCGCCCGCCCGGCGCGGAGGAAGCCGATCCGATCGCGACCGATCTCAACCCCGACCGCCTGGTCTGGGTTCTCACCGAGTTCGGCTTTGCGTCAACAGAAGCGACCTACATCGAGCACCGTCTCACCGCGGGGGCAACCCTGGTCGCGATGACCACCGCCGACGCCGGCGACCTCGATCGGGCGCGACACGTCTTTAGCGAGCATGGCGCTGTCTACATCGATGACGCTACGACAAACTCGGATCTGCTGACGGCGACCGCAGCGTTGCTGAGCGCGCCGGCGGACCTCGGGAGCGGTGAAGTGGATGTCGCCGATGTGGTCGCCCGGATCCGGCCCGTGGAAGCCAGCGACACGGCGCCGGCCCTGATGACCGCCCGCGGCCGAAAGGCGGTTGCCGCGGATGGCGACGAGATTGGCACGGTTGAAATGGTCTTGGTCGAGGATCCGGCGCCGACCAATGCTGGTTCCGGCGATCCGATCGCGGGACGGGCGGTTCCCCGCTACGTGGTTCTCGAGTTCGGCGGGGTACTCGGGATTGGCCGTCATCATGTCGCCATCCCCATTCAACTGGTCGATCTCGCCATGGATCCCGTGCGCGTTCAGTTGAACCGGGCCGCTCTTTCCGGCGCGCCCGAGTATAACGAGGACGGTCCGCTCGGTCGCCGCGAAGAGGAACGGATTTTTCGGTTTTACGCTATCTCGCCATACTGGATTGCCAGCGGCCAACCAGCCCCGGCAGTGACAGCGGCGAGGGGGGAACGACGATGACAGGGCTATCGAACGCGACGGCAGCGGTCGAGGAGATGCGCAAAGTCCGGCAGGCGCGACTCTACGAGTCGACCGCGGTGCCCGAGGATGTGGTGCGCCAGCTCTTGGAGGTGGCGCGCTGGACCGGCAGCTCGCGCAACACCCAACCCTGGGAATTCGTGGTGGTGACCGACAAGGAGACCTTGCGGCGGATCAGCGAGATCCGGACCCCGATCAACTGGGTGGCCGAGGCGCCGCTGGCGATCGCGACCGTGATGACGGGCGAGACGCCCCTCTCCGAATCTTACGACGAAGGACGATTGACCGAGCGGTTGCTCGTCGCCGCCCGGCTGCTGGGCCTGGGCGGCGGCACGGCCTGGTTCGGCGACGATCAGCAGCAGGCTCAGGGTAAAAAGATTCTCGGCATTCCCGCCAACCGCTTTGCCCGGCAGGTCGTGGTCATCGGCTACCCGACGACGCTGAAAGACCACCGGCCGAACGCCAACACCGGCGGCCGCAAGCCCCTGTCCGATTTGGTCAGCTATGACCGATATGGCTCGCGGTAACCTGGGATGATCATTGTGCGGTCTCGAGGCTCAATCGCGTCAATTGGCAGCCAGGCTCGGGAATAAATGGCCCAAAGGCCGCCCCGAGCTGAACTCACGAACCGCCCTGAAGGACGCTCACGGTGGTTCGACAAGTTTGATGTTGTCTCTGGTCACGCCGAATTGTCCCATCAGCCGGCTTCAGCCGGATACCCTCTGACGCGATGTGCAGGTTTTCCGGGATCATGGTGGACTGAGGAGGCCGGCGAGGTGGAGCGGAGCCAAGCCGTGGGCGCGGCAGAGACAGACGGCGATGGTAGGGCTGAGCACTTTGCGCAAGATGCGGCTGGTCAGATGCCAGGCATCCCGGGCCCAAATCCGCTTGAGGTGGTAGCGCGCGACCAACTGGGCAGCCACTGTCTCGATCCGCCAGCGCAGGCGGCTGAGGTCATGGCTGAACGCCGGCTGGGGGTCCTCGCTGCAGTGGCGGTAGGGGGCGAGCAGATCGACCCCGTCGTGGTGCAGCTCGTCGCGCAGCAGGGGCGACCAGTCGGTGCGATCCCCGAGCACCACCCCGTCGGCCCCGGCCACCACCTCGGGCGCCACCGCCAGATCGGAGGCGTTCGCCGGGGCAACTTGGACCTCGGCCAGGACGCCGGGCCAGCAGGGCCGCAGGTGGACCCGGAAGCCGTAGAAAATAGCTTTGCTGCCCTGATCGTAGCCGTCGGCGGCCTCCCCGCGGAAGCGCTGGCAGCGCTGGGACCGACCGTAGCGACAGACCGAGACCGGCACACTATCGACCACCGAGAGCAGCGGATCATGCAGCACCCGATCCCGGATGACGCGCCACAGCCGCTCCTTGACGACCCACAGATTGGCCACTTGGCGCACAAACGTGGTGCGGTGGACCGCGGCCAGGGCGGGGAAGTAGTCAGGGTGGTAGCGGCGAAAGTAGTCGACGATGGCCACATCCTGGGCCAGCCCCAGGAACTCGCCGACCGCTTCCATCGTCAAGACCTCGCTGGCGGCCAGGAGCGGGGCTGGCCCCCGCTGCCGGACCGGGCGCCACGCCGGCTCGTGCGTCAGGTCCAGCAACCCTTCATCAATCAGACAGTAGACGGCTATACTGAAGCTCTCCAGGTCCACGGGACACCTCCATGAGTCAGCGGCGACGCACCGTTCATGGTAGCGGACCCGTGAACCTGGCCCCGCACAACTTGCACATCGCGTCCCTGGGTGTTGTGTCCTTAGCTCGGGGATTTTTTCCCGAGCTTGGCCGCCAATCGACGCGATCGGATGCGGCCCCGCGAACGATCCGGACCAGGGGAAACCGTGAGCCAAGGCGTCGAGCACCAACCGCGGGTAGCATTCCTGCTCGGGAAACCGCCGCGCGGCGCCACGATGATGTCCGTCGCCCTATTCCTCGGCCGGCGGTTTCTCGAGCCGGTGCTCGTGGTGGCGCCGGATGTTGGCGAAGACGATGCTGAGGGCGGCGATAACGAGCGAGACCGAGATGCCGAGTTGCAAGATGTCGGTCTCGCCATCCCAACTGACGACCTCGCCGAGAAAGGTGACGCCGAGCAATACCACGATGACGCCGACCAGCTTCTCCTTCAGGTCGTCGAGGTCCGTAATGATGAGCCAGGGTGGCAGCGGCAGGGTGGGGTCGAAAAAAAGCTCGTACAAGCCGAGGGCGACAATGTAAAGGACGGTGCCGAGCAGGAAGACGTCGATCAGCTTGATGAAATCGACCGCGAGCTGCTCGACCGCGTGCGCGCTAAGATCTGAGGCGCGAAACGCCTCGAACGTGATGTCCAGGACGGACATCATGCCGAAGATCAGCAGCACTGTCCCGGAGAGGAACGTGCCAAATGCGGCGATCACAATCACGTAGCGACTACTTGCCAGGATTTGACGCACGACACTGCTCCTCGCCGGGCGATTGTTTGCCGGTCACGTCTCCAGCCGCGTGAATTGGACCGCGTATCACTGAAATTCGCTAGTTGATCGCTCGCTCAATGTCGAACTGATCCCGGCGCTCCGCTTCCCGCACCACCGTCACCGTGTCGCGGACGCCGTCCGGCAGGCTCCGCCAGGCGATCGGGCCCAGCCAGCGATCAAGCTCGCCGCCGTCCGTCCCTTCCGGGGTAAAGAGCGGGGCCGGGTCGAAGGTGATCTGGCCGGCCATCTCGGGGACGGCCGTCTCGATGGCGGCGATGATCTCTTCAATCGGCGCCAGCGAGCCGCCCAAGTTGTAGACCGGGGAGCCGGCCGGCATGTTCCGGACGGCCCGGATGAAGACATCCGCCACATCATCGGCATGTTGATAGAGGGCGACGCCGCCGAAGGAGATGCGATAGGGCCGGCCGAAGGCGGCGGCGACCATCGCCTTGGTCGGCGTCGAGCTGACCCCTTGATCGCGGCCGGGCCCGTAGACGAAGAACGGCCGGAGACCGACGCTGGGCACCTGGTAGTCCTGCCAGTAGATGTGCGCCCACCGCTCATTGGCCTCTTTGGTCACGCCGTACAGCGTCGTCGGGTTGAAGGGCGCGTCGTGGGCCAGCGGGCCCGGCGGGTAGTCGCTGGCCGGACCGTAGACCGCGACCGACGAGGCGTAGGCCAAGCCCTTGATCTGGTCTCGATGCCGTTTCGCGGTCTCCAGGACGATGGCGGAGCCGACCACGTTCACATCGGCGCCAAGGACGGGATTGGCCCGGACAAAGGGGACCTGCAACGCGGCCAAATGGATGATATGGGTGATGCCGTGTTCGGTGACGGCGCGCTCGAACGCCGCCGCATCGGTGACATCGCCGTCCAGGAATTGGACTCGCGCGATCTGCTCCGGCTCCATGACGATCCGCATCCGGGCCGGCTCGCCGGGGAGATCGTAGGTGGTGACCGGCGTGCCAGCTTCGACCAGGCGCTTCACCACCCAGGAGCCAATGCAGCCGAAGGCGCCGGTCACCAAGAACTGTTCCGCGGGCATGCTTCCTCCAGATGAGCATCTTCTGATGAGGTAGGCCGGTCGGCCCGGCCGTTAGCCGCTGGCCATGACGTTGCGCAGTTGGCCGAGCCCTTCGACCTCGACGATCACCTCGTCCCCGGGCACGAGCCACTTTTTCTCGGCGGTGCCCATGATGACGCCTTCCGGCGTGCCCGTGATGATGACGTCGAACGGTTCCAAGGTGAAATACTGGCTGGCGTAGCTGATGATCTCGGCCACGCTGAAGATCATGTCAGCCGTGGTCGAATCCTGTCGTAGCTCGCCGTTCAGCCAGGTCTTGAGTTGGAGATTCTGGGGATCGGGCACCTCGTCGGCGGTCACCACATAGGGACCGATTGGGAGGAAGCCGTCGAGCGTTTTGCCGAGCAGCCACTGGCTCGTCCGCATCTGAAGGTCGCGGGCGCTGAGATCGTTCGCGGTGGCGTAGCCGAAGACATAGTCGAGCGCGTCCTCGACGCTGACATTCCGCGCCGTGCGGCCGATAACGACGCCGAGCTCGACCTCGTAGTCATACTCGGTCGCGGTCGTCGGCAATGGCACTTCGTCGCCATGTCCGGCCAGGCTGTTGCTGAACTTCCCAAAGAGGATGGGCGAGGGCGGGATCGGGGCGCCCGTCTCCTCGGCGTGCTTCCGGTAGTTCAGGCCGACGCAGATCAGCTTGCCGGCGTTCGCCACGGCGGGACCGAAGGCGACCTCGCTCGGATCGAGCACCCAGTCGGCGCCGTCGGTCGTATCGGCATCGAGCGATGCCAACAGGCGGGTCACGCTGCCGTGGAGCGTGGGTCCATCGGTCATGTACTCACCGGCGGCCACCATGTCCTCGAAGTCCACGTCGGCGCCGTCGGCGTCGTCGTCATCGACATAGAGGTCGAGCAGCGCGTCCTCGACATCAACCACGCCGTACTCGGTGCTGACCCCCAGCCGCAGCTCGCCGTCGTCATCCCAAAACGTTAGCAGGCGCATGCTCTCTCCCTTGCTCGACCACCCCGCCGCCCGCGGTCTTCGGCAGACCGGCGCTGGCGCTTGAACTACCGTCCTGATGCCTATTCTATCGTTCAATTCGATTCCAGCATACGGCATGGCGCGCGATGAGGGTCCACCCGCAACCGGCCTCGTCTCCCCACCCGCGGCACCCGTGCTCCGCTAGCCGCCCAGCCTGCCGTGACGCCCGCGGTAGACTGGGCGGCGGCATGGTTGGACCTGACGCCACAAAGGGGCAACAGATGATGAGAGAGCCGTTCGGCGACATCGACGGTCGGCCGGTCGATCGCTTCACGCTGGAATCCCCGGCCGGGATGCAGGTGCGGATCCTGTCCTACGGAGGGATCATTCAGTCGCTCGCGGTCCCCGATCGGACGGGCAGGGCGTCGAATATCGCCCTGGGGTTCGGCACGTTCGACGGCTACCGCCAAAACGTCCCCTATTTCGGCGCCATTACCGGCCGCTACGCGAACCGGATCGAAGGCGGCCGCTTCGAGCTTGACGGCCAGACCGTCCACCTGAGCCAGAACGTGGCGCCGAACACCCTGCACGGCGGTCATCGCGGCTTCGACAAGCAGGTGTGGGAGGCCGCAGAGATCGAGCGAGGGGTCCGGCTGCATCACGTCAGCCCCGCCGGCGACGAAGGGTTCCCCGGCACGCTCGCGGTGACGGTTGACTACACGGTGGACGGCGACCGCTCGCTTCGCCTCGATTACCTGGCCGCAACCGACGCCCCAACCGTCCTGAACCTCACCAATCATGCCTACTGGAACCTCGCCGGCGAAGGCTCCGGCACCATCGAGGACCACGAGATCCGACTGAACGCCAGCCACTTCACCGCCGTCAAGCTGAACCAGTTGCCGACCGGCGAGATCCTGCCGGTGGCCGGCACCGCGCTCGACTTCACCGCCTCCCGGCGGATCGGCGACCGGATCCGGAGCGGCGAGGAGCAGATGGTTTGGTCCCGCGGCTACGATCACAACTTCGTGCTCGACCGACCCCCCGGTGACGAAGCGAGCCTCATCCTCGCGGCCAGGGTGGTCGATCCCGCCAGCGGCCGAACGATGGAGGTGGCCACCACCGAGCCCGGCATCCAGTTCTACACCGGCAACTTCCTGGACGGCACCCTGGCCGGCGCCAGCGGCCGCGCCTATCGCCAGGCCGACGGCCTCGCCCTCGAAACCCAACACTATCCCGATTCGCCCAACCACCCACATTTCCCATCGACGACCCTGCGTCCGGGTGACGAGTTCCGCTCGACCACGGTCTTCACCTTTGGGATCCAAGATTAGAAAGACATGTTTTGGATATGACGGCAAATTCGTGTTTTGTCCTGAAGGGACTTCGCGGTACTCAGCGCGGAATTCATTGGCCCAAGGGGCACCCCGCGTCGCCGGCACGGACTCGACGCGGTCAACAATTACTGAGCATCCGTCTCAGCCGCCAACCTGATAGTTCGGCGCCTCGCGGGTGATCGTCACGTAGTGCGGATGGCTTTCCCGCAGGCCGGCGGCGGTGATCCGCACGAACCTCGTATCGCGCTTGAGGGCGGCGATGTCGGCGGCGCCGACGTAGCCCATCGCCGAGCGCAAGCCGCCGACGAGTTGATAGACCAGGTTTCCGAGGGGGCCTTTGTAGGCGACCCGGCCCTCGATCCCCTCGGGCACCAGCTTCTGGATGTTGCCGATCCCCTCTTGGAAATAGCGGTCCTTCGCATAGGAGCGCGCCTTCATCGCCCCGATCGAGCCCATGCCCCGGTACTCCTTGTACCGTTCGCCCTGATAGAGGACAACCTCGCCCGGGCTCTCATCGACCCCGGCAAAGAGGCTGCCGAGCATCACTACGTCGGCCCCGGCCGCGATGGCCTTCGCGACATCGCCGGAATACTGAACCCCGCCATCAGCCACGACCGGGACGCCGTGCCGGGCGGCGGCGCCCGCGCAATCGAGGACCGCCGACACCTGGGGCACGCCGACCCCGGCCACCACCCGCGTGGTGCAGATCGAGCCCGGCCCGACCCCGACCTTGATCGCATCGGCCCCGGCCCCGATGAGCGCCTCGGCGGCGGCGGCGGTGGCCACATTGCCGGCCATGATCTCGACCGCGAGGTGTCGCTTCAGCCGGGCGACCATCGCCAGCACCGCGGCCGCGTGCCCGTGGGCCGTGTCGACCACCAGCACGTCGACATTGGCCGCGACCAACGCCGCCGCCCGCTCTTCGGCATCAGCTCCGACGCCGACCGCGGCGGCCACCCGCAGCCGGCCCTGGGCATCCTTGGTGGCGTTCGGGAACTGGATCCGTTTCTGAATATCCTTGACCGTGATCAGGCCGGTCAGGTAGCCACGCTCGTCCACGACCGGCAGCTTCTCGACCCGATGGCGATGCAGGATGGCGCTGGCTTGATCGAGCGTGGTCCCGTTCGGCGCCGTGATCAGGTTGTCTTTGGTCATCACGGCGGCGACGGGCTGATCGACGTTGTCGACGAACCGTAAATCGCGGTTCGTCAAGATCCCGACCAGCTTGCCCCCCTCCTCGGTGATTGGCACGCCGGAGATGTGATACCGCTCCATCACCGCCAGGGCGTCGCGGACGGCGGCCTCCGGCGGCAGCGTCACCGGCTCCACGATCATCCCCGACTCCGACCGCTTGACCTTGTCCACCTCGGCCACTTGATCGTCGATCGAGAGGTTGCGGTGGATGACGCCGATCCCGCCTTCACGAGCCAGGGCAATCGCCAGCCGGGCCTCGGTCACGGTATCCATCGCGGCCGACGCGATTGGGATGTTCAAGCTGATCGCCCTGGTCAAGCGGGTTTCCGTGTTGACCTGCGCCGGGACCACGTCAGAGTGGGCCGGCACCAGCAAGACGTCATCAAACGTGAGTCCAAGGCCGACGAACTTGTCGTCGCTCATCCCGTCCGCCAGGAATCCGCCGCGGCTCGGCCCGGTGTCGTGACCATTGCTGGCCGGATGCACGGACCGCGCGGTGATCGACATGGTGCCTCCTCTAGTCGGCGGCCAGGCGTCAGGTCGCCCGCCGCACCTCATCTTCCGCCCGCTGACCGTTGCCCTGCCGCGTGAGCTTCAGGCGCTCGACCAATTCCGTGGTGAACGCTTCGTAGGCGATGGCGCCGCGAGAGCTCGGGTCATATTCGAGGATCGCCTGACCGTAGCTCGGCGCCTCGGCCAATCGGATCGAGCGGGGCACGATCGTGTCGAAGATCCGGTGGGGGAAATAGCGGCGAACCTCCTCCACCACATGGGCCGAGAGACGGGTCCGGCCGTCGAACATGGTCATCAGCACGCCAACGATGTCGAGGGCCGGGTTGAGGCGTCGCTTGACGAGATCGATGGTCGTGATGAGCTGCCCCAGCCCCTCCAGGGCCAGGAACTCGCACTGGATGGGCACCACGATCGACCGGGCCGCGGTCAGCGCGTTGATGGTGAGCAATCCCAATGAGGGCGGGCAGTCGATCAGGACCGCGTCGTATCGGCCAAGCGTGCCGGCCAGGGCGCGGGAGAGCCGACGCTCGCGGTCCGCCACCTCGACCAACTCGATTTCGGCCCCGGCGAGGACGGGCGTGGACGGCAGCAGATCCAGACCGGATCGGTCGGTGACCGCGATCGCGTGGGCCACCGGCACCTCATCGACCAGCACGTCGTAGGTTGAATAGCGCACCCCGGCCTTGTCGATGCCGAACGAAGAGGTCGCGTTGCCCTGCGGGTCACCGTCGATGAGCAGGACGTGGAAGCCGCGTTGAGCGAGCGACACCGCCGTGTTGACCGAGGACGTCGTCTTGCCGACGCCCCCCTTCTGGTTCGCGAACGCGATCACCGCCGTGGCCGGCGCGGCGGGGTGGACCGGGCGCGAAGCCTGGTCGTGCCGCGTCGTCCGGCGTGCGGTTGCCACACCCAAAGCCAATCCACCGAGGTTCGAAAGATCGAGCCCGCGTGGGTGCGATCACCCATGATCGTACACCACGTTGACTGCCCATGGTAGCACGCGAGCCTGGGTCCAACAATCAGTTTTTTGGTTGCCTTGATCCGCGCCCGGAACTCAGATGGCGGACTCGTGGTGACAGCGGGACGCCGGAGCTGGCGGCTCGGCGGACGACACGCCGCCCCGCGACAGCAACGTCGTATAGACCCGCCACGAATCTGGAGCCGTATAGCGCTGGAGTCTTGACCTCGCGTGACCGCGTTTCTGGCTAGGAGTGAAAACTAGCCCATGATGTCCAAGCTAACGCCGGAGTCGTCATCGTCTCAACGGTGCGCTCCAGCGCGGCCGGCCCAGTCCCGGCGACGGGCTTTGATCGTAGCAACAATGCCGGAGACCCGGCGTCGCA
>JALZJP010000180.1 GCA_030859715.1 Chloroflexota bacterium
AGCTTTCGGCGCGATGAGCGCCGGCCCCACCAGCCGCCATCGTCGTTCTAACCTGCTACTTGAACTCGTTGCCTACCGTCGTTGTCGCGCTGGCGCGGCTCCGCTCCCACCATGGCATCAGGAGGTAGGTTCGTGACTGGCGACGCCGTGCCCGCCCACGCTGGCTGGGGGGAGGAAGACTCCGCCCGCTTCATCGACATGGGCGAAGTGTTGACCCCGGCCCGGGATGAGATGGGGCGGGCCTTGCTCGATCACGTCCCGGCGCGGCCGGATGAGACCTTTACGGCGGTTGAGATCGGGTGTGGGGCGGGGTGGCTCAGCGAGGCGCTCTTGGAGCGGTTCGGGCGGGCGCGGGTTGTCGCGCTCGACGGCTCACCCGCGATGCTGCGCCATGCCGGTGAGCGTCTGGCGCCGTTTGGGGACCGGGTTGAGCTCCGGCATGGGCGACTCGAGGAGCGCGACTGGCTCGACCGGCTCGGGGGTCCGGTCCGGTGCTTTCTCAGCAGCCTGACGCTGCACCATCTCGATGGACCCGGCAAGCAAGCCCTGTTCGCCCGTTTGTTCTCCGCCCTGGAGCCCGGCGGCGCCCTCTGCGTCGCCGATCTGGTCGAGCCGGGAAGCGATTGGGCGCGGCGTCATATGGCCGATGCCTGGACCGAGGCCGTCCGGCAACGCTCGCTGGACCTGACCGGCGGGACGCGAGCCTACGATTTCTTCATCGAGCACGAGTGGAATACCTATGACTATCCCGACTCCGAGGTGGACATGCCGTCGCCGCTGGCCGATCAGGTGCGCTGGTTGACCGACGCGGGGTTCGTCAACATCGACGTACCGTTGGCCGTGGCCGGTCATACGGTGATCATCGCCTATCGGCCGGCCGGGGCGGCAAGCTAGATGGCGCTCGCGGGGCACCGGTTGTTACTGGCGCGGATTGAGCGGGCGGTTCACCTCATCGATCCCGTCTTCCTCCGGTCGCCCCAATTCGAGAGTGAGTCCCTGAGCGACCAGCTTGGGGTACGGGTCATTCTGAAGGTGGAAACGGCGAACCCAATCCGCTCCTTCAAGGGGCGGGGGGCGGAGGTGGCGGTGGCGAGCGTGGCGCCCGGCGCGACGCTTATCTGCGCCAGTGCCGGGAACTTCGGCCAGGCGATGGCCTTTGCCTGCCGCAAACGGGGCGTGCCCCTGGCGATCTATGCCAGCGTCAACGCGAACCCGTTGAAGGTGGATCGGATGCGGGCGCTGGGGGCCACGGTCGTGCTCGAAGGCGAGGATTTCGATGCGGCCAAGCTGGCGGCGAAGCGCGAAGCGGCCCGGTCCGGCGCCACGATGATCGAGGACAGTCTCGATCCCGGCACCGCGGAAGGAGCGGGCACCATCGCCCTTGAACTGCTCGATCTGCCTGAGCCGCTGGACGCGATGGCCGTCCCGCTGGGGAACGGCGCCTTGCTCGCCGGCGTCGGCCGCGTGCTGAAGGAGCGGTGGCCGGCGACGCGGATCGTCGCGGTCCAGGCGGCCGGGGCGCCGGCGATGATCGAGTCGTGGCGAAGCGGCAGTCTGGTCCGGCACAACCGGATCGCGACGATCGCCGATGGCATCGGGGTGCGAGAGCCGGTGCCCGAAGCCCTGGATGATGTGCGTGACCTGATCGATGACGGCCTGCTGGTTTCGGAAGCGTCGATCATCGCCGCCATGAAGCTCCTGCATCGTCACGCCGGCCTGGTGGTCGAACCATCCGGCGCGGTCGGCATCGCCGCGATGCTGGAGCATCCGCCCGCCTTTGCCGGGAAGCGAACAGGAACGATCATTTGTGGCGGCAATCTGACCGAGCAGCAAATGCGGGACTGGCTCGAGAGCTAAGCGGCTCCCGAGCCAGTCCCGCGTGCATCCAAACGGTTGCTAGACGTCGCGGCGTAACAGCACAATGGTGGCGGCGCCCAAGAATAGGACTAGCCAGGCGACGGTGACCGCGATCCCGGCGCCGAGATCGAGGTATTCGCCGAACGTCATCCCGCTGACACCCGTGAACAGATGACCGATCGTAATGCTGTCGATCGCCCGGTCCGGCAGGTAACGGAGCACGTTTTCCTGCCACCAGGCGGGAAGCATGGCGCCGAAGATCGCCGGCGTGAAGATGAGCGCCAGGACGGTGGAGATCGCGGCAGCGGTGCTCCGGAACAACACCGCCAACGCCGCCCCGATCAACGGGAAGGCTGCGGCGGTGAGACCGAGGCCGATCATCGCCCGCATGGCGTCGGAGTCGCCAAGCGTTGCCGATCCCAGGCCATTGGCGCTGAAGATCGCCTGGCCGAGCAGAAATGCCGCGATCACCGAGATGTAACCGAGCACCACGGAGACACCCGTGATGATGATCGCTTTGGCCAGCAGCACCCGGCCCCGGCGCGGGGTCGCGGTCAGCGTCAGCCGGATCATGCCCGTCGCGTACTCGGAGGCGACAAAGCTGACCGCGATCAAAGTGAGCAGGATCGAGCTAAACACCAGGCCGAAGAGGGACATCAGGATCGGATCGAACGACGCCCGCTCAATCGGCCCCCAATCGCTCCAGGTCGACGCGATAATCAGACTGACGCCGCCGGACAACCCAATCGCGAGGACAAGCGTCATCAGGGCGGAGATGTAAAACGAGCGCAACGAAGTCAGCTTCGCCCACTCCGAGGCCAGGGTGGCCCAGAACGAGGTCCGGCGCGGCGCCGGGCGGGTCGGATAGGAAAGGGCTTGGGTCGCCATGTCAGTTAGATGCCTCCTCGGTGATTGGCGCCGTTGGTCGAGCCGCCGGCGGTGACCAGCTCACGGTCTGGCGTTGGCTGACGGTATTCCACGCTGTCATCGGTCAGCTCGAAGAAGGCGGACTCCAGACTGGCGCGTTGGTAGGACAGCTCGTGCAGCCGGATGCCGTTCGCCGCCGCCAGATCGCCGATGTGGGCCGCTTCGATATTGGCGGCAACCAGCCCGCCATCGCCATTGGCGGTAATGGTGGCGCCAGCGCCTCGTAACAGTGGCACGAGTTGGTCCGCTTGGGGCGAGACGACGCGGACATGACTGGTCGAGCTGCCGCCGGTGAACTCGGCGATGCTCTGGTCCGCGATCAGGCGACCCTTGCCGATGACGATCACATGATCGGCGGTTTCCTCCATCTCGCTCATCAGATGGCTCGAAATCAGCACCGAGCGGCCTTCCGTCGCCAGTTTCCTGAGGAGTGAGCGCATCCAGTAGATGCCTTGCGGATCGAGGCCGTTAAACGGCTCGTCGAAGAGGAGGATGCCGGGATCACCCAGCAAGGCGGCGGCAAGCCCCAACCGTTGCGACATCCCGAGCGAGAAGCCCTTGACCCGCTTATCGGCGACACTGGTCAGGCCGACCACATCGAGCACCTCGTCCACGCGGCCGGCCGGGACGCCGCCGGCGAGCGCCAGCCAGTGCAAATGCCGGCGGGCGGAGCGGCCGCCTTCGACTGCCTTGGCATCGAGCAGGGCGCCGACCTCTTGCATCGGGGCGGGAATATTGCGGTAGGCCCGGCCGTTAATCAGCGCGGTGCCTCCGGTCGGGCGGTCGAGGCCGACGATGATGCGCATCGTGGTCGATTTGCCGGCCCCGTTAGGCCCGAGAAAGCCAGTCACGACGCCTGGTTTGACGGTGAAGGAAAGGTGATCCACGGCCAGCGTGTCACCGAACCGCTTCGAGACGTCCCGTACTTCGATCACTGATGGTTCCTCCAATCGGTTATCCCACATGATTCCGGAAGGTCGCCCTCCGGCTCGAACCTCCCGGTGGGCACGACGCGACAACGCGGGCGGCCAGCGGGCATGGATTGTTGCTCGTGGGTTCGGCTGAGCGCTGCTCGTCGCTGTGGCGCTCAGGTCGGCATGGGCGTGGTCCCCTTGGTCGAGATGGGCCGAAACGTAGCCCATCGCACTTCGCTAGCATGGGGCACAATTGTTCCGAAAGCATCACAAGCTTGTGACGCTGGTGTGAAACAACCCGGTCCTGGAGCGATGCTTGGGTGAAGTGTGGTCATTGGGAGCGTCGCGATGGCGGGCGCTGGACTGAAGTCCGCGCTGAACTTCACGAAGTCCCTTCAGGACTGAGTACGATTCGACCAGTTCTGAAAGGACTTTTCGGTGTTCAGCGCGGACTTCAGTCCAGCGCGGCCCGACCGCATGGCTTCGGGTTTCGGACGATGTATCCGGTTTGTAGATCAGCCCTCGAGCAGCATCGTCTCCGGGTCTTCGACGAGGTCTTTGATCCGGACCAGGAAGCGGACCGCTTCGCCGCCATCGACGACCCGATGGTCATAGGAGAGGGCGATGTACATCATCGGCTTGATGACGACCTCGCCGTCGCGGGCGACCGGGCGTTGCTGGATCGTGTGCATGCCGAGGATGCCGACCTGCGGCGTGTTGAGAATCGGGGTCGACATCAGCGAGCCGAACACACCGCCGTTCGTGATGGTGAAGGTGCCGCCCTGCAGTTCGCTCAGGGTCAGCTTGTTGTCGCGGGCGCGGGTGGCCAGATCAAGGATCTCTTGCTCAATCTGGGCGAAGGTCTTGCGGTCGGCATCGCGGACCACCGGCACCACCAGCCCTTCCTCGACCCCGACCGCGATCCCAATGTCGTAATACTTCTTCAGCAGCAATTCGTCGCCCTGAAGCTCGGCGTTGACGTTGGGGAATGCCTTGAGCGCCCCGACCGCGGCTTTGGTGAAAAAGGACATGAAGCCGAGATTGACCCCGTAGCGCTCTTTGAACGCCTCCTTGCGCCGGCTTCGTAGCTCCATCACGGCCGACATGTCAACCTCGTTGAAGGTGGTCAGCATGGCCGCCGTCTGTTGGGCCTCGACCAACCGCACGGCGATGGTCTGCCGGCGCCGGCTGAGCCGGACTCGCTCGATCCGGTCATCAGCGGCGGCGACCGCGGCGGGTTTTGGCGGCGAAGCGGCGGGGGGCACGGCGGCGGCAGCCGGAGCGGTGGCCGGGACCGGAGCAGCCGCCTGGTTTTGCCGGGAGGCGCCGGCGAGGACGTCCTCGCGGGTGATCCGGCCGCCGGGGCCGGAGCCGGGCAGGCGGTTGAGATCGACGTGATGCTCTTCGGCCAGACGCCGGACCGCGGGCGCCGCTCGCCCGGCCGCGCTCTGGCCGTTGGCGCCGGCGAGCGCCGCTGAGTCGGGAGCGGTGGCCGCGTGATCGGGGGGAAGCGTTTCCACGGTCTGGTCCGGTTGGTCCGCCGGCGGCGCGCTTGGCGCGTCGGCCGAGGTCGCCATCGGGGCGATTGCTGCCGCCGGCGGCTCAACCGCGGCGGGGGCCGGTTCCGCGCTCGCGCCATTCGCGTCGCCCACCAAGCCGAGGATCTCGCCGACGGTGACCACGTCGCCTTCGCGCTTTTCGATGCGCGAGAGGACGCCGTCTTCGTCGGCGGTAACCTCCAGGTTCACCTTGTCCGTTTCCAGCTCGACCACGATCTCGCCGCGGCTGACGTCGTCCCCTTCACCTTTGAGCCACTGGCCGACCACCGCATCGACCAGCGACTCGCCCAGGGGCGGCACTCGAATTTCGACCGCCATGCTCTGCTCCTAGCTACGAAAGTCGTAAGTCGTGAGTATGGGACGACGTCACCGGCGCGATTTGCTCGTGGCCGCCGGTTTACTCGCTCTGGCGCGGCCGTTCGTGGCGGGGGGGCCGTTGCTGGTGTTGGCGCCGACGCCAGCTAGCGCGGTGCTTGTCGCCTCGTCGCCGGTCCCGGCAAACGCCGCCGCGATGATGCGGGCTTGCTCGTTCGCGTGATGCTCGGCCGATCCCTCGGCCGGGCTGGCCCGCTCGGGCCGGCCAAGGTAGTGGATCGGCATCGGCCGTTCCAACCGGGACAAGAGGGACCGTAGCCGCGGCTCCATGAATGTCCAGGCGCCCATGTTCTTCGGCTCTTCTTGCACCCAGTAGACCTCTCGCAAGTTCGGATACCGGTTGATGACTGACGTGAGCGCCGTCGTCTGGAAGGGCGCCAGCTGCTCGACCCGGGCGACCGCGACCCGCTGATCCGGGCGTGGTTCGCTTCCTTCCAGCTCGACCCCGATCTTGCCGGAACAGAGGACCAACCGGGTGACCGCCGCCGGATCATCGGCCCGGAGCGGGTCGTCAAGCACGGGCTGGAAGGTGCCGGTGGTAAAGTCGGCCGGCGGTGAAGCCGCCAGCGGATGCCGGAGCAGACTCTTGGGGGTCATCAGGATCAGGGCGTGGCGGTCGATCTTCAGCAGGGCGGCTTGACGCCGCAGGAGGTGGAAGTATTGCGCGGCGGTTGTCACATTCGCCACCCGCAAGTTGTCCTCGGCTGCCATTTGCAAGAATCGCTCAAGCCGGCCGGATGAATGTTCCGGCCCCTGGCCCTCGTAGCCGTGCGGCAGGAGCAGGACCAGGGCCGGGTCTTGTTGCCATTTGGCGCGGGCGGCGACAATGAACTGGTCGATCAAGACCTGGGCGCCGTTGACGAAGTCGCCAAACTGCGCTTCCCAGAGGACCAGCGTGTCCGGGGCGTGGACCGAGTAGCCATACTCGAAGCCGACCGCCGCCGCTTCGGAGAGCGGGCTGTTGTAGACCGCGAAGGATGCCTTGGCGGACGGCAGGGAGGCCAGCGGCACATGGCGCGCGACCTGCTCGGCGTTGTGGAGGACGAAATGGCGCTGGCTGAAGGTGCCGGTCTCGGAGTCCTGGCCGGTCAGCCGGATTGGGATGCCGTCGCTCAGGATCGCGGCAAACGCCAGCGTCTCGGCGTGCGCCCAGTCGATTTTGCCATCCGCCTGGTCCAGGATGCCGCGTCGCCGGTCCCACTGCCGCAGCAGCTTTGGGCTGAGGCGAAACCCGTCCGGAACGTCATGGATGGCATCGTGCAGCTCGCGTAGGGTCGACTCCGGGACGGCGGTCGGCACCTCGCGCCGTTTGCCGTGGTCCGCCTCGGTATGCTGGTTGGCGGGCTCCGCCGCACCCTCGGTGACGGAGCGCCGGATGTCGCCTAGCTTACTGAGCAGGGCGGAGAGTTGCCGCTTGCCGTCCTCCGCCGAGAGGAGGCCGTCGGCCACCATCCGGTCGAGCCAGAGCTGGCGCACGGTGGGGTGCTTGGCGATCGTGGCGTACATCTGGGGCTGGGTAAAGGTCGGCTCCAGCCCCTCGTTGTGGCCCCATCGGCGGTAGCCGATCAGGTCAATCAAGAAGTCTTTGCCGAACGCGGCCCGATAGGCGGTCGCGATCCGAACCGCGGTCAAACAGGCTTCGGGGTCGTCGGCGTTGACATGGACAACCGGGATCTCGAACCCCTTGGCCAGATCCCCGGCGTACAGAGTGGATCGAGCATCACGGACATCGGTGGTGAAGCCGATCTGGTTGTTGACGATGATGTGGATCGTGCCGCCGGTGGTATAGCCGGGCAGGCCGGAGAGGTTGAGGGTTTCCGCCACGATTCCCTGGCCGGGAAAGGCCGAGTCGCCATGAAGCAGGATGGCCAGGCTCGCTTGGGCGTCACGGGACGGCGGTCCGGGCTGGCTCCGGTCGTCCTGGGAGGCGCGGGTCATCCCTTCGACCACGGGGTTGACGAATTCGAGGTGGCTAGGGTTCGGGGCCAGCACCAGCGGCACTTCCACGACCTTGCCGTCGGCCGTTTGGGCCCGTTTGGCCCCGAGGTGGTATTTGACGTCACCGGTGATCCCGTTGTCGCTGGAGGTGTCGGTGGCGGCGGTCGCCTTCCCCTTGCCGCCTTCAAACGCGGCTAGGATGGCGGCATAGGGCTTTTCAAAGACGTGGGCCATGACATTGAGCCGGCCCCGGTGGGCCATGCCGATGACCACCTCGCGGACGCCGGCGGCGGCCGAATCACGGATGATGACATCGAGCATCGGCACCAGGATATCGGTGCCCTCGACCGAAAACCGCTTTTGGCCGGCGTAGGTTTGGTGGAGGAAGCGCTCAAACCCCTCGACCTCGGTCAGCCGCTTCAAGAGCCGGTGCTTTTGCTCCGCGCTCAGCGGCTGATTGAACCGGCTATGCTCGACCGCCTGCCGGAGCCAGGCGCGCTCGGCCGCGATCTGCACTTGGTCAAAGTCGTAGCCGATCTGGCCGCCGTAGATATGCCGCAGGTTGCGGATCACGTCGGCGGCGTTGGCGGCGTTGGTGGAGACGTCGGTCGGGATTGCCTCCACCGGCAAGGCCGCCAACGTGTCCTCGGTCAGGCCGTGGAAGCCGGGGTCGAGCTCGGGCGCGCCGATCGGCGGGCCGCCGAGCGGATCGAGCTGAGCCGCCAGATGGCCCCAGTCGCGGATCGCCTCGGCCAGGCTCGCCGCCCCGACCACGGCCTTGATATTGACGCCCGGTGGGGCGGGAGCCGGGGCCGCCGACACGGGTGCCGTCCCGTTGAGATTGGGTGGCGTGAAATCCGTGAAAAAGGCGCGGAGCTCGGGCTCGACCGCGGCCGGATCCGCCAGATACTGATCGTAGAGGTCGAGCACGTAGCCCGCGTTCGGTCCGTAGAACGCGCTCAAATCGTTCATTACCGTCCCATCCGCCTTCGCCCGCGCCGTTGCGACACGAGGCGCGACTTGCGGCGACGGGCCGTGCCGCGGACCGTGACCGACTTGGCCGGACACCGGGGCAGCAGGCACCGTTGCCTCGCTACGCTCATTATGGCACGACCGGACGAAGTCGTAAGTCGTAGGTCGTAAGTAGAGAGTCGGGAGGATCATCCCGGTTTCCACGGTCCTGGACGGCTCGCGGAGTCTCACGACTCACGACTCACGACTCGATTAGCTGCCGGCGGCTTGAGCGACAACCGTCAGGGCGCGCGACCAACGGGCGGCCAGGGCGATGATGTCGCCGGAGAAAAAGCCCAGGAACACGGTCGCCAGGACCATGGCGCCGATGCCGACGTTGAGCAATGGCGTCGATTCCCGGCGATGGGTGCGGATCGGCTCGCTGAAGTACATGACGGCGACGACCCGGAGATAGAAGAAGGCCGAGATCGCGGACAGGACAACGACCGCGATCGCAAGCGTGACTCCGAGCGCGGTGTCGTTCTGGATCGCCGCTAAGATGACATAATATTTCGCGTAGAAGCCGATTAAGGGCGGCACGCCCATCAGCGACACCATGAAGACGGTCATCGCGGCGGCGGCGAGCGGGTTGGTGCTGGCCAGGCCGCTAAAGTCATCCAGGGTCATCCCCCGGCCGCGGTGCTGGAGCCAGGCGACGACGGCAAAGGCGCCGATATTCATGAAGGCATAGGCGAAGAGGT
This sequence comes from Chloroflexota bacterium, assembly GCA_030859715.1. Taxonomy (GTDB): domain Bacteria; phylum Chloroflexota; class Chloroflexia; order Thermomicrobiales; family UBA6265; genus JACCYK01. Next base: position 9,283 of record JALZJP010000180.1, read on the forward strand.
AGTAGAGCAAGGTCGTGATGCCGTCGTAGGTATCGGTCGCGGCGAAGCCGGCATCGACCTGGTAGGCGGCGAGGCCGACCAGCATGTAGCCGGTGTGGGCGATTGAGGAGTAGGCCAGCATCCGCTTGACGTTGCGCTGCGAGATGGCAACCACGTTGCCGAAGGCCATCGTGATTAGGGCCAGGGCCGCGATCAGGGTCAGCCACTCGGCGCTCATCACGCTCAGGCCCTGGACCAGGATGCGGATCGTGGCGGCGAAGGCGGCGGCCTTGGGCACCACCGACATGAAGGCGGTGACCGGGGTAGGGGCGCCGTCGTAGGCGTCGGGGGTCCAGAAGTGAAAGGGAACGGCCGCCATCTTGAAGGCCAGGCCGACGACGACAAGCAGTAGCGCGAACAGGAGCGAGGGCTCGGCGAAGCGATCGCCGGCCATGGCCTGTTGCAAGGCGAGCGAGATCTGGTCGAGGTCGGTGCTGCCGGTGGCGCCGTAGACCCAGGCCATGCCGTAGACCAGGATGGCGCTGGCGAAGATGCCGAGCAGGAAGTACTTCAAGGCGCCTTCGACTGCGCTGACGCGGCGCTTGGCAAAGGCGGTCAGGATGTAGGTGGCGAGCGACGAGAGCTCGATGCCGACGAAGATCATGACCAGGTCGCCGGCGGAAGCAACGAGCAGCGCCCCCAGGACCGAGAAGGCCAGCAAGACATAAAATTCGCCGATCGGCATCCGCCCTTCCAGCCGGTCGACGTAGGAGGCGGCGGTCATCACGCTCAGAACGGCGGCGACGAGGATCACCAACGAGAGAAAAACGGTGAGGCCGTCGGCTCGGAACAGGCCGTAGAAAGTCGATGCGTTCTGCCCATCCTGCCACCAGAGGGCGACCGTCGCCGCGCCGTAGCCGATCAGCGAGACCGCGGTCAGCGGGATGAATTGCTTCTCCTTCGGCACGAAGGCGTCGGCGAAGAGGAGGATCAGCGAGAGGCCGAAGACGATCAACTGCGGCAGCGCCAGCATCCAGTCCGGCGTCGGCAGATTGGAGAGATCAACGAGCATCGAATGGCTCCCTCGCGTCTTTCGAGTCGATGAGCTTCACCAGCAATCGCGCCACTGTCATCGCAGATTACAGGAAAGGAGCGAGGATGCGCTCGAAGGCGGGCTCCACGATGTCGATAAATGGCCCGGGGAAGATGCCGAAGACGATGGTCAGCACCGCCAGCGGGATCAGCGTCAACGCTTCCTTCAGCGTCAGGTCGGGCCAGACCTCGAGCGCAGCATGCGTGTGCCCATGGCCCGCTACCGCGGGATGTTCGTGGGCGCCGCCGGAGACCGGCAGCGGCGCCGCGTGGCCGGACCCATGGCCGTCGCCGGCCGCGGCCAGCTCGGCTTGCTCGGCGGGCGTCAGCTCGCCGTCAAGCGGGTCGGGCAGCTCGCCGCGAGCGCGGCCGAAGACGACGCGCTGGAACAGCCACATCATGTACCAGGCGGCAAAGATCACCACCGCGAAGGTGAAGGCCGCGATCCAGGGGTTGTATTGCCAGGTGGCAAGAGCGACCAAGAACTCACCGACAAAGCCGGAGAGGCCCGGTAATCCGATCGAGGCGAGCATGAAGAGGAGAAAGAAGGCGGAGTAGATCGGCATCCGGCTGGCCAGGCCGCCAAAGGCGCTGATCAAGCGGGTGTGGGCTCGCTCGTAGATGACGCCTACCAAGAGGAAGAGGGCGCCGGTGTTGAAGCCGTGGGCGAGCATCACGAGCATCGCCCCGTCCATCCCCTGCAGGTTGAAGACGAAGATGCCGAGGGTGACGAACCCCATGTGGCTGACCGACGAGTAGGCGATCAGCTTCTTCATATCGGTTTGGACCAGCGCCACGAAGGCGCCGTAGAGGATGGCAATGACCGAAAGGGCGATGATGACCGGTCCCCAATCGACCGAGGCTTCCGGGTAGAGCGGCAGGTTGAACCGGAGCAGGCCGTAACCGCCCATTTTGAGCATGACCGCCGCCAGGATGACCGAGGCGGCGGTGGGCGCCTCGACGTGGGCGTCGGGGAGCCAGGTGTGGAAGGGGAACATCGGCACCTTGACCGCGAAGGCGATGAAGAAGGCGGCAAAGACCCAGAACTGGAAGGTCCGGCCGTAGTCTCCTTGCGCCAGTTGGAGCACGTTGAGGGTGCGCTCGCCCGTTTGCAGGTAGTAGGCCTGGTAGGTGGCGACGATCGCCACCAGCATCAGCAGCGAGCCAAACAGAGTGTAAAGAAAGAACTTGATCGCCGCGTAGACGCGGTTGCTGCTGCCCCAAATCCCGATCAGGAGCGCCATCGGGATCAGCATCAGCTCCCAGAAGATGTAGAAGAGGAAGAGATCAAGGGCGACGAAGACGCCGATCATGCCCGTTTCGAGCAGCAAGAGCGCGATGTAATACTCACGGGTCCGGGTGTTGACCGTATCCCACGACCAGATGACGGCGATCAGCGAGAGCAGCGTGGTCAGCGCGATCAGCAGCACGGCGATGCCATCGACCGCGACGTAGTAGCTGACCCCCAGATCGGGCAGCCATTGCAGTTCCTCGGTGAATTGGAACTCCGCGTTGCGCTCGAACCGGAAGAGGATGACGACGGAGAGGACAAAGGAGCCGAGGGCGGTGATCAGGGCGATCATCCGGGCCGCTTCCCGGGAGATATGGGGAACGAAGAACGTGACCAGTGCCCCCAAGAGGGGCAGGAAGGTCATCACGGTCAGGATCGGAAAGCTCTCCACGGTTCCCTCACGGTCTTGTCCCGAACAGCTCCCTCACGGTCGATTCCCTACACACCCACCGGGTTACCGGAACAGGTCGCTGAAGAGTCCCAGATAAATGCCGACGATGACGACCATGCCCAGGGCGATCGCCAGCGCGTAGTTGGCGACAAGGCCGGTCTGGACGTGGCGTAACCGCTGGCTGATGGCGCCGATGCCGGAGGCGACGCCGTTCACCGCGCCGTCGATGATGCCGACATCAACTACCTGCCAGAGCATCAGGCTGAGGTTCCGCAACGGCTGGACGAAGAGTCGTTCGTACAGCTCATCCCAGCGCCATTTGTCGCGAAAGAACTCGTACAGGCCACGGTAGCGATTGGCCATCGCGGTCGCGCTGATCGTGCCGGTGACATAGGTCAAGTAGGCGACGGCGATGCCGGCCAGGGCGACGACGGTGGAGATGACGGCAAAGACAATGATCGTCTCGGTCGAGGCATGATGCGGGCCGGCGGCCGCTTCCTGTCGAGCCGGCACGGCGGCGAGGGAGGCGATCTCGGGGGCGGCCGTGGCGTGGTCGGCCTCGCCCGCGGCTTCGCCGTAGAAGACGGGATTGAGGAACTCGTGCAGGCGGCCGTCCTCGGGTGGCCAGCCGATGAGGATACCCAGGAAGAGCGACGGGATGGCGAGCAGGACGAGCGGCAGCGCCATTGATGGCGGGGACTCGTGAGGATGAATGCGCGCGGTGTCGAACCGAGGCTTGCCGGTGAAGACGAGGAAGACGAGGCGGAACATGTAGAGGCCGGTGAAGAAGGCGCTGACCAATCCGATCACCATCGCGATCGTGCCTATCGGCTGGTAGTCGCTGATCCAGCCGCCGACGATGATCTCGTCCTTGCTCCAGAACCCGGCAAAGGGGATCACCCCGGCGTTGGCAAAGGCGGCGATGAGAAAGGTCCAGAACGTCACTGGCATGAATTTCCGCAAGCCGCCCATGTGCCGGATGTCCTGCTCCTCGTGCATGCCGTGGATGACGCTGCCGGAGCCGAGGAAGAGGAGACCTTTGAAGAAGGCGTGGGTGACGAGATGGAAGATCGCCGCCACCCAGGCGCCGATGCCGAGGGCGAAAACCATGTAGCCGAGCTGGCTGAGGGTCGAGTAGGCGACCACCCGCTTGATGTCGTTCTGGGCCATCCCAATCGTCGCCGCCATGAAGGCCGTGAAGAGGCCGATCAGGGTGACGACCAGCATCGCGGTCGTTGATGCTTGGAAAAGGTCGTGGGCGCGGGCGATCAGGTAGACGCCGGCGGTGACCATCGTCGCCGCGTGGATCAGGGCGGAGACCGGGGTCGGCCCTTCCATCGCGTCCGGCAGCCAGACGTGGAGCGGGAACTGGGCGCTCTTGCCGCAGGCGCCGAGGAAGAAGAGCAGGGCGATGCCGGTTATCACCGCCGGATCGATCTCACCGACGCGGGCAAAGACTTCCTGGTAGGAGACGGTGCCGAAGGCGGCGAAGGTCCACATGATGGCGAGGCCGAAGCCGAGGTCGCCGATCCGGTTGACGATAAACGCCTTCTTGGCGGCGTTCGCCGCTGAGCGCCGCTTGAAGTAGTAGCCGATCAGGAGGTAGGAGCAGAGCCCGACGCCCTCCCAGAAGACGAACAGCAGGAGAAAATTGTCGGCCAGGACCAGCATCAGCATCGAGAAGACGAAGAGCGGCAGGTAGGAGAAGAACCGGTAGTAGCCGCGGTCCCCCTTCATATAGCCGATCGAGTAGATGTGGACGAGGAGGCCGACCGTCGTCACCACCAAGAGCATGACGGCCGTCAGTTGGTCGACGTAGAGGTTGACGTCGACGGTGAAGTCGCCGGCCGGGATCCAACGAAAGATGTACTGCTCAATCGCCTGATGGGTATTGTAGACATCGAGGAAGGCGAGGACCGAGATCACCCAGGAGGCGAGGACGGCGGGGACCGCGATCCAATGCGCCTGGCCCCGGATCAGCCCGCGGCCGAAGAGCAGATTGATCGCGAACGCCGCGAATGGCAGCAGCGGGATCAGGTACAGGTAGCGTTCCATCTAAGGCTCACCCGTGGGCCGCGCCCCGCGCCCCGCGCCGTTACGCATCCTACGTCGTCCTCCCCGTCGCCCAGAGGGCACCCGGCGGGCCGATGGACCCGGCGGCAAACCCGCGCAAGTGTAGCGTACAACGGCGAAAAGTGAAGCACCGACGCGCTCGTCCTTTGGGCAGGGACGCCGGGTCAGCGAGATCAGATTCCGACCCTACCGCTCGTACATGGCGAACCGTCGCACGGTGAGGCTGACGCCCTGGGTCCAGAGGCCGGCCTGGCCGGAGCTGAGGCGTGCTTGCAGTTGGTCGTCGGTAGCGGTCAGCACCTCTTCGCCGTCGATCAACATCGTCAGCTCGTCGCCCCGGACTTCGAGCCGCAGGGTATGCCATTCCTGCTCCGGGTCGAAGTCCTCGCTGGCGAGAGTCCAATCGCGGTCATAGCCGTCGGTCCAGGTCGAGACATCGGTGATCCGGGCCAGTGGCGCGGCGCCGCCGCAGCCAAAAAGGACGCCGCCGCCCCAGAACCGGCCAAGCTGGTCCGACCCGGCGACGACGCCGAAGCTCTGGTTGCAATACCCCTGGCCGAGGCCATCGACGCGGACCTCGGCCTCCACCGCGAAGTCTCCGCCTGGTACTTGGTGGGGCGCCAAGATCCACGGCTCGGAGGTTGCCTGCGGCGCATCGAAGACCAACCGGTTGCCGCTGACATACCACCGGCCGCCGGCCATCCGGCTGAACGAGGCCGCATCGGTCGCTTCGAAATCGGGCTCCTCGGTTGGCTCCGGCGTGGCCGTCGGTCTCGGTGTTGGCGACGATCGGGCGGTTGGTTTCGGGGCGTCGGTTGGGGATGGGCGCGGGGTTTGGGTGGAGCGGGCCCGCGGGCTAGGCATGGCGGTCGGCGTGATGGCGGCGGCGAGCGCGTTGATCCGGGGCACGTTGGCGGCGGTTGGCGACGAGCGCCGGACCGCCGGCGGCGACGCGGCCGGGGCCGAGCGCGGCCATTGGACCGCTCGCGGGGTGGGGGTGATGACGGCCTGCTCAAACGCGGGAACGATCAGTTGGTTGTTGGAGCCGGGACCGCCGGACCAGATAGCGAGCACCACGACGGCGAGCACGGCGGCGACCAGGACCGCGATCACGATCGCCATCGTCACCGGTTCACGCATCATCGTGGTCAGACGATTGGACGATTTGCTCATTCGCGTTCGCACTCCGCGCTAGATCACCCGCCGGCCGCTCCTTTTGTCACGGAACAGCCTACGCAATTTTTGGGTCGCATGCCGTGCCGTCAGGATGCACGAACGGTGCCCCGGACTGATCGCGTCCATGGTACGATTTTCTCATGGCGACCGGCACTCTTCCCGTTCCCACGCCACCGAAGGCGATGACCATCGCCGGCTCCGATTCCGGCGCCGGGGCCGGTATCCAGGCCGATCTTAAGACCTTCGCCGCGCTCGGTGTTTACGGCACCAGTGCAATAGTTGCGATCACGGCGCAGAACACGCGCGGCGTCTTCGCCATCGCCGAGGTGCCGGAGGAAGTCATCGCGATCCAGATCGACTCGGTGTTGGAAGACATCGGCGCCGACGCGATCAAGACCGGCATGCTGTCCAGTCCGAGCATCGTCGAGACGGTCGCCGATCGGCTCGAAGCCTGGGGCATCCGGTCGCTGGTGGTCGATCCGGTGATGGTGGCCAAGAGTGGCGATAATCTGCTTCAACCGGCGGCGGTGGCGGCGGTCAAGCGGTCGCTCCTGCCCTTGGCGTTGGTGGTGACGCCGAACATCCCCGAGGCGGTGGTGCTCTCCGGGCGCCCGGCCGGCACCGTGGCCGAGATCCACGAGGCGGCGCGGGCGATCGCCGATCTCGGTCCCGCCTACGTGGTGATGAAAGGCGGGCATCGCGAGGGGGCGCCGGTCGATATCGTCTTTGACGGCACATGCTTCACCGAGCTGAGCGCGGACCGAATCGCGACGACCAACGACCATGGCACGGGTGATACGCTCTCCGCCGCGATCGCCGCCTACCTGGCGCATGGACGCGATCCGCTGGCCGCCATCGCGGGCGCCAAGGAGTACCTGACCGAGGCGCTTCGTCACAGCTACGCGGTGGGCGAAGGCCATTCCCCGGTCAATCATTTCCACGGTGTCACGAAGAGTCGTGAGTCGTGAGTCGTGGGTCGTAAGCCGAAAGTCCGCGGC
>JALZJP010000186.1 GCA_030859715.1 Chloroflexota bacterium
GAGTCGTGGAGAGTGAAATGCCGGGAGTTCGAGACGTCAAGTGTCCGGCGGCCGCGGGATCACGTCTTACGACTCACGACTCGGTCGTTACCGGCATGGCCGGGAGCACCTGATCGAAGAAAAGCTCTTTGACCAGGGCCCGCCGGCCGCGGACGCCGACCTTCTCGAAGATATTCGACAGGTGGCGCTGGACCGTGTGCTCGGCGATGAAGAGCCGCTCCCCGATCTGCTTGGTCGACAGACCGCCGACCACCAGCTTCACGACGTCTTCTTCGCGGGCGCTCAATCCGTACGACACGAGCGTCAGCCAGGCCAGGTCCTCGCCGCGGGCGGCGGCGATCACCACCACCCATTCGGCGGGGCGGCCGAACGCCGGCTCGGTCAGCGCGGCATGGAGCGTGAGCCAGCGCCCGCCGGGCCCGCGCACCTGCAGGCGGGGCACGCTGAAGCGGCTCCGCGCCGCCCCGGAGGTCAGCGACTGACCGAGGGTGCCGACCACAACCTGGACGGCAACCGGCAAGCCGCCGCCGGTTCGCCAGCCCGGATCGAGCGGGCCGAGCTCGGTCAGCAGGCGCTCGGCGGCGGGCGTCGCCGACACCACGCGCATCGCCTGATCGATCACGATGACACCCGGAATATCATCCATGTCCGTCGCTGCTTGTTGAGCCCGGCTCCGCAGGGTTGCCGCTTTCAGCCCGGCGCCAACGTGCGGCGCGATCCGCCGCACCAGGTCAACCTGCTCCGGGGTGAAGGCCGGGCGGTCGAGACTCCGATACAGTTCCACATCGCCCCAGAGGACGCGATCGACGAAGATGGCCAGGAGCTTGTCGCCCAGCCCCGCCGGCAGCAGCGCGTCCCGGTAGCACAAGCTGAGGTCCAGGTGGCCGTGGGTCAGTTCCGACAGGGTCGCCGCCCACCGGCGCTGCTGCAGGAGGGAGACGGTGAGGTCGAACCCCTCTTGAAAATAGAAGTGCTCGAAATAGGTGACATTCGCCGGCCGCCTCCGGTAGCCGGCGGCCGGCTGGCCGCCAAAGGCCTCGGTAATCAGATTACTGGCCGGATCGGTGGTGGCCGCCGCGTACAGGTCGAAGGGCACCGCGCGATGCAGGGCGCGGGCGGTCCGCCCGAGCAGCTCGGTGGCCTCCAACCCCGCCGCGCTGAGGCGTTGGATCTCCGACATGGTGCGCTCGCTGACAAAGGACGAAACCGCGGTAACCATTGCTGCATTCCCTGTCCCAGATGGCGACCGCGCCCGGCGGTCGAGGCGACAACGCTCTAGTTCGGGCTCAGATTGGGCAAGACTTGCTCGACGAACAACTCCTTCACCAGCAAGCGCCGCCCACGCACGCCGACTTTCTCGAAGACGTTGGACAGATGGCGTTGGACCGTATGCTCGGTGATGAACAGCTCCTCGGCAATCTGCTTGGTGGAGAGTCCGCGGACGACCAGCTTAACCACATGCTCTTCGCGGGCGCTCAGCCCATATGAGGCGAAGGAGAGCCAGGCAATCTCTTCCGGTGGGGCCGGCGCCACCACGACGACGCGTTGCCCCGGCTGGCCGTCGGCCGATTGGGTCAACGACGCATGCAGCGTCAGCCAGCGGCCGTCCCGCGTCCGGGCTCGTAACCGGGGCAGGCTCTGATCGGCGTCACCAGTCAACGTGCGCTCGAGCGCCGACATCACCACCTGCACGGCGACCGGCAAGGTGACGCCGGAGCGCCACCTCGGATCAAGCGGGCCTAGCTCCGCCAGCAGGCGCTCGGCGGCGGCGGTGGAGGTCACCACCCGACCGGCGCCATCCAGCATCAAGACCCCCGGCGCATCTTCGGTGCTATCGACGATCATGCGCGACCGGAGGGCGGCGGCTTTCAGCCCGGCGCCGACGTGAGGTCCGACCCGGCGCAGGATCTCCACCTCGCGCGGGCTGAAGTCCGGGCTGCCGCTGGCGCGGGTCAGGTGAAGCTCGCCCCATAAGCCGTGATCGACAAACGTGCTGTAGAGCTCGTGGGCGAGACCGCGGGGCCGGAGGTGCTCGGTGTAGCGGCCGCTGCGGTCGAGCCGGCCCATCGTCGTTTCCGAGAGGACGGCGACGGCGCGGTGCTTCCGCACCATCGCCACCGTCTTCTCGAAATCGTGCTCGAAATAGACCCGGGCGAAGTAGTTGTGGGTGATCCGCTGGTTGGCCGGCTCGTCCTCGACCTCGCGGTCGGTGACAGAGTCGCAGATCAGATTGGTGATTGGATCGGTGGTCGCGGCGCAGGCCGCATCGAACGGCACCACCGGCCGCAGGGCGCCGGAGACCTGTTGCAGGAGCGCGATCCCCTGCAGGCCGCCGTGGGCCAGGCGCTTGATCTCGCTCACAACTCGCTCGTCTTGGGCGAGCGACCCTCGACCACTCATGATGTCTTCGACTCCGCCCCTGCGACATCCGGTTCGAGGGCAGCGTTAGAGCCGCGGCCACCACGAAACGTCAGCACGGATCGGCCGCCGTCGCGGCCGGAGCGGCGGGCACCGGGCGAAGGCGCGGTGCCCACCAGTGATTGTACAGCGTCCCAATCGAAGTTCACCCGTCAGCCTGACAGAATCGGTTGCACGCGGAAGGTCGATGACGGGCGAGTGGCGGCACGCTCGTGGTCAGTATGCGCCGCGCGCACCCAAAACGGAATGGCAGATTTCTGCCATTTGCTTGCTGAATCCCTGGCCCAAGCCGGAATCGGCGCTGGCGGCGTGGCGGCACTCGGCTCGCGGTAGCGTCCCGGCTTGAGGGTCGATGCCTATGCCGCGCAAACGTACAAGAAACTTGCCATAGACGGTCTCGACCCGGGCCCGCATAGTGATTCCCGGCCGTGAGGGTTACGGTGTGCCGCGGATGCGCCACTGGCGAGCAAACCGGCACCAGCTTCGAGCGGACGCCCGCGCCGGAGGTGATCGGAGGCGTGTGCCCGCCACGGGCCGGCTGATCCCGCCCTCCACGATTTGATCTGCCGCGGAGCGCGATCGCGCTCTGGCCCATAGACCAAGGAGACACCATGGACAGTCAGCGTTTCGACCGGTTCACCAAGACCATTGCCAACGGCGCCAGTCGCCGCCACCTGCTGCGCGGGGTGGCCGGGGGCGTGCTGGCCGCCGCCGTCGCTCACTTCGGCGGCGGGACCGAGGCCGCGGCCCAGGTGGCCGCCGCGGCTCGTTGTTTCGGGAACAACAAAAAATGTAAGCGGGGCACCCAGTGTTGCTCCGGCATTTGCCGCAAGAAGAAGTGCCGGCCCGCCCCCCAGCAGGGCACCTGCACGATCCGCAAGGACACCTGCAAGCTGACCGGCGGCATCGGGTTTGGGCCGAAGTGTAATGGCGTCCAGGGCTGCGAGTGCATCGTGACCAAGACCGGCGCCGCCTTCTGCCGGGAGATTGGCGGCGCGGCCTGCACCTCGTGTTTCAGCAATCAGGACTGTGCGGTCGCGTTTGGCCCGAACGCAAAGTGCATCCGGGGCTCGACCTGCGGCGATCCCTGCGGCATCGGCGACTTCTGTGCCGTCCCCTGCGGCTTCGAATCGACGTCGCGGCAGGAGCGCGGCCAGTAGGGCATGCAACTCGACGGCTGTCTGGCCAACCCCAGTGGCGCTCGCGCCCGCGTGGAGTTTTCGTAACACCGAGATCGCGGGCAATTCGCCGCGATCAACGGCCACTCACACCAAAAGGAGACGACGAGTCATGTTCACCGAGAAGGAACGCGCGTACATCCGCACCCAACCGCTTGTCCGGCTGGCGACCATTTCGCCAGCGGGGCAGCCCGACGCCGCCGTGGCCGGCTTTGAGCTGGATGGCGACGACTTTGTGATCGGCAGCTTCCAGAACCTGGAGGGATCACGCAAGTACCAGAACATCGCCGCCGGCGGCGAGAAGGTGTCGCTGGTGATCGATCACCTGGCCGCCGTCGAGCCGATGACGCCGGTCGCGGTCAAGGTCCATGGCACGGCCACGATCGAGCATCGCGCCGGCAAGGTTGGGCCGGGTGAGTACCTGGTGATCCGGCCGAAGACCTCGTGGAGCTGGGGGGTCGAGGGTCCGGCCCTCGTCGACGGCCAGTTCCAGCCCCGCAAGACTGTCTGGTCCCGCCAACGACGGGCTGCTCTGGCCTGACCGGGCTCTTCCGTTCCGGGCGAAACACATCATCCCTACGCTCGCTGACCGGGCGCCGGAACGCCGTGATGGATACATCGCACCCGGCCGGCGCTTGGCTCAGCTTGCACGCGCTCAAAAGGAGCATACGGACATGCACCGTTTCATCTTGTTTCCGCTGGCGCTCGCGGTGATTGTCGTGGGCATCGCCTCGACCCGCGGCGCCGATGCCGTGGATCCCCGCCTCACCGGGTATCCGGAACTGCGATTCCGCCTGACCGAGGAGCGGATCATCGCTCCCGCCGAGATCGCCGCCGGCCGCGTTCGCCTCGTGGAGGAGAGCGAGGGCCCGCTGGCCGGGCACGCCTTTGTCCTCCGGGTGCCGGACGATGTTTCGGACGAGGAGCTGGCGGCAACACTCGCGAATGACGGCTCCGCGGCCGAAGAAACACCGGCCTGGTTCTACCAGGCGTGGTTCGTCGGCAACGGCGATCGGGCCATGGTCAACCGGCCGGCGATCGGGCTGGTCGATCTGAAGCCGGGCCGCTACGTGATTGGCGACCCCTTCCGGCCGGGGACGGAGTTCGCGGTGTTCGACGCCGTCGACACCGCGAACGGCACCCCGGTCGCGACCGCCGAGGTGCAGGCCGACGTTGCGATTGATCTGTTCGAAATGGATTTCAACATCCCGGACGACGTGGTGGCCGGCCGCCAGATCTGGGAAGTCACGAACACGGGGGCGATGCTGCACGAGATCGCCATCTTCCCCGTGCCCGCGGGTGTGGCCAAGGAGCGGGTGGTGGAGGCGGTGCTCGCCGGCGGCGAGGCCGCGTTTGGGGTCGAGACCACGCCCGAGATGATCGCCGCGATGGACGCCGTCGGCCCGGAATGGGCCGATTGGACGCTCGATCTCGCCGGCGGGGTGGGCGTCCTGTCGCCGCAAGCGGTGTCGTGGGCCCAGCTCGACCTCGAGCCGGGCACCTACGCCGCGGTCTGCTTCATTCCGGGACCGGACGGCACGCCGCACTTCCTGACTGGCATGACGACGGTATTTGACGTTGCCGCGGCCGCCAACTAAACCGATGGGCTTTGGCGCGCGGTCTCCCGC
>JALZJP010000190.1 GCA_030859715.1 Chloroflexota bacterium
GCCACGTCCTGCCGGGCCTCGGTCGGCGCCGGTGCCTCGATCGTCATCGGGGCGCCCGCGGTGCAGCCGGTCACCACGACGGCGATCAGCGCCAACACTCCCAGCCGTGCGATTACCGTCACGCTCCTTGCTCCCCAATTCCCTCGCCGTGGCGTACGTACAGCGGCGTGTAGCCAGTCTAGCACTTGGCCGCGGCGGCGACGCCGTTACCAGATGCCCAGCTCGTCCTTCGCGTCTTCACTCATCAGGTCCGGTGACCAGGGCGGGCTCCAGACCAGCTTGACATCGATCTCCGACACCCCCGGCAGCTCTTGCAAGGCGCCGGTCACCTCTTGCAGGATGACCGGCCCCAACGGGCACCCGATCGAGGTCAGCGTCATCGTCACCAGCACGTCGCCGCTGTCGGCCACGTCAACGTCATAGACAAGCCCCAGATCGACGATATTCACCCCAATCTCCGGGTCGTACACGTTCTTCAGATTCTCGCGAACTTGTTCATCCGTAAAGGCAACCGACATCGTGACCCGCTCCTCCTCGACGGCGGCCCCGGCAAGACCGCCTTGGCAACTCATCTCTCCGGGCAAGTGTACTCCGCTTCCGCCGTCCCGCGGCCGGTTGGCGACGTCCAATCTCGTCACCTCGTCCCACGGCTGCTACGCTTCGACACGTTTGAGCCGCCTATGCTCGCCACGCTGACCATCGAGGATGCCATCGCCGTGTTGTCTCCAATTCCCCTTGCTGTCGTGACGCACCGCGCCCGGCCGACGTTTCGTCCCCTGCTCGTTGGCTGCCTCCTGCTGTCGCTCGCGGCCATCCTGCTGGCAGCCAGCCCGGCCCGCGGCCAAACCACGATTGAGCGAGCCGATCCGCCGGTGGAGGGCACGGTCGCCGTTTCGCCGCGGCAGATCGGGGTCTGGTTTGGCGAGCCGTTGGCGGATGATCCAGGCACGATCGCGATTCACCTTCTCTCCGCCGCCGGCACGCTCCACGCCGTTGGTCCGCCGTCGATCTATGCCGTCGATCCGCGTCATGTCAGCGTGCCGATTCTGAATGACCTGGTTCCCGGCTCGTACAGCGTCCTCTGGACCGGTCGCTTTGCCGGCGACGAGCGTGAGCGCTCCGGCGCCTACGGCTTCCGCGTCGGTGCCACCGGTGAGCCCGGCGCCGCCACCGCGAGCGACACCTTTCCGGCCGTTTGGGCGATCATCACTCGCGTCCTCACGCTGTTCGGCCTGGCCCTGGCACTCGGGGGGCTCGTCGCCGGCAGCCTCGGATCGACCCTGCTCGACACCCCCGCGAGCGACCAGAGACGCCGCCTGGTGATCTTGGCCGGCGCCGTCCTCGCTCTGCTCGCGACGCTGGCCGAGCCGGTCTTCACCAATCTGCTCGCCGTGCCCTCGGCGCCGCTGCCAGCGGTGTTTTCCGGGTATCCCGCGACGTGGCGGTTGCGGGCGGCCGCCGTGCTGGCCCTGGTCGCGATCAGCGCCGTCTGGCTAGTCCGGACCACCAGCGGGCGCGGACGCCTGGCCGCCTGGCTGACGGCGGCGGTCCTCGGCGTTATCGCGCTGATCGCCACCTGCACCTCCGGAATGGCCCTCCCGAGCGCCGCGTCGAATCCCGGCGCCGCCATCGCGCTCGTCGTCGTTCAAACGGTGATCGTCGTCTTAGTCGGAATGACGGTCCATCTCGAGTTGTTTTCCCCGGCGGCCGAGCCTGACGCCACCCCGGCTCCGCCGACACGCCGGACGACCCCGGAGGTCCTGTTGATCCCGGCCCTGCTGGCCGCGATCGCCCTCGTCGCCACGATCGTGCTTGGCCTGCTGGTCCTCCCCGGCCTCGCGGCGCTCATCCAGGGGCTGTTCGGCCCGGTGCTGCTCGTCACCGCGCTCTCGCTCGTCGCGGTCCTCCTGCTCTCGATCCCGCGCCGCCGCGGCCTGCCGCCGGCCGGCCGCCGCGGGCTGGCCACGCTGGCGACGCTCGGCCTCATCAACGCCACCGTCATGGCCCTGCTCGTGCCGCCGAGCGGCGCCGCCGTGCCCGCCTCGCTGGCCGCGGTGAACATCGTCGATCCGGTACCGCTAACCGTGGCCGGCGAGCCCGGTCTGGCCCATCTCCAATTCCAACCGGCGCGGCCCGGCGACAACACGTTCATCGTCTGGTTGTCAACCGCGGCCGGCCTCACGGCGCCAGAGCGGCCGGATGTCGCCATCGAGCTTCACTCCCTCAGCGACGACGCGCCGCCGGTCCCGGCGACGATGCTCGCGGCAGAGACCGATCCCTTCGCGATCGCGACCGCGAGCCTGCCCACGGCCGGCTGGTGGCAGGCGACGGTCACCGTGACCCCGGCAACCGGATCAGCGGCGACCGCCGATTTCTTCCTCCTGGCGCCGGACCCGAACGTGGCCGGCCATGGTCCTCGATCGCCATCGTCAGCCGCCGCCGAGGCGGTCTTCGACCGTGGCTTGGCGACGATGACGTCGCTTCGCCATGTCCAGTTCACCATCGCCCTGGGCGGCGGCGGCGGCACCTTCGCCAACTCCGAGATCGCGATCAACGATGGCGGCGACGGTTCCACCCGCGGCTACCGTGAACGCGCCACCGGCTACGAGACGGTCATCGTCGGCGATCAGCAGTGGGTCCGCTTTGACAATGAGGACTGGTCGGACCGGCAGGCCGGGTACATCTATGTCCCGGCCGACTGGGGAGCGACCTACGAGCGGGCCACCGGCTTCATCCTCGGCCCGATCGTCGAGCTTGGCGGTGAGCCCAGCCAGGTCGTGACGTTCTGGCTCCCACGCCAGGAACAGCCGCGACAGGAGCCCGCCTGGTTCGCCTGGTGGGTCGACACCGAGACCGGACAGGTCCACCGGGAGACCATGATCTCGAACCGGCACTACAT
>JALZJP010000196.1 GCA_030859715.1 Chloroflexota bacterium
TTGCTCTCAAGGTGCTTGCCTCGGGATCCCACGCCGGACCCACGCTTGGGGGACGTCGCATATCGAGTCTCCCAGTACTCTCGGTTGTCGAATTGCTCTTTCGAAGATAGCTTGGGCGACTGTTCCCACGTAGTCGCCAATCCTCGTAGTCTGCGGATTCCCTTCTGTCTTATTGATTCACTCATTGCCTACCTCCTCGGTCGGTCGTGCTCCGTTGTGACTTATGCATGCACGCCACAACGCACGACTCTCTTGTGATCGACTCTCGATCGAGGCCGGAGTCGTTTGCCTAGCTCGTACGTGCCGGTAATCTGCTCACAACTATATCCCATATCTCCGAACCGCGGATGAAGACGCCAAGTACATTAGGGCGTGTCTGCAAAATGGACGATACGGTGCGGCATGGAACGACATGCACTGAGCGATACGCACTGGGAGCGGTTGCAGCCCCTGCTCCCACCGCCACCGCGCCGGGGCCGCCCACGCCGCGATGATCGGACGGTGGTCGACGGCATCCTGTGGCGGCTGGCCACGGGGGTTTCCTGGCGTGACCTGCCGGCGCGGTTCGGTCCCTGGCGCACCGTGGACTCCCGCTGGCGCCGCTGGCAGCGGGCCGGGGTTTGGGATCGGGCCTTGGCCGGGCTCCACGCCGCCGGCGATGCCCAGGGCGACCTGGACGGGGAGACGCACTTCGGGGAGATGCACGTCCGCGATGGCCCCACGGTCCGCGCCCACCAGCACGCGGCACGGGCCAAAAAGGGGGCGGCGATCAAGCCCTGGGCCGCTCCCGCGGCGGCTTCTCGACCAACCTCCACCTCCGGGCCGAGGGGAACGGCAAGCCGATGCCCCACGTCCTGACCGCCGAGCAGCGGCACGAGGCGCCGCCGGTGCCGGCGCTGCTGGAACGCGGCGCGGTCACGCGACCGAGCCGGGGCCGACCCCGCATTCGACCGCGCCGCGTGGTCGGTGACAAGGGCGACCCCGGCGCCCCGACCCGATCGTACCGGCGCCGGCGCGGGATCAGGGCGGTGCTCCCGACCCCAGCCCGCGACCGGCGACGCCCTCGCTTCGATCGTGCCGCCTACCGCCAGCGCAACCGCGTCGAGCGACTGATCAACCGCCGCAAACAGCATCGGGCCATCGCCGCGATCAGCGTCACGTTCGGCCCGTGGTTGCGCGGCACCTGGCCGATCACCCGCTGGCCTCGCGGTGCCCGGCCATAGCGCCGCGTCATGCTGATGTTGGTGCCGGTCTCATCGACGAAGATGAGGCGTTCCGGCTCCACCGCCGCCACCTGCTCCCGCCAGATGGTGCGGAGCTTGTGGCGGCTGGTGGACGAGCCGGTGGTCAACCGGGTCTTCCCCGATCTGGATGCCCTGGAGGCCGTCCTGGTGCCCCGTTGCCAGGCGCTGAGCCAGCAGCAGCCACGGATCAAGGTGCTGACCCGCTACCACTGGTGGCCCCGTGAACACCGTCGCCAGACCACCAAGTGATCACCCGGATTTGGTATGACTTCTGGGAATGCGAACTCTACGCCTCGGATGTGGTGGTTTCGCACAAAGTAGTCTTCCCGGACTGACGTGGCAAGGTGGATGTCAATCTATCAAACGATGTGCTGGGGCCGGTAATGGGCATTGTTGGCACCGGTGAGGGGATGACCACCGGGTGAGCTCGAGCGCCACCTCCCATGGTGTGCCCGCCTCGTCTGCTACGGCATTGGCGTGGCCGCCCCAGCCCCATCTGCGGACAGCGCGCCCTAGGGGTAGATACCGACGATCGCCATCATCACCGGCTCCGTGCCGTCGTTGCGGAACTCGCCCCCGACATCCGAAATCAACAGAAAGCCATCCCCTGGTCCCAACTGGGTCTCCGCCCCCGCCGGCAGGACCTCTGGCGTCACGGCCTCCGGAGTGGCCTGACTCACGGCCCGGGTCACGAGGATATCTTTGGTGAAATTGCGCAGAGTCAAGGTGCCTGACTCAATGAGGTGCGCTTCGGGGCCGGGATCACCCGGGAAGACTGTGACGCCCGCCCCAGGGGCGAATTCGACGCGGAAGAGCGTGAGCGAGGCCGGTGCCGCCGGCAAGGTATCGGCGTCCAGGATGCCGAAGTCGGCAGACTCACGGAAGACGATGTCGCCGGTGAAGGTCGGTGGCACCGGTTCTGGGATGGCCTCTTGGGCACCGACGCGGGCCCCGCTCCCACCGAGAATGACGGCAAGGCTCAGGATGACGAGCATGGCGAGGGACATGAGACGACGTATCATGGTGCTCTCCTCGGGTTCCCGCATACCGTCCGGCGCGGCCCGGAGATCACTGCCGCGTCCCGATCAGTGACTGCTACGGCGCCGGGGTGCCAGACATTTCCCTGGCAACGTCATGCCGCCAGACGCTGCCGGCCGAGCGACCGGCGGCACCGCGGAGGGGAGCCGTGGCTCAGCGCACCGAGTAGCCGCCGAAGGGCTGGAGGTAGATCGGGTGGCCGCAGCTAAGCGTTTTCCGGACCTCCTCCCCCAGGGACCCAAGAACGGTGATGCGCGTGCATGTCATCGCTGCCTGGGCGCGCTCCGCGAACCGCTCGCC
Source organism: Chloroflexota bacterium (assembly GCA_030859715.1). Lineage (GTDB taxonomy): Bacteria > Chloroflexota > Chloroflexia > Thermomicrobiales > UBA6265 > JACCYK01. The sequence continues at coordinate 2,583 of JALZJP010000196.1, forward strand.
GAACCTGACCTGGTGGGCGAGCACCGCGGCCTCATCGGCGTAGCGCTCGTAGAAGGTGATCGTCTGGCCGTCCTCACTGACATACAAGGCATAGCTGAGGGTCCCCGGTTCGCTCCGGGCGGAGGTCACCATCTCCTCCAACAACGCGCGCACGCTCTCCAACGGCTCCAATGCCCCCGGCTTGACCACCCACTCCGGCAGCCAGGCGACTTCCGTCCCCATGGGTGACACGGGGCTTGCCTCAGCCTCGGGTGAGGCTGCCGGACTGGCTTCCTGGGCTCGGGTGCCAACGCTCAGCGCGAGGGCAGAGGCCCCCGCAGCAACACCAGCGAGGCCGCGTAAGGTCTGCCGCCGCGACCGGGCCAGGCCGAAGTTCCGCACCAGTCCATCAAACCGCTCGGAATCATGCTCATGCCCTCCATGACGATACGCCGGAGGGCACGCGCTCCCCGAGCCGCGGATAAACCCGCTCAGGCCGGGAGCGCAAGGTCCGGCATCGCGGCGCAGGCGATCAGGGTCCTGACGAGCGCCGGCTGCTTCGCTGTCTGAGGCCGCTTCAGCATACACCACCACGCACGAATGTGCGAAGGTCAATCCGCGGTAATCATTGCCATTCTCCCTCGCTCCCGTCGTTGCGCAACTCGCTCCCGGAGCCGGCCGGGCTGAGGACGGAATCGCCCGCGCGCATGGTGAACGCGGTCTCGGCGTAGAGCAGGACTACCCGCGGGTCGCCCCCTGGGGTGACGGTGTGGCCGCCGGGCGCGATGGTCACCCGTTGGAGGGCGAAGGCGGCCGGGAGCAGGCCGGCGGCCAGCAGCTCGGCCGTGGCCCCCGTGAGCACGCTCTCCCCTAGCTTCTGCTTCTCAAAGTCCGGGCCATCAATGTCCGGGAACGGGAAAGGAGTGACGACAACATCTTGGGCCCAGACCGTGGGCCGGACCCCCAGGCTCACCACCCCGCTGAGCAGGACCAGGACCCTCCCGAGGAACAGGAGGCGACGCGGCATGGTGCGCTCCGATCACGACCCGGCCGCCACGATGGCGGTCCCGGGACCGCGGCATAGCAGCATGGCGGCTCCGCTCACCCCTCGCTGGCCGGTGGTGCTTCGGGATTCCACCACCGTCGAAGGTGACGCGGCGAGCGGGCTGGGCTGCCAGTGACGAGTGCGAGGTGTCACTGGTGCCGGAGTCACTATCAAATTGGAAGTGATGTATTTCGTAGCCCACTTGCTGCACATGGCGTGGATGAAGGTCGTGGAGTTCCGCGTGTGGAGTGAACCCCGTTTACCGGACCAGCCCCAAAGTCTCCTTCCATCCCTAGCGTCTTCCACGGGTGGTCGTCAATATCATCCGGCCCCTGCCGGCCTGCATTCCGACCGCGGATGGGGCCGCCGGGCAGGAGCGCCGACGGCCCGCCGCGGCCTTGCTCACTACGGCGTCGGCGTGGCGGGCGGCACCGGCGCGACGTAGGCGATCCGCACGATTGCCTCCTCGGCCCCGTCGTTGCGCAGCTCGCCCCCGGACAGAAACGGGGCGACGAAGGAGTCGCCCGCCCCGAGCGTGAACTCGGTGCCGGCGGGGACCTCCTCCTGGGCCCGCGCCCCCGGCGTGGCCAGCACCGCCCCGCGCAGGGCGACCACCGGGACCGTGACGCGGACGGTCACGGTCCCGGCCTCCACGTAGACGAGGTCCAGCCCCGGGTCGTCGGCCGGGATGAGGACCCGGCCCCCCGGCTCGAAGCGCAGGTGCAGGAGGACCATCTCCGCCGGCTCCGGCGGGTAGGCCGGGATCAGGCCGGAGGCGAGCACCTCCGCCTCGACGTCCTCGAAGACGACCTCGGTAACGGGCGTCGCCTCCTGGGCGACGGCGGCGGGGCGGGCACCGAGGGCAGCCAGGCCGATCAGCGCGACGGCGACGACCGAGACGAGGACCAAGAGCCGATACATGACCGTCCCTCCTATCGCGAACCGGCCGGATCGATCACGGCCGTGGCGCCGCATTATAGCCGCTCGGCGTCCGACGCGGAACTCCCGGTCCCGCACGGTCATCCAAGTGGATGGGGCCTCGTCGTTCGGCCCCCGGCGGCTTCGAACTCGCTCGGCGCCAAGTATCCCAGGCTCGAATGCAGTCGCTTGGTGTTGTAGACGGCCGCGATGAAGCGGCCGAGGTTGGCTTCGGCCTCCGCGAACGTCCGGTAGTCCTGCAGGTACACCTCCTCGCCCTTGAGCGTCTTGAAGAAGCTCTCGGCCTTGGCGTTCTCGAAGGGGTTGCCCGTCGCCGCCATGCTACCCTTCGCGCCGACGGCTTCCAGCCGCGCGACGTAGTCGCCGCTGGCGTACTGGACGCCGCGGTCCGAGTGGTGGATCAGGCCCGGCGCCGGACGACGCACCACGAGAGCACGGTCGAGGGCCGCCACGGTCAGCCGCGTGTCGATGCTCCGCGAGAGGTGCCAGCCGACGCAGCGCCGCGACCATGCTTTGCATAACTCTCATTATCCGCTCTTGAGACTGTGTGTCAGCAGAGAGAGGCCACGGCGGCGGGTCGATCAATGTCCCCGATCCGCCGCTGCTAGAGCCCCAGAGCGAGTTACCCGGTTGGCGTCCCGGCCACCGGGGTCCCCTCGGGGAAGCCGGGATTGCCCACCA
>JALZJP010000225.1 GCA_030859715.1 Chloroflexota bacterium
GCTAGAACGTAGTCGCGGACGGATAAGCCGCGGTGTGCCGCGCTCGGTAGTACCCGAGCCATCGCGGCGCCTCTAGCCCGGATTATTCACGAAGCGGTCGGGAGGGATGGCGAGGCGATGCCAGAGGGATTCGCCGGGGTGGCTGCTGGCGAGGCGGAGGTGGACGTGATCGCGGAGTTGGTGGACGCGACCCCCGATCTTGAGGAGCTGGAGCCGCAGCGTGGTGAGCTGCTGCCGGGCCACCCCGACCCGGACCAACCAGCGCCGCAAGGTGGTCAGCAGGCAGTAGGCGGCGGCGTGCAGCAGGAGGCGGAACTGATTGGCCCAGAAGCGATGACAACTGAGCCGATCAGCGAAGCAGCCGGCTTTGAGGTCCTTGATCCAGTTCTCGGTCTCGCCGCGGGCCGTGTACCAGGCGTAGAGGTCGTCCGGGGGATCGGCCCGGGTGGTGACCACGAAGCGGGTGTTGGGACCTTGGGGGAGCCGTTCCGCTTTGACAATGACGCGGCGGGGGTGGGGCCAGGAGTCGGCCTGGTAGGTGACCTCGCCGAGCAGCCGCACCTTGTCGGCCCCCGTGGTCGCCTGCTGGTCAGCCGCCGCCGCTTGGAGCGGCGCTGCCAACCGGGCCAGGCGCGGATTGCGGCCCAGGCCCAGGGTGTAGCCGATCTGCTCGCGCTCGCAGTAGTCGTAGAGGGTCGGCCCGGCAAAACCGGCATCGGCCCGCAGCTCGATTTGCACCGTGGGCCACCGCGCCCGCAGCGCCGCCACGACGCGCCGCAACACGGCGACCACGCCATGGCTGGCATGCACGGTGCCCGGGCGCAGCACCGCCGTGACCAACTGCTCGGTGTCGCCGTCGAAGATGAGCAGCGGGTGGTACATGTGCTGCCGGAAATAGCCGTGGTAGGCACTGCCCTCCTGCTCCCCATGGGTCGGGTCGTCGGTGCCATCGAGATCGAGCACGATCCGGGTCGGGACGCCGTCCTGGTCCCGCGCCCGCAGGTAGCACTCGCCCAAGGCGACGGCCAGGCGGTAGCAGGTGCGGGCTGAAATGGCATTCTCCAGCCGGGAGAAGGTCGGTTGGCTGGCCAGGTCCGGATCGGTCTCCGGCAGGCGGCCGCAGACGAGCTTGAGCAAGGGATCGGTCCGCAGCGCATCCGCGTCGTCCTGGTCTTCATAGCCACAGGCAATCTGGTAGACGCGTTGGGCCACCAACGTCGGCAGCTCATGGCGACTGCGGCGGCGGCGCCAGTCGGGGATCACCGCGGCGAGGGCGGCACAGAGACCGAGGGCGGCATCCGCCTCAGCCAGCCAGGGCAGCCCCCCGTCACTGGTCAGGCGGCCACCCAGGAAATCGACGGTCAGCGGCAGGGCGGCGGGGACGGCGAAGGCGAGCGGCTCTGTGGCAGACTGGACCATGCGGGGCACCTCCTGGCGTCGGTCGTTTCAGCACCGTTACCGATACCAGACCGGTGTCCCGTTGTCACTTCATGAATAATCCGGGCTAGACCAGCCGGTGCCGGACGGCGATGCCGGCGGCCTCGCGCCGGTTGGCCGCCCCCAGCTTGCCGAGCACGTTGGCGACGTGGGAGGAGGCGGTGCGGGGACTGATGGACAATTGCGCGGCGATCTCCTGATCGGTCAGGCGTTGGCAGAGGAGGGCCAGCACCTCCCGCTCGCGCCGGGTGAGGTCGAACCCCGGCCCCGCCGCGGTGACCACCGAGATTTGGGTCAGCAGCAATGGAGTCACGCCGGTGCCTGGGTCGGCGGCACCGGTCTCGCGCCAGATCGCCGCCACCGCTGGCTCACCGATCACGGCTGTTGCCACGTCGCGTGCCGTCGCCACCGCTTGCGCGATACTCAGGGTTTGGCCGGCCCGTCGGAGCTCGGCAAAGCGCGCCGGCCCCAGGTCTGCATTGAGCTGCCCCACACTCCACTCGTTGATCGCCCGCTCCCGGGGATAGCTGGCGTTCGGATACCGGCGATCCAGTGTGTCAGCGGCGCCGGTCAGGTACGCGGCGCGCGATCCCTGACCGGTCCCGGCAGCCAGCGCGGCAACTGCCCAGAGCACCCGGGCCAGGAATCCTTCAACGTAGAGCGTCCAGGTCAGGGCCAGGGTCTCGGTCAGGTATGGTGCCGCCTCGGGCATGTCATGGCGGTGCAGATGGGCGATCGCCAGGCCACAAAGAACATCGGTTCGTGCCCAGGAGTTGTC
>JALZJP010000209.1 GCA_030859715.1 Chloroflexota bacterium
GCTGGGGCCGGCGCTGCCGCGGCCGCCGAAGATCCTCCTCTTGGCCGGGAATTACCAATCGCACATCATCGAGGGGGGCCGGGAGCCGGTGGAGAAGGCGGCGATCACGCCGCGCTTCTTCATCAAGCCGGGGACCGCGGTGATTGGTCCGGACGATCCAATCCTGATCCCACCGGTATCGGAAGCGGTCGATTACGAGATCGAGATCGCGGCCGTCATCGGCAAGCGGGGGCGGGATATTTCCGTCGCGGCGGCGGACGGGTATGTCTTTGGCTACCTGGTCTTCAACGACATCTCGGCCCGGCGCCTCAACAACGTCGGGCATCGGCAGCCCCGTGACGGCGATGCCTTCTTTGACTGGCTGGTCGGCAAGTGGTGCGACAGCTTCGCCGTTGTCGGGCCGTACCTGGTGTCGCGGGACGAGATCGCCGACGTCACCGCGCTGGAGATGGCGCTCCGGGTGAACGGCGATCTACGCCAGCACTCCTCGGCCGGGGAGATGCTCTTCTCGATCCCAGAGGCGATCGCCTGGATCGCGAGCTTCATCACCCTGGAGCCGGGCGACCTAATCTGCATGGGCACCCCCGGCGGCGTCGGCGCCACCACCCAGACCTTTCTCCACCCGGGCGACGTGGTCGAGGCCGAAATCGAGCGCCTGGGGAAGCTGGTGAACGAGGTGCAATAGGGCACGAAGCGGACATCCAGCAACCTCACGCGTCGCCCGCGATCCTGACCACGATGCCGGCGAGGCCCGCTCGCGATCGCGGGCTCATTGGTTGAAGGCCGCGAGGAAGACGCCGGCGGCGCAGGCGACGACGCCGAAGCCGAAGCAGACAATCGAGAAGGAGAAGATGCGCAGCTTGCGCAGGGTGATCCGGCCGTTGGTGATGATCTGCGCCGCGAGGTCGAGGTGCCCATCGTCGATCGGGTCGGCATTGCCGCCGAGGTGCCGGCGGGCGATCGCTTCGACCAGCGACCGGGGGTGGTGGCCGGCAACATGCCCGTAGTAGTAGAGATTGTCGGTATCTCGCGGCGACGGGAGGCGAGCGGCGAGGGCGCGTTCGGTGTCGGTTTGGGGCAGGAAGGAGGTCAGATTGGCCAATAAGGCGAGGATTAGGGCAAGGCTTCCGAGCGCGATCGCGACGCCGGAGAGGATCGAGAAATTCCCGACGTTGGATGCCACGTAGCCGAGCAGGAAGCCGAGGGCGGCGCTGGCCAGGCCGACCATACCGACATTCTTGGCCTCGGCAAACTTAAGCCAGTCGTTGACCAGCTGCAACATCCGGAACAAGCGTTCGTCGAGATCAGTGGCGTTGGATGCGCTCATGGACAGCTACCGCTCGCGTCAGCGTCAATTGCTGGTCTGTCGCTGATGATGCCACGTTTCCCCTGAACGTGCCGGGGCGGCTGTTACCCAGGCTCCTACGGGTTGCGGACCGGCAAACCGAAGTAGGACAGGGTGCCAACGGCGAGGGTCAGGACGATGTTGCCGGTGTCCATGCTGATCCGGCCGGCTCGGAGCACGAAGATCAGCCCCACGAAAACGACCTTAGTGGCGATGGCGACGAGGACGCGACGACACTCGACGATCATGGCACTGGTTCTCCTCTGACAGAAGCATCGAAATCTCTCGCGCGTTGAGATCGCACGGCTACCTAGTTAGACGCGATGCTCATCGGCCCTGAAGATCGGAGCATGATCGCGAGGTGAACCGTGGCTAACGCTATCTATTGCCAAGGACGCTTCGAATTTGTCCTTCGCACAAACTATGTCCACTAGATGCGGATACATGGAAGATGTAGGATACTGGACATGTAGGGGGAATTCGATTCGGATTGCACGATCAGGCGCACAGCATCCTCGTGCTGACAGGAGGAAGGAATTGGAGGATGCCAGAGACGCCGTCCGGAACCGAATCTCCCAAGTCAAGACGTTTCTCGCTCAAGAGCAGCCGCCGCGACTGAGCGAATCCGATACGAAGGCGAACTTCATCGAGCCAATTGTAGCCGCCCTGGGCTGGGAGGGGATCGGTGTCGTAACGCGCGAGTATTATGTCCGGAACTCGCAAGAATTTATCGACTATGTGATGCGGGGGCCGAGGGGATTGCTTCTTGCAATTGAAGCGAAGCCACTGCAAGTAGATCTAACCGATAAGCACGCCGCACAGTTGATTCAATATTGCGCTGTGGAAGGCATCGAGTGGGCCGCGCTTACCAACGGACGAGAGTTGCAATTCTTCAACACCTTTCTCAAGCCGGACTTGGCCGCGAAGCGTGTGCTCCGGCTTGATCTGTTAGCGTTCAACACCGATGAAGAATTTGACGCGCTCTTCGGGCAGATATGGCAACTCTCGCGGGAGAGCATGACGGAGCCAAAGGGAGTTAGAACTTGGTTGAACCAGCGACGGCTTGATGCCGCCTTGCGAACCGTGCTGCTCGATCCAAACTCAGCGACAATTCGACACCTCCGACGAGTCCTTAGCGATCAAGAGATCGCCGCCGGTGCCCAGGACCTGGCGCAATGGTTTCGCAGTCACCTTGGCACGCCAATCGCATCAATTCCGATTCCGACTCATCAATTTTCCGGTGCTGGATCGACGTTGCCAGGCGTGAACGAATCGCGGCGTTCGTATCAGCCAACAGAGGCACCTCCACCGACAGAGCGCTATATTACTGAACAGGTTGCTGACGTTTCGGGATCAAGTGAGTTTTCGGTCTCTCTGTTCTTGACCCTGCGCGACGTGATTGATAGACGAAACTCAAACATCTCCTGGCGCATCAAGCGCAATTATGTAGCAGCAGCGTCCGATGGTTCGACGTTCCTGGCAGTTCAATTTCGTGCGGACCGAATTTTGCTGGGTTTGACACTGGCTACAGCCAGAGTCGCCACGCGATTTACTGAGGATGAGAGGCTTTTCAGATGGGCGCGGATTACGAAGACTGTCGTCGTTCGTGCGGAATCTGATATAGATACGGAGTTGCTCGACCTCATCGCTGAAGCTACGGCGCATGTCGCGAAGTCGGATCGCAAGGCAAGCTACTACGGTGTTACCTTACGTGAACTCCTCGACGCTGGATTTCTTGAGGCTGGGACCCAACTCTTGCTTCTTGGTAACGGGAACAGAGAGATCGCTCGGGCAACATTGAATCAAGCTGGCGAAATCGAATGGCAAGGCAATCGGTATCGCAGTCCTTCGAATCGTGACTTTACACGTCTTCTCGGACGAACGTTTAATGGTTGGACCCATTGGTTCGCTGACCTTCCGCACGGCAAGGAATCGCTCCACGCAATCCGTGATCGCTATCAAACGAGCGACGGTAGAAACCATGATTCCAGTCGCGCGATGGGATAGTGTACCCTCGGGTATTCGTTTCAGACTGGTTTGAGGCATCAGGTGGTTGACGCCAATATTGAACCGTGATTGGTGAACCCCGCTTCCTCGTATAAGCAGGCTGCCTACAAAAGGTCATACTGCCCGCGCTCCGTTGCTGACCGCGGCAGGCATCGTGGGCAGGGTCAGGCGAAGCGAACGGTGGCGTCATGGGCCGCGACCGGCCCTTGCACGGCGGGGAGGACCGCGGCGGCGGCAAGCTCGATCGTCTCGTGGTCGCCGTCGAGGATGTTGAGCAGGAAGTAGCGGAAGCCGCACCCGATCAGGTGCTGGTAGAAGGCGATCGTCGCCTCCGGGGTACCGGCGAAGAGGGCGTCGCCGCACCAGGCCAGCTTGGTCTGGTCCATGGCGGCCATCTTCTTTTCCAGGGCGGGGCGGGTTTCGGCCATGATCAGCGGCATCGCGAAGTGGCTACGGAGGACGGAGTCCGGGGGCCGGCCGTACTCGGCGCAATACTCATCGAGCTTGGCGAATTTGCGGGCGATGTCGGCATCGGTGACGGCGCTGCCGATCCAATCGTGGGCGCCCATGTTGGAGGCGTCGGCGAACCGCGCGACCTGGCGCAACGTCACTTTTTCGCCGCCCCCGGCGAGTAAGATCGGGACGTAGGGCTCTTGCACCGGACCGACGAACGTGCCGTCGGTGCTGGCCGAGAACGTCTCGCCCTGAAACGAAAAGGGTTGCCCGGACCAGAGGCCGCGGACGATCCGGATCGTTTCGGCCATGGCCCGGAGGCGTTCGCCGGTCGGCGGAAAGCGCAGGCCCATGGCCTCGAATTCGGGAACGTTGTCGCCGATGCCGAGGCCCAGCACGAGTCGGCCGTTGCTGATGCGGTCGATATCGGCGGCGGAGCGGGCCAGCAAATAGGGGGTGCGGTAGTAGATGCAGGCGACGAGGGTGCCGAGGCGAAGCCGCTCGGTGGCCATGGCGGCGACGGCCAGGACCGACCAGCAATCGGCCCGGGCCTCGGGATGGTCGTAGTTCCAGTACGAATCGTAGCCGAGCGCTTCCATCCGCCGCACCATCTGAACGAAGAAGTCCCAGTCGGCAGGATGCGGATAGTAGCTGACACCGAAGCGAATGGCGCTCGCGGCCTCGGCGACCCAGGGATGGGCCTGGCGCGGCGTGAGGGCATCGTCGGACATGGCGCGTTCTCCTAAGTGAGCAAAAGCGTTCAACGGAGTCGAGTTGCGCGATGATCGCTGAGTAGCCAAATAGCGCCTTAGGGAGATCGTTGTTGGCGAGTATTCCAGACGCGGAGAATCACAATTGTCGTGGGCTGTACCTCGTACCAAAGCTCATAGGAGCCGACGACGAGACGCCGGGACGGATAGTCATCGACATAGCCGGTCCCTTCACCAATATATGGATAGTCGCGAAGACGCTTCGCTGCCGCTCGGAGCATTCGAACCGTTGACGCCGCCGCCTCGGAGTCTATCGGGACGAGGAATGCGTGCATGCGGGTCAAATCGGCAAGTGCCGGTTTTGACCATTGGAGCTTCACAGCGTGGGCGCTGGTAGTGGATTGTCGGTGTCGAGACTGTCTGCCCAGGCTTGGACGACCTCGTCATCAACCACACGGCCGGCCCTGACATCGGCAATGGCCTCCAGAATCATTTCACGTTTGATTTCCTCTTCGGCGACCCAGGCGGCAAGCGCTTGCTTGATGATCCAACCGCGCGACCGCTCCAGTTGCTCTGCTAGCACGTCTACCTTCTCGGCCAGGGGAATCGGGATATGTGCGGTCATCACTCGTGTTTCCATTATGGCCTCCTCTGGTGCGTCAACTCGGTTCAACATTGACCGGGGTGGACAGTGGGAGCGGCCGGTCGGTGCCGAGGCTCGCGATCCACGCATGCACGATGGCATGATCGACGACCCGGCCCGCGTCAATGTCGGCTAAGCCTTCAAGCGTCATCTGGTAACGCTCCTCTTCGTCCGCGATCCAGTCGGCTAACGCCTGCTTGATGATCCACCCCCGGGAGCGATCGAGGCGATCGGCCATCGCGTCGACCTTCTCGGCCAAAGGGAGGGGAATATGAGCGGTCATCACTCGAGTTGCCATCGGACTCTACCTCTGAAGCTGTCGATTCGATCTGATTAGAGATGATTGTGACGGCGGGTGGGGGCGCTGTCAAGTTGGCCGCCGAGGCATCCGGGCTAGCCGCGGAACGGCACAGTCCGGCCAGGGCTTCCCAGGTGAGGCGATCCTTCTCTTCCTCGGTCAAGACTGGGCGCGGCGCGGGGGACTCGCTCACGCTGATTCTCCGGGGTGTCGTCAATCGGCGGGATGTCGGTGGTGAACTCCTCGCGCAAGAGGCCGTAGACGAGGTCGTCGTGATGGGCGCCGTTGGTGTAGATCATGCGGCGGAGGCGGCCCTCCGGTTGAAAGCCGAGGCGTTCGTGGAACTGTTGGGAGGGGAGGTTGAAGTCGTAGACATGGACCGTCACCTTTTGGTAGCCCAGCTCCTCGAAGAAGTAGCGGAGGACGAGCTGGACCGCTTCGCGGGCGTAGCCGCGGTGCTGGTGAGCGGCGGCGATGACGAGGCCGTACATGAAGGTGCCGGCCCGGCGGTCGCAAGTGTGGGTGGTGATGGTGCCGACCAGCTCGCCCGTGAGGTTCTCGATGGCCCAGCGGGCGCGATCATTCGCCGGCTCACTGGTGGCCACCTGCTCGGTCCAGCGCTTGACCGCCTCCCGCGATTCGGGAAAGGTGATGCTGGAGCTGTGGCGGGCGGAGAAATCATCGTCGTTCCAGGCGAAAAACGTTTCCCAATCGCCCGGTTCGACGGCGCGAAGCCTCACCTTGTGTCCTTGCCAGATACTGCGCATGCGGTGCCTTTCTCGGTGCGGAGCGAGCGACGTTCGCTTGGGCCGCAGTGTGGTGGAGGAGCCACCCGCTTGTCGAGATGGATGCTCGTCGTGAAGCGTGGCGAACAGGCATTGGGAAAGTGGGATTGGCAGACGGCACTCTCCATCGGAACGCCGTCGAGTGGCGGACGTGAATGTGGGCAACACTGACCAAGCGCGTTGGGTTCGGTATCGCGTACCGTGAGGTGGAACAAGACGGGGAGGGAGGAAATCATGCACACGGCTCGTTCGTGGTGGGTCATCGTAATCACGGTCCTCGTGGTGTTCGCGACGCTGGGACTGCCGGCGATCGGGCTCGCCCAAGCGGGGCCGCCGCGGTCGGGGGCGGTCGGGCTGACGCGGGGGGAGATCGAAGCTAGATGGGGGCCTGGGAGCGGGCCGTATGATGGGCCGGGCTCCTATTTCAACGTCTACGATCTGTACACCTACGCGGCACAGAACGCGACCTATGCCGTCGGCTATCAGGACACCAATGGCCGGGAGATCGCGGTCTATGTCGAAGTTGCCTGGTTCGGTGACGTCAGCGAGCAGGAGGCGCGGGCGGTGGTGGCCGGGCTGTTGCCGGCCGATGCCGTGCGGACCGAGCTCTACGTGGCGCCGCCGACGCCGGGCGGCGAGACCGCCTTGGTGTCGTCCCGGTACGAGAGCGCGTCGCTGGACGCCGCCTATGACCGGATCCTGGCCAGAGAGATCCTGGTCATCTCTCAGGAGCGGTGGAACGACGCCAATCCGGCGGCCGGCACCCGAGTCCGAGCGGTCAGCCTGATCGTGCGGACGATCACGCAGTAGTCGTGAGTCGTAAGACGGGAGCCCGCGGCGGCCGAAGGCTTGATGACCCCGGACCCCAGACGGTTCACTCTCCCCGACTC
>JALZJP010000215.1 GCA_030859715.1 Chloroflexota bacterium
GCGTGGACTGACGCCAAAGACGGTGGCTGCCTCGGCTTGGCTGTGACCGGCGTCAACGAATCGCAGCAGCCGCTCGCGGAGGACAGCCGGGTATGGCTTCATACCAGCAGTCTGCCATCACGTCAACTTTTATGAGAACCGCTCTAAGAGCGTGTCTGGAAAGGGGGTAGAATAGCAATGATATGGTCAGTGTAGCCGCTGGAAAGGACCCGCGCCATGGCTCGCCGTCGCTATCCCACCGACCTCACGGACAAGCAATGGGGGGTGCTGGAACCGCTGGTGCCAGCAGTGAAGCCGGGTGGTCGGCCCCTCAAACACGCTCGGCGCGAGATCGTGGATGCGCTGCTCTACGTGCTGCGGGGCGGCATCAGCTGGCGGTCCCTGCCGCACGAGTACCCGCCCTGGCAGACGGTCTACGACTACTTCCGGCGGTGGCGGGAGGATGGCACCTGGGAACGGGTCAACACCACCCTGCGGGAACGGTTGCGGGTGCAGCTGGGCCGCGATCCCCAACCGAGCGCCGCCATCATCGACAGCCAGAGCGTGAAGACCACCGAAAAAGGGGGGTCCGGGGCTACGATGGGGGCAAGAAAGTAGTGGGCCGCAAGCGCCACATCGTGGTTGATACCGAAGGCTTCCTGCTCACCGGGGTGGTCCATGCGGCCGATCGCTCCGACCGCAACGCCGTGCATCTCCCCCTGGCCGGGATGCCGGACCGCTTCCCCCGGCTCTGTCATATTTGGGTGGATGCGGGCTATACCGGGAAGGGCGTGGCCTGGATCGAGGAGACGCTGGGCTGGAGCGTCGAGGTGGTCAAGCGACCACGGCGCTGGGTCTGGTGGCCGGCGGACTCTGAGCCGCCGCCGATGCCGAGCGGCTTCCAGGTGCTGCCCCGCCGCTGGGTGGTGGAGCGGACCTTCGCCTGGCTGGGGCGCTACCGCCGGCTGAGCAAGGATTATGAGGTGCTGCCGGCGACGACCGAAGCCTGGATGTACCTCGCGATGAGCAACCTGATGGTCCGCAGATTAGCCCGATGACCCCTTTCCAGACACGCTCTAATACGGCCTCCCGTGGCTCCCTCCTATTCCAGCTTACGATGCGCTTCAATGAAAGCTTCCCCGACTTCATCGACCAGGCGTAGAAGCATCCTCATTCCGACGACCGTCTCCTGCGTCGGAATATGGTTAAGTAGCGCGACCGTACATTGCATGAGCGAGATTGCGGCTCCATGACCGGGGTCGGCGAGTCCGGCATCGCTTGGCCCAGCGAGCATCACCTCTGGGTAGTTCGCTGATCCCATGTTCCCAATGTCGAAGGCCATGCCTTTGAAACCGGCATGTACGCTGTGGCTCGCCATGCCGAAGTGTGGGCGCATGTGGGCGAGGCCGACCGCCGCTTCGATCTGAGCGAAGGTAGGCTTACCGGACAGAATTCCCGCTGCCCATCCATAGTCGCTACCGTAGTCCGACCCGTAACAGTCGACCAGCTTTTCTCTCGCCTCTAACACCTGCCTTCGCTCTACGGGGTCCGGCGGCATGTAGCCAAGCGCCTGGTAATGCTGTTCGTACTTGTCTGATTCCTTCGCGCTCCGGATTGTTGCATGCAGAATGTAGCGCTCCGCGACATCGTTTCCGTGCTGCTTGACGAAGAAGGCGACCACGGCAAGCTCATGCAGTGACCGCCAGCGAGCATTCGCGCCTGACGCATGACCGAAGACCATCAGAGCTCGGATTTCGGACGCAATCAGGCAGGCCCGCGCATGAATTTTGGTCAGCGCCTCGAAGACGTAATCCTGATCCTTTGCCGCCTGCGGCCGGTTCTCGCGATTGACGTCCTCGCCCATCTGCTGAGCGGCGATCATCAATAGATCGTACAGGTCGATGGCCTGGCCCCATCGCCGCATCAGCCGCTTCTCGAATCTCGAGCGGGTGCGGCGATCCTGACGCCGCAGGCGGCGCGCGATACGCTTCAGAGTCTGGTAGTTGGTGGCTTCGCCCTCATCGAGTAGCTGCTCGACGATCCGCTCGATCTCTTCGGTGCTCGGATTGTCTGGGCTCTCGATAGCCTGGCGAGACCGGCCCATGAGTTTCCGTAAGAACATCTCAGCCTTCTGTTCTCGTCAATTTTGCCGTCCCGAACGACAATGCGCACTGGAGCCTTGGCCGACGTCGCGTCGTTACACAATGGAACGACGCGGACACAACCGTGCTGACACACGCACTCGTGAGGATGCGTTGACCGCAATATCGCTTCCTCACCGCCCCGGGATCTCGAAAATCGCGACGTTTGGTGAGGAGGGAATTCTCAGAAATCGTGGATACCAATTCAGTCGATATAGCCATCAGTATCTGAGTGATCCAGATTTCGGAGACCATCGGCGGTTGTCTCGTAGCTCTGGAATCGTTGCCGCAGCAGGGCGCGATTGTCTTGTTCAGACTTGCCGCCCTGATGGACGTACACCGACAGGACCACGGCGTACTCCATGCCGTCGAGCCTGAACCGCTAATAGACATAGCGCAACCCGCTCGCCTTACCGCCGAGTGGCGGGTAGAGGACGCGCGCCTTGTAGATCGCCGCGGGTTGATCGTTCCGGGTGAGGCCCAGACGAGGGATTTGATGTTCACGCGTCAGCAGTCCATGCGTGAGAATGCGCTCGAACTGTCTCGCGGCGTCCCAAATGTCCCGGTGCTTCTTGGCGAGAACTTCAAGGTCGTTAGTCGCGGCAAAGAGGCGAATCACCCTCACCGGGCGAAGACCTCTTCCTCATCCGGCAACTCGGTGGTGGCCACCTCGTCGGCATCAAGCTCCATTGCCCCGTGGGTATTCCGGTAGCCGGCAAGATAGTACGGGATAACGTCATGCAGCTTGACGGCGACCCACGGCGCTTCCCCGTGCGTCGCGGCCGATATCTGCCGCGTCGAATGCGCTTTCCACCGGCCGACGACCGCGTGAAGCGTCGCCCACTCCTGCTCCGTGAACACACCAAGCTTGACGTGTTCCGATGGCGTGTACCGGTGTTGCATGAATGACCCCATTGGCACCTCATCCCGGTGGACGCGGGCTGACTGCTCCAGGCGCGCGATCGCCTCCGCCGCGTCGTCGGGCACCGGTCCCTGCGCCAGCTTCCGATACCGGGCGCCGGTGATCGACTCCCCGTACTGCTCGTAATGATCGAAGTCAGCATAATAGAGCAACTTCATCAACTTCGTTTTGCCCAGATGCTCATTGTTCGCATGCTGAAGAAAGAACAGAATCGCCTGCTCCAGTTTCTCCGGTCGCAATTCTGGATTGTAGGCCGTGCGGAGCGGATTCTGGTTCATGGTCGACTCTCGGCTAAGATGAGAGGCCCACTGTCGGTCGCATACCGCCAACTCGGATCGAGTGCGGTCAGACGAGGCGTCAGCTACCGGGATTGTACGTTAGCTATCGTCCCGATGATGGTGACCACCAGAGTCAAATCGCTCAGGTTTGATCAGGACTCCGCGCCAGAGACGTGCCAACGCTTGCCGTCCTTCACCTAGTATAGTACAAATGTTCTTATCAGCACAGCGATATGGTCGCGGGCTTGGGGCACCCCACTGTATCCAAGCGCATCCTCTCGTCATGTTCGAGTGCGCACCCCAGTCCGCCTCGCCCCGGTCGTAGCGAGCAGGACCGCTCCCCCACTCGACCCAACATCCGCCGCGAGGTCTTCGGCCCCTCGCCATGAGGAGCCACGGTAATCACGTCTGGGGCCGTTACACCGCCAGCCAGTTCCCGAAATCGGGCGAATACGCCGAAGGCTTCAAATACCTCAAAATCGGCTGACCGACCCTGACACCTGGCCCGCGGACCAGCACCGATGGTGTGCGATAATGCCGCCCATCGGCCGGGCCGGCGGCGACATCGCGGGGAGCGCCGCCAGCCGCTCGCACGCGGCGTGGCCCGCCCACGGCCCTGGCACCATGACTTCCCCTGGTTGGAGATGACGATGACGTCGCCGATGTTGGAGCACGCGTATTTCGAGGGGCGGATCGTCCCCTTTGCCGAGGCGAAGATCAGCATCGGCACCCATGCCGTCCAGTACGGTACTGGCGCCTTTGCCGGCATCCGCGGCTATCTGGACGCCGATGGCGAGACGATCAACATCTTCCGGCTGCCGGAGCATTGCGGCCGGCTCCTCAACTCGGCCAAGCTGCTCCGGGCCGAGCTGCCGTTCACCCGTGAATCGCTGGCCGAGACGATCGTCTCCCTCTTGCGGGCGAACGCGCCAACGAGCGATGTCTACATTCGGCCCTTCATCTACAAATCGTCGGTCCAACTGACGCCCCGCCTGCGCGGGCTCGACGACGAGCTGGCGATTTACATGCTGACCCTCGGCGATTACCTCGACACCGGCGGCGTCAAGGCGATCGTCTCCTCCTGGATCCGAGTGCCGGACCACGCCATCCCCAGCCGGGGCAAGCTCTCCGGCTCCTATATCAACTCGGCGCTGGCCAAGGACGAGGCCGAGGAGAAAGGGGCCGACGAAGCGATCCTGCTCGATCAGCACGGCCATGTGGCGGAAGGCAGCGCCTGCAACCTCTTCCTGGTCCGCGATGGCGCCCTGATCACCGCCCCGATCACCGGCGACATTCTGGAGGGGATCACCCGCCGCACGGTCTTCCAGTTCGCCCAAGATGCCGGCATCCCCACGGTCGAGCGCACGATCGACCGCTCCGAACTCTACATCGCCGACGAGGCATTCTTTTGCGGCACCGGCGTCCAGATCGCCCCGATTGCCAGCATCGACGGCCGCCCCGTGGGCGACGGCCGCCCCGGCCCGATCGGGCTCCAGCTCCAACAGCTGCTGTTCGACACCGTCCGCGGCCGGTCGACGACGTACGCGCATCACCTGACAAAGGTCGCGGCCGCCAAGCCGGTGAGTGTCCCAGCGGACTAGGCTGGATGCAGGATGAATGGTTGGTCATCCGCGATCGCCGTGGTGGCGTCGCCGGAAACCCCGTTGGGGGCTGGGGTAGCACGATTTTTTCGTAACCTCTTGCATTTGAGCGACACTCAGCTTCCTTGAGGATGCTTTCGCGGGGAAGCCGGATGGTTTTAGCTTCCGGCGACGCCACCACGGCGATCGCGATCAATTACGCGAACGCTCCGGACGCCGCGCCAGCGGTCCGCCAGGTTCGATGATACGACTGACGCCCCGGCAGGAGGAAACTCGCGCCCGGAAAAAGGAGCGGACGATGAGCCAGGGTCGGCCGTTTCGGTTCGGTGTGACGACGTCGGCTGCCGGGTCGCGGCGGGAGTGGGTGGAGAAGTCGCGCCGAATCGAGACGCTGGGGTATTCCACGCTGACCGTTCCCGACCACTTCCCGGACCGGCTGGCGACCGTGCCGGCCCTGATGTGCGCGGCCGATGCGACGGAGCGGCTGCGCGTGGCGAGTTGGGTGTTCTGCAACGACTTCCGGCACCCGGCCCTTCTGTACAAGGAGGCGGCGACGCTCGATCTGCTCTCCGACGGGCGCTTCGAGTTGGGGATCGGGGCCGGTTGGCTCAAAACCGAGTACGAGATGACGGGTATCCCGTTCGATCCGCCCGCCGTGCGCGTGGCCCGGATGGAAGAAGCGGTGCGAGTGGTCAAGGGGTTGGCCGCCGCCGGACCGTTCGACTTCGCGGGCAGGCACTACCAAATTGCCGGCCTTGAAGGGGCGCCGAAACCCGTGCAACAGCCGCATCCGCCGCTCTACATCGGCGGCGGCGGGAAGCGCCTGCTCTCGTTCGCGGCGCGAGAAGCGGATATCGTCGGGTTCGGCGCCAAGGCGCTGCCGGAGGGCGGCCTCGACGTTCTGGACATCACGGCCGGGGCCGCCCACCGCAAGCTAAGATGGGTGCGCGAGGCCGTTGACGACGCATCTCGCCTCCCCGAGCTCAATATCCTCATTTTCGTCTTCGAGCTCACCGACGATCGCATGAGCGCGGCGCGGCGGCACGTGGATGCGCTGCCGGGGCTGACGGCGGAGGATGTCCTCGCCTCCCCACACGTCCTGATCGGCACCCCGGAGCAGATGGCGGACGACCTTCGCCGACGGCGTGACGAGTACGGCTTCTCCTACATCGTGCTCAATACGCCGGTTGAAGAGCACCGCGAGCTATTCGCTCCCGTTGTGGGGATGTTGGCGGGTCAGTGAGTTGGCGCGGGCTGGCGGCGCTTCCGACCGATCGACGGCTACCGCCTGCCCGCCGCCGAACCCTGGACCAACGGGCCGCGTGGGTCGAGCGGGATGATCGGTTCCGGCGCCCGGTCCAGATCGAGGCCGGGGCGGATCTGGAGCGACAGGTACGCGGCCAGCAGGCAGAGCAAGCCGGCCCCGATGAAGGCCATCTGGTAATCCCCGAACCAGGTCCGGATCGCCCCCGCGGCGGAGGCGGCGGCCGCGGCGCCAACCATGTGCGAGGCGAAGATCCAGCCAAAGACGATCGTGGCGTTGGCCCGGCCGAAGCTATCGGCCGTCAGCGCCACCGTCGGCGGCACCGTCGCGATCCAATCCAGCCCGTAGAAGACGATGAAGAGGATCAGCCCAAAATTGGGCGAGCCAAACGCCGCCGGCAGGAAGAGCAGCGACAAGCCGCGCAACCCGTAGTACATGAAGAGCAGCTTGCGGCTATCCCAACGATCGGTCAGCCAACCGGAGAGCGTGGTGCCGATAATATCGAAGATACCGATTACCGCCAGCATGCTCGCCGCCGCCACCGCGACCATGCCGTGATCCATCGCCGCCGGGATCAGGTGGGTGCCGATCAGCCCGTTGGTACTGGCCCCGCAGATGAAGAACCCCGCCGCCAGCAGCCAAAAATTGCGTGACCCCGAGGCCAGCGCCAGCCCGCGAAAGGCGTTGGCGATCGGGTTGCCGGTCACCGCGGGCCGCGGCTCGGCCTCGGTCGCGCCATAGGGCAGGAGGCCGACATCACTAGGCCGGCCGCGCATGAAGATCACCACCAGGGGTACGACCAAGAGGGCGCCCACGGCGACGGTGATCGAGACCCATTGCCAGCCGCGTTCCGTGGCCAGCCAGGCCAACACGGGCAGAAAGACTAACTGGCCGGTAGCGCCGGCGGCGGTCAGCAGGCCGACCACCAAGCCGCGCCGGGCGACAAACCAGCGATTGGCGATCGTGGCGCCCAGCACCGCCGCCATCGTTCCCGTGCCCAGGCCGACCACCAGGCCCCAGAGCGCGATCAGCTGCCAGGGCGCTGAAATGAGCGCGGTCAGGGCGGAGCCGGCCGCGATCACCAGCAACGCCCCGACCACCACCCGGCGAATGCCGAAGCGTTCCATCATGGCCGCGGCGAAGGGTCCCATGAAGCCATAGAGCAACAAATTGACGGAGACCGCGAGGGAGATCGTGGCCCGGCTCCAGCCGAATGCCTCTTCGAGCGGGATGATGAGCACGCCCGGCGTCGAGCGGAAGCCGGAGGCGCCGAGCATGGTGATAAAGGTCACCGCGGCGACGATCCAGGCGTAGTGAATTCGACCCCGAACCAGCCGCTGGATCATGCCAAACGGTCCTTCTGACCGGGCGAGCGCGTGCGCGCCAGCTACCTACTTGATACGACGTTCAACGGTGCGCTCCGTGAGATTACTATCGCGTCAAAGTCGGTAGGGCCGACGCGGCCCTACCCCTGATGCTTCGCGGCCGCCGTAGCCGGCGCTGTCGCCATCCCCGGCAGGGTCGCCACGAAGCGCTCGATCCGGTTCAGCGCCTCTTCCAATTGGGGGATTGAGGTCGCGTAGGCGCAGCGGACGTGGCCAGCGCCGCCAGCGCCGAAGGCATCGCCCGGCACCACTGCCACCCGGCCCTCATGAAGCAGGCGATCGGCGAACTCGGTGGCCGAAAGCCCGGTCGGCGCCACCGAGGGGAAGGCGTAAAAGGCCCCCGCCGGCAGATGGCAGGGCAGGCCGATCCGGTTCAGGCCGGCGACGATCAGCCGCCGTCGCTGGTCATAGTCATCGACCATCGCCCGCACGTCGCGGTCCGGCACCCGCAGGGCTTCGATCGCGGCCTCCTGCGCTTGGCGGCTGGTGCAGAGCGCGGTGTACTGGTGGATCTTGGTCATCGCCGCGATCAGCTCGGCCGGGCCCGTCGCGTAGCCGACCCGCCAGCCGGTCATGCCGTACGTCTTGCTGAACCCATTGAGCAGGAGGGTGCGGTCCCGCGTGCCGGGCAGGCTGGCAAAGGGGATGTGCTCGGCGTCGTAGGAAAGCCGGTCGTAGATCTCGTCGCTGATGACGACTAGGTCGTGCCGCCGGGCAAGGTCGGCCAGCGCCTCCAGGTGGGCTCGCCCCGGCACGCCGCCGGTCGGGTTGCTGGGATAATTGAGGAGGATCGCCCTGGTCCGCGGCGTGATGGACCGCTCGATCTCTGCCGCCACCGGAACAAAACCATCTGCCGCGCTGGTCGGCACCAGTACCGGCGCCCCGCCCGCCAGCGCCACGCACGGCGGATAGGCGACGTAGGCCGGCTCCGGGATAATCACCTCGTCGCCGGGGTCAAGGATGGCGCGGAGCCCGAGATCGAGCGCCTCGCTGACGCCCACCGTGATCAGGACCTCGGCGCCGGGGTCGTAGGCCAGGTCATATCGCCGCCGCAGGTGGGCGGCCACGGCCTGGCGCAGCTCGAGTAAACCGCTGTTGGCGGTGTAGGTCGTGCGGCCCCGCTCCAGGCCGTAGATCGCGGCCTCCCGCACCCGCCAGGCGGTGCCAAAATCGGGCTCACCGACGCCGAGCGAAATGACGTCGTCCATTTGGGAGACGACATCGAAAAAGCGCCGGATGCCGGACGGCGGGATCGCCGTCACGGCGCGCGCGATCTTCATGGCGCCACCGCCAGCCGGTCGTCATCGGCGTCTTCTTCGATGAACACCTGGCCATTCTCCTTGTATGCCTTCAGTAGAAAATGGGTATTGGTCGCCGTCACATGGTCGATCGGGGCCAGCTTTTCCGAGACGAAGGCCGCCACCTCGCGCATGGTAGAGCCCTCGACCACGATCCGCAGGTCATGCCCGCCGGACACCAGATGGACCGAGCGGACCTCGGGATGACGATAAATCCGGGCCGCCACCTGGTCGAAACCGACATCGCGCTGCGGCGAGACGCTAACATCGATGAAGGCGACGACCCGCTCCTCGGCCACCCGGTCCCAGTTGACCAGCGTCCGGTAGCCGCGAATGATGCCGCTTCGCTCCAGGCGGGCGATCGCCGCCGCGACCCGCCTGGCGGAGAGGCCGACCAGCGTCGCCACCTGCTCCGGCGTCCGCCGCGCGTCCTGTTCGAGGGCGCGCAAGACCTTGCGGTCGGTGTCTGTCGAAGCGTCCGCCACTGGCTCGTCCCCCACCGGCCGTGCGCCACGCGGCGCCGCGTTGTCAACGCTCATATTCGCCGGTTTCGGCCAATCAAGCTAGTGGCAGCGCACTTGATTGACGTGGTCACCGCAGAGCGGATGCGCTCGCCCGACGCCCGATCGATGTCCTCTACGCCATGCTGCGCGACGGCACCTACTACACACTTCCCACCGCATCGCCAGCTTGCCAACTCCATAGGGAGCACTTTCGTCGGTGGGTTTGGTTCGTCACCGATCATGGTCAAATCCAAGCGCAGAGCGCAACTCACGATTTGCTCGTTTCGCGCCGAACGCGCTCAGCGACAGAATCGTTACAAATTCTGTGTGCCCGCGGTGGCCCTTGATGCTGTACAGACCGTCGAGCGTCCCCATCGAAAGCCGGTTTACCCGACTAAAGCGGCGTCCGTATTCCGAAGCCAGGCGTTCCAAATAGCTCTCCGCCTCCGGTATGCTTGCGGCTCCCTCCCAAAGGAGGCGCGATCGGCCGCACTGCTGAATCGCGTGAATCAGCCACATTCGCCCGTCATCCGGGAGGCCAGCGCGCGTGCCCTCGGATACCTCATCGATCGCCTGCCGCATATTGAAGACCACGCCAGGTAAATCATCACGGCCGCATTGGCGCATCTGACGTACATAGCGACCGACCACGACCAGGACCACGGCAATGATGGCCACGCTCACGGCTCGATTGCTCTGCCAGATCGCGAACGCAATCCACAAGGCAATCGCAACGGCGACCGCCAGGAGCACAGCCAAAGGGATGCCGCTGCCTGGAAGCTTTGCTGCGAATCCTGATCTCACCGGCTCATCGCTATGAGCCACGCCGTGACCTGCATCGGCTTGAATCACTTGTCCCTGAACAACACTGGGCTCGATTGACCTGGGTCTCTCGGGGCGATGTCCACCGACCTCCTGCTGACGACTCACCCCAGGCGCCTCAGGTAGTCGCTGAGACCCCGAAACTATTGGTACCAGACTCGCAGCGTTGGGACCCAAGCCCTCAGCAACAAAGACGGTAACCGTCGTATGGTGATCAGAAAAATTGGGGATCAACCAACCAATCCCGTTGCACCCCGAATCATTGACTTCATGAAGCCCGAAGAAGACATTTGCGAGGTGTCCCTGCGTATCGTAGTTGAAATGCCCGCCGATCGGACCGCAAGCAACGCACTGCGTCACTCCCTCACGAACGCCACACCAAACGGCAATAACGTGTGGATATGCGAGGAGTCGGTCCAGTCTGCTTTGGACCTGGGTCGTGCTTGCGCCGACCGTGATCGCACTCGAATCTCCGTCCCAGTGTGGGGAGTCCGGCCGCTGAACATCAGCCAGAGGAAAAGACACCGGACGCCAACCGAGAGCCAGCGCGTCGCACGAATGCTGGAAGATCCCGGCGGAATAGACGGTCATGGAAGTCGGGTCACCAACATCGGTATCCGCAACGAACTGTTCCGCTCCACATCGAAAGCAGAAGGCGATGCCTTCGGACAGTTCCGCACCGCAACTTTGGCACCTCACGGTCACTCCTTCGGGACCAATGTGCGATAGGCTTTGTGCCCACATCTTACCGACAAATGCAAGATCGCGTAGTGCCGATCCCGGCCAGCGGGCACATGCACGATCGCGGAGAATGTCCACAGGCCAGCAACGAGAGCGCGAGGTGACTGGGCGCCTCGCACGACGGGTGGCGCAGAACGCTTCCCTCAGCGCAGCTTGGCGCTGTGAGTAAGGCGACAGACCGCGATGGCAACAATTCAGCACGCCCTCGACTTCCTCCAGGAGGCGTCGAGAGTCCGCAATCCGAACGACGGGGATTATGACGACTGGGTCGAGGCTCGCGACGTGCTTCCGTTTCTCCGTCGAACAACAGCCGGGGACGTGCCGGTTCTAGTTTCCGATTTGGATGCCTACGTCTACGCTGTGATGGTTCCGCTCACCCAGCTCGAGGGTGATGACTTTTGGTCTGACCTTGCTGGCTGGAGGCTTGACCCAAGCGAGGGCTGGACCTCATGGATCACCAGTCGAGACAACGAGGACTCCCTACGCGGACACATATATCACCCTCTCGATGGCACCTTTAGCCGAATTCTCGATGCGGGCGAAGCAGTCGTGTTCGATCGATATTTCGTGGCTCGCGAGCCCCAGAACTATGCTGAGCCCAATCAGAAACTGATACACGTCGCCGGGGCGCATTGGGATGCCGAGCGGCGTAGCTATTGTCGGCTCAACGAGCACGGCGACATCGTCGAAGTTGCCAAGGAGACGACCCTGCCGAACAGTCGGCCGAACGACGTGTTGTATACAGTCGAGGCCGAGTCGCTCGATCATTATTTGTTTGTCTCCGGCCAAGCCCTTGTGCGCCTCTTCGATTTCGGACGGAGTCCGCATCGCGACCGGGGCGATCGAGCGAACTGTGACATCGAGGATGTGCTGCGCCCGGTCACCGGCGACGGCATCGTCGCCCAAATGGAGATCGAACGCAGGCCCACGCGGATTGAGCGCGTCAGACTGCGAGGTGTACAGGTGTTACGAGAGCTTCCAGGACGAAAGCGGTGGCTCAGCCGATACCGTCCAGGGCGTCCGGAGACCGTGTCGTTCATCATCCAAGACATGAAACATGGTGTCGTGAGGGAGTATCCGGGTGACCGGGTGACTCCTCTTGGGACATCAGTCGAAGAGGACTGGCCGCCGCTGATTAGCCCAGCCTATTTTAGACCAGAAGTGCTGAGCCGTTTCAAGACTGATCCGGACAAATACAGACTCACCGGTACGTCAATCGCGTGTCGGGGAGCGTGGTCACTCCGATCGTACGACATCAATGAGGCAGGGCAGGTCTATGTGTACCTGAAGGACTTGTGGGAGGAGCTGCCCCATGCGGAGCAGCTCTACTGGAAAAGCTTTAACGAACGGCCACAAGCCGGCCTTGCTCAGCGATCGATCGATCAAGACTTCGACCGCAAACCGTGGACCGGGCCGGACCCGCTGGGTGACTTGAAGCAGACACTCGCGAGCTTCCCGACCGCGACACAGAACGGAGCCGCCGTCGCGATCTGGTCGGCCAACAAAGTGCGGGCTGGGCGCCGCGCATTTGACCAGTTGCACTACGTCGTGACTGAAGCTCGGAAAGAGTGGGCAGACCAGATTGTCGAGCTTGACAAAGAAGTGGTTGAAGGGCTTCAGAAAACGCCCATCGAGGCGACGGCAGTCGCCCTTGGCGTCACAGTAATGCAAAAGGGGTCGATCAATCTGCTACGTGACTCCCTGAGCGCGATAGGCGTTGATTCAGCTACTATCGTTGCGATCCACGGTCCCCTTTACATACTCCATCAGCTGAGGTCGAAGAGTGGAGCCGCGCATCGAGGTGGCAGCAGACCTGAGGTCGGCCCCAGCGTGAATTACCGAGCGCACTATCGGGGCCTTGTCGCCGACGTGGCGATTGCGATGAGCCTGCTCACCGAGCAGGTGCGGGCGGGTGCGTTTGACCTGCCGCTCCCGTCAGCGTCAAGCTCCTAAGCGCTCACCGCCAGGTGCCGCGCAGGCGCATACTGTCGAGATTGCCGGCTCTCCGGGCAGTGAGTCTGGCCAGAGCCGCGTGATGCACCCTCATGGCGTTGCGCCGTTGAGTGCCCATGCTCAGGCCGCAATCAGTTAAGCGCATCCAATACGATTTTCGGATGAACACTTGTGCAATCGAAACGCGGCGTCCGCAGCGCGCTGGAATCCATTCCGCGCTGAGCACCGAAAAGACCTTTCAGGACTGCGGTTCGCGGTGCTGCCGAGGCACAAGCGATCACCCGAAGTTGGTATTGCGGTCGGTGTCGCCCTCGCTCGTTACCTCCGCCAATGCGTTGTCCTTCAGCTTGCCCAAGACATCCGGGCGCCAAACGGCCCAACCCTGTCGTTCGTCATGTTCGCCCCTTTTCGGCTTTTGTGCCAGCTTCCCCGATCGGCAATGGCCGAGCGCTCCGCCGGCGCCTTCAAGAAACCAGCCGGCGGAAATGGGTAATTTTCCCCATGTATGCCGGGTTGACGACACGTAGGCTACGAGATGAGAACGTTTGATCCCGGCCAACACCGGGGATGACGGGTCAGGCCGCGCCGCGCTTGGCAGTACCGCGTTGGCGGATCAGAAAGGGAACGTCCGTGAGCAAATGCATCCTCCTAACCTGGCTGCTCGTGTGCTCGGTGATCGCCGGCGGGTTCGTCCGGGGTGAGGCTCTCGCCCAGGAAACCGCCGATCAACCCGGCGATTTCGACTTCGCTATCGAGCGGGCCGAAACCCGGGAGACGATCGACCTGGCGTCGTTTCCCGATCCGTTGGTGCCGGTTGGCGGCGAGTACCTGATCGTCTGGATGACGGTCACCAACACTGGCCCGACGGCCGCCGACTACGATTACTGCGCGCCCGACGTCTCCTGCTTCAACCCGTCCTGGTTCGAGGTCGTCGACGAGAACGGAGCAGCGTTTCCCGTGGACGAGATCGTCCGCGCCGCGTTCGAGCAGTCAGAAGAGGAGGTCCACCGGTTCGGCGGCGAGATTCAGCCCGGGGACACGGCGCGGATCGTCCTCGTCTTCGATGTCGCGCCCGGCGTCGCCGCCTGGGTGCTGCGCGGCACTGACGAAGCGCTGGTCCCTATCTCCCTTCCGATCGTCACCTCCGAGCCCGTTTTCATCGCCGAAGAGGATCCGCTCTACGCCGAGCTGAACCAAACCGTCCCGGTGGGCGGGATCGACCTGGCGGCGACGCGGGCCGAGGTCCGGGCAACGATCGACCTCGCCTCCTTCCCCGAGCCATTCGTGCCCGAGGGCGAGTACATCGTTGTCTACTTGACGCTGACCAACACCGGCGCCGCCGCCGAGTACGACATCTGCCCGCCGCATGGCCGGCTCTGCCTCAGCCCGCTCTGGTTCGAGCTGGCCGACACGGCGGGCAACGCCTATCCGGTCGAGCCTATCGCCTGGTCCGCTTTCTCCATGAACCCGGACTTCTTGCCCTTCGGCAGCGAGCTGGCTCCCGGCTTCCCGGAACCGATCGCCCTCGTCTTCGACGTGCCGGCCGGGGTGGACGAATGGTGGCTGATCTCGACCCCCGAGGCGCCCCGTCAATTCTTCATCCGGCTGGAGCTTGACGCCGCCCCCAGCTCGATCCAGGTGGTGCGTTCATCGAATGGCGGCGAGGGCGCCGCCGCCGGGGGCGCGGTCGAGCTGATCCTCGACACTTCCGGCAGCATGCTCGAATCGTTGGAGGGGCGGCGGCGGATCGACATCGCCAAGGAGGTCCTCGGCAGCCTTGTCGCCGAGACGATCCCGCCCGGCACCCCGCTCGCCCTGCGCGTCTTTGGCGCCACCCCCGATTCGTGCGAAACGACCCTCGCTGCCCCGCTCCAACCGCTCGATCCCGCCGCGATGGCGAGCCTGATCGCCGGCGTGGAGGCGATCGACGGCGTGAACACCCCGATCGGCGCCTCCTTGGAGCAGGTCGCCAGCGATCTCCAGGGGGCCGCGGGCACCAAGATCGTCGTCTTCGTCACCGACGGCGAGGAGACCTGTGGGGGCGACCCGGCGGCGGCGCTGCGCGCGCTCGCCAACCAGGGGATCGACGTCCGCGTCAACATCGTCGGCTTCGCGGTCGAGGACGAGGCGCTCAAGGCGCAGTTCCGCGAGTGGACCCGCCTCGGCAACGGCCAGTACTTCGACGCCGCCGGGTCGACGGGGCTCGGCCAAGCGGTCGTCGCCGCCGTCCAACCCCCGTTCCGCATCCTCGACGCTGCCGGCAACGAGGCCGGCGGCGGCCTGATCGACGGCGATCCGGTCGAGGTTCCCCCGGGCGCCTACGACATCGAGGTGCTATCAGCGACGCCGGACACCATCGCCAACGTCGTCGTCGAATCGGGGGCGCGGGTCGAGGTCGCGTGGGACGATCGCTGACGAGCCGGCGCCGAGAACACCGCGACGGCGCCCTCATCGCTCGGTGAGCAGGACAACCCGTCGAGTCCCGCCGATTGCCGCAAAATGGTCATCGACATGGAGCGATTTGGTGTGACGTACGGGCCGGCAGTGCCCTGATGGTCCACGGGCCGTCTCCGTCGTCCCGATCGGCCTCGAACCCAACTATCTCGGGAACATTAAGGGGCTTTCAAACCGGGGCAGTTGATGAGGGGGGGTAAGGCGCTCGGGGTTACACCCGTTGATTGCCTTTCAAAACCTCGCCCTCACCTATGGCGCGCCACACGGCGCGGTCCTGTCGCTAGGAGGGCGTGTCCGTAAAGGGTTGAATCTCAGTGTGACTCGTTACTGCACTGCGGGCGGGTCGACTTTAGCGATCTCTAGGCCGTTTCATTGAGTGTGACCCTCGGCACCTAGTGACGCCGGATAGATTCGTTCGCGCACTTGAGCTGGTCCGACCGGCAAGCGCGGCATAACTGTCGATTCAATTTTCTGCAGACGGAGTTTCCAGTACATTAACATCCTCTGAAGCCGATATTTCCTCTTGGTCGACAGTTAGACGCTTCACTTCGCAATCTTGCCGCGGCAGCGTAATTACATCCGCGTTTCCCTCGGTTATGCTGAGTACGACGATGTCGACCTGATTTCCTACGCAGGATTCACCACCCAACAATTCAACGAGCTCTTCCTGGCGACCACTAGAAAGCACCAAGTTAGCTTCGACTGGCATCAGAAAAGGGGCAGGCGCTTTGGGCAGCTCCTTCGGATTTGCGGCCCAAGCGAAGAGTCCGACCGCGAACGCCGCGACTAACGAGACGCTCATGAGCTGCCCTCTCTGCGAAGGTGAAAATGATTTGTCCACAGCATCGTATCGAGCTGCGCGGAGAAGTCGGTCAACCACTTTACCAAGATAATCAACCCACTTCGCATAGCGTTCGGCGGATTTAGGATCGTTCCCAAGTCGAGTCGCGTCATAAGATAGTGTGATGAAGTTGAGGTAATCTGCGCGGAGTGCCCTCACGTTTCGGTATCCAGCAAGCAGGGCCGGATTTTCAACACAAAGCGGATGGACAGCATCGTTTGGATGGCTAATTTTTTCCTCATCTCTTGCACGCATTTGTAGCGTGACGGCACCTGCCAACTCGACTGATAGAACGACGTATACCGCATACGCTACTGATCCCAACGCAAGGACAATTGCACCGATCGCCACCCAGAGACGAGGATCTTCTAATTCAAACGCTCCAAGACTGGACAGTTGGGACCCTGCAACCAATATTCCGCCAACGGCAGCATAAGCTGCTAACGTCCATTTGGAGACCGATCGAATATGGTCAACTGAGGCGGAAAATCGGTCGGAATCCGTGTCGCCAGCCGCTTCATCACTCACCGGCGCCTCCTGAACGCTTCGAGAACGACTTGCGGCCCGTGCCTCGTAGCGCTACTTGTTCGGCTTCCCGATTGGTTGATGTTTAGGGGGCTCGGGAGGTGTTGGTTCGCGAGTGGATGGGGGTGGATTGTCACGAGGAGTGATGTCTGACCCAGGGATACACTTAGGCGGATCCACTTTTGGCGGAGGCGGAAGCGGAGGATTGTTTGAAGCCGAGTGAAGTATGCTGATCGGGTGCAAATCATAAGGCCGATTTGAATTGACTTTATCCATGGAGTCCCCTTTTCAGTTCAGACTGTCGGTCTGAGTTGCCCCGACTTCTGGCAGGAGGGCTACCCAAAAACAACCTGAAGAATCTGCCAAGTGTTCTAACGAACGCAGTCCTTCTGCCGGGACAACAAAATTCCGTTTCAAGCTCCTCCCATCGTGAGCTTCAACGCCTCAAAAGTCAATGGTTCTGTTTAGGATTGCCTTGCGCCCTTTTGGGTAATAGTAGTCTATACAACGAAACACCTATGCTTTATAGGTACGCAATCGTTAGCGAAAGCTCCAGCGTGAGAGTACAAAGCTACTGCTACGTAACGCGGTTCCATCGTTGGTTCATGACCGCCGCTTGTCCGCCGTTGCGCAGGTGCCGGCGACAACTGACGGGAGGCTACGCTAAACGGAGCAATGAGAACCATTTGCGATCGCTGCATCCGGAGCGGTGGAACGGGTCGCCGTCACGGGATAGCGGCCGGAAATGGGTAATTTTCCCCATGCGCGGCATCCCGGCGTGTCGTAAGCTACGAATGCAAGCGGACGCACTCGTAACGCGAGATGACCCGGAGAGTCCGGGCGCCCCACGTCGTTTCATCGCTGGAAGGGGCGGCGCTCCCGTGGCGGCCCAGCGCACGACCTGCACCCTCGAGTTCGTGACCGCCGTGCGGCAGGGGCCGAGCGCCAGTCAACAGCTAACGGACGACGGCCTGCCGGGTGAGGCGCGAGGCAAGCTGAGTTTCAGCCTGTCCAACTCCGGCGCCCTGGAGAACGGCGTCCTGCTCTTGTCCGATGGCACAGACCTGCCGGTCGTCGGCCAGGCGACGGGGAATTCGCTCCAGATGCGGATCGACGCCGGCCAAGGCATCGTCTTCGTCGCCATCGGGGTTGGCGAACAGGACGTCGCCGCCTGTCAGGGCGCGATCAACGGCATCATGTCCGGGCCGCAAGCGGGCGATCTCGGCGACTGGCAGGCGGTGGCCCTCGGCCAAGCCACCGGGACGGGCGCCGGCGGCGGCGGGAACCGGCCCGCTGGCGGCGGCGGGAACCGTCCTGCCGGCGGCAACGCGAACCGTCCCGCCGGCAGCGGCAACAGCCCTGCCGGCAGCGGGGGACCATTAGCCCCGCCCGCCGCCCCCTCGTCGCCCGGCGCGGCGGGGTCTTGTCCGGCCAATCAGACCTCCTGCGCCGGGGCGTGCGTTGATCTCGCTTCCGACTTGAATCACTGCGGCGAGTGCGGCGCGGTCAGTGAGAGCCGGCTGGTGGCCGTCGAGTGCCGGAACGGCGTCTGCGAGCGGTCGAGCTGCGCGGCCGGCCTGACCAACTGTGACGGGGAGTGCGTCGATCTCGACATCGACGACGTCAACTGTGGCGTCTGCGGCGAGGTCTGCGAGCCGGGTGGTTCTTGCATTGACGGAGCGTGTGGCGGACCGCTGCTCAGGATCTGTCCGCCGGGGGAGACCGTCTGCGGCGAAGACTGCGTCGACTTAGACAATGACAACCTACACTGCGGCACCTGCGGCACTGCCTGCGCGGAAGGGGAATTCTGCTCCAATCGTGTTTGCAATCCGGACGGCGGGTTCGGCTGCCTCGCGCCGCTGGAACCTTGCAACGGCATCTGCGTCGACCTCGATACCGATCCACTCAACTGCGACGCCTGCGGCAACGACTGCGGCGTCGGGAACGTCTGCCAGGGTGGAGTCTGCTTCGCGGGCGCGCCCGGCGAGCTCACCTGCAACCCGGGGTTCCAGAATTGCGGCGGCTTCTGCGTCGATACCAGCAGCGATCTGTTCAACTGCGGCAGGTGTGGGTCTGCCTGCAACGCCAATGCGATCTGCACGGACGGCACCTGCGTTGGCGGTGGCGACCCGCCGCCGCCGCCAGCCGCCGTCTGCAACCCCGGTCTGGAGAACTGCTTCGGCACCTGCGTCGATACCAGCAACGATGCGTCGAACTGCGGCAGCTGCGGCGTCCCCTGTCCGGCGGGCGAATTCTGCCAGAGCCGGGTGTGCGTGGCCGCCATTCCGGACTGCGGGCCCGGCCTGACAGCCTGCGGCGGCATCTGCCTCGACGTGATGACCGATTTCTTCGCCTGCGGCGCCTGCACCAACGTGTGTGGGGAAGGCCAGTCGTGCCAGGGCGGGCAGTGCATCGCGCCCCCGGACTGAGCTATTGGTCCGATGGCTGACGACGGCGCCGGGTCGAGCGAGGACTTGACCCGGCACCGTCGCCTATCCCAAGGCAACGACCCGCGAGGTCATGTGATCGGGCTCGACCCGGTATGATGGGTCCGCGGGGAATGCCCCATGTATACCGTCCGCGCCGATCAGCCCAGCTTTTCCTTCCGGCCCGACGCCAAGCCGGTCCTCCGGGTTGAGGACGGGGCAAGCGCGCGGTTGGAAACGTCGGCCGCGCCGGTCGAACGGTTGCTGGCGGCGGGCGATCGCTGGCTGAACCAATTCGACGCGGGAGCAATCAACGCGCTGACCGGGCCGGTCTTCATCGAGGGGGTCGAGCCGGGCGATACCGTCGCGGTCGAGGTGCTGGCGATTGAAACGCTTGATTGGGGGTGGAACGCCTTTGTGCCGCGGTTCGGCGCCCTCGGTTTGGCGGCGGTGGCGCCCTACCTGCGCCGGCTGCCGATCCGCGATGGCCTGATCGAGCTGTCCCCCGGCCGCTCGGTGCCGGTCGGGCCGATGATCGGCTGCCTCGGCCTGGCCCCGGCCAGCGGCGAATGTTCGACCCTCTCCCCGCCCTATCCCTGGGGCGGCAACTACGATCTGTCCCAGATCGCGCCGGGGAGCACGATCCTCTTCCCGGCCCAAGTCGCGGGCGGCCTCTTCTCGCTTGGCGACCTGCACGCGGCGATGGGCGACGGCGAGGGGACCGGGGTCGCCATCGAATGCGCCGGCGCGGCGACGGTCCGGCTTGCCGTGCGGCCGGGCCTCCGGCTGGTGACCCCGCGCCTCGAAACGCCCGACCGGCTCTTCGTGGTCGGTCTGGACGCCGGCCGCGACTATCACGTGGCCCGGCAGCAGGCGCTTTCCCTGCTCTTCGCATACCTGACGGAGGAGCGGGGCCTCGCGGGCGATGAGGCGATCACCCTCATCGCCGCCCGCGGCGATCTCGCCTTCGGCGGGCCGGCCGCGGCGGTTGTCCTCGCGAATGTGCCCTGGAACGTGCTCGACTAACCCGGCTCATTCAATTGGGCGGGCCGATACCCTCACTGGCACGAATAATGCGGGCTCGTGGGCATGTCACCACGCGCATCGTCCGCTCCTGGTGACAGAAATGCACGGCTAACTCCGGAGTGCATAGTGGGGGCGGTTCGGGACCGCTCCTGTTTGCGTATCCAATCCGGTGAGCCATGTGTTTTTCACTCATCTGCCGCATCCCACATTTGATCGCCAGCCACCGTTCTTGCAACCAGAGCACCGCGCGGGCGGCTCCCCACGCGGCAGACGCCGTTGACCTGTCGACCGCCTGAATCCTCAAGGAGGTGAGGGATGGACCAGCAGACCCCAGTGATCTTTGCCGTCATCGACGACGCGACGACACGGGACAGGCTGTCCCAGGACCTGAAGCGGCGCTTCGGGGCCGACTACCGGGTCAACGTCATCGCATCCGCACTAGAGGGCATTACGTCGCTGGACGCCTTACGGGCAACCGGCGACGAGGTGGCAGCGGTCATCGCCGATCGCGAGTTGCCGGAGATGACCGGCATCGCCTTCCTCGACCGAGCCGACGACTTGCATCCAGGCGCGCGGCGCGGCCTGCTCGTGCGGCCCGGTCCCGCCGGCATGACCGACCCGATCCGGCGCGCCTTGTTGTTCGACCATGTGGACTTCCAGATCGCCGCGCCGTGGGTCTCTCCCGAGGAATGGCTCTACCCAACCGTGACTGAGGCGCTCAGCGCCTGGACCCGGCTGCATCGTCCCCACGACGAGGCCATCACCCTGATCGATCGCCGGTGGGACCCACGCGGGCACGATTTGCGGGATCTGCTCGAGCGTAGCGGTGTGCCGTATGGCTTCTACGCGGAAGACTCGCCTCATGGGAAGGAATTGCTGGCGAAGCACGGCCTCGGCGTCGAGCAGCTGCCGGTCGCCATCCACCGCGACGGTTCGGTGCTCCTGGATCCGTCAAACGAAGAGCTGGCCGACGCCATCGGCGTGGCGACCCAGCCGCCCGGTGAACCGGTCGATGTGTGCATCATCGGCGCTGGGCCGGCGGGGCTCGCGGCCGCCGTCTATGCCGCCTCCGAGGGCTTGCAGACGGTGGTGGTGGAGGCCGGGGCGCTGGGCGGACAGGCGGCCACCACCAACCAAATTCTCAACTACCTCGGCTTCCCGCACGGGCTCAGCGGCCGCGAGCTGACCACTCGCGCCTACTTTCAGGCGCTGCTCTTCGGCACCCACTTTGTCTTCATGCGCCGTGCCGTCGATCTGCGGACCCGCGACGGGATGCACGTCCTGACCCTCGACAACGGCACCGAGGTCGTGAGTCAAGCGGTCGTCGCGGCCAGCGGCAGTGACCCCCGGCGGCTCAGCATTCCGGCCCTTGAGGGCCTCGTCGGCCGGGGCGTCTTCTACGGGGCCACGGGCGCCGAGGCGGCGGCGCTGCGGGGGGAGGAGGTCTGCGTCGTCGGCGGCGGAAATGCGGCGGGACAGTCGACGCTGCACCTGGCAAAGTACGCGGCGCGGGTCACCCTCATCGTCCGCGGCGACTCGCTCGCGCCCGACATGTCCGACTACCTGATCCAACGCCTTGCGGAGGCGGCGAACGTCGCTGTCCGCCTCAACACGAGCGTGGTCGACGGCATCGGCGAGCGCCGCCTCCACGGCGTGCAGCTCGAGGAGCGAGCGACCAAGCAGCGGGACAGCCTGCCGGTCGCCGCCCTCTTCGTGGAGATCGGCGGCGAACCGAACACGGGCTGCCTGCCGGAGACGTTGGCCCGGGACGAGCGGGGACACCTGCTCACCGGGCGCGATCTCCTGACCGACGCGGCGCGTTCGGCCACCTGGCCCCTGGATCGGCTGCCGCTCACCTTGGAGACGAGTATCCCCGGCGTTTTCGCCGCCGGCGACATCCGACGCGGCCGGATCGGCCGCGTCGCCGCCGCGGTTGGCGATGGGGCGGTGGCGATCCGCTCCGTGCAAGCGTATCTCAGCGCGGACGCTACCTCTGGTCGGGACTCGGCTGGACCAGTGGTGACCGCCTCCCCTGGCTTGCGATGACGCCGCGTCCACTGTTCAATGCGCGGAAGTGGTTACGGGAACCACTGAGCGCACGGTAGGGTAAGGACAAGTTTGGTGGACCGCATCCGAACCCGGCGCTTCGCGCGCCGCGATTTCCTCAAACCCTCGTTGGTCGCGACCGCGGGGACGGCGCTCATCGATGACCGGCTGAACGCGGCCCGGGCGTTGGCCGGTCCGGCCACACCCGTGGCCGGCGGCGACCCGGACAGGCTCTTTGCCGAACTCGAAGAGCTGGTCGTCAATCGCATGGCCGAGCTCAAGGTTCCGGTGTCGCGCTCGGGGTGATCGCCGGCGGCCGGGAGTACGCGACGGGCTTCGGCGTCGCCAACGTCGACCACCCGCTGCCAGTCACGCCCGACACCCTGTTCCAAATCGGGTCAACGACCAAGACCTACACCGCCACCGCGATCATGCGCCAGGTCGAGCAAGGCATGCTCGACCTGGAGGCGCCGGTGCGAACGTACCTGCCCAACTTCCGGGTCGCCGATCGCGGCGTGTTCGAGGCAGTGCGGCTCCGCCATCTGGTCACGCATACTGCCGGCTGGTATGACAATCTCGCCGCCGAGACAGGCGACGGTGACGACGCCGTTGCCCGCATCGTCGATCGGATGGCGGAGTTGCCACAGGTGGCGCCGCTCGGCGAGTAGTACAGCTACAGCAACATGGGGATCTCCCTACTGGGGCACATCATCGAGACGGTCACCGGCCAGACCTACGAGGCGGCGATCGCCGAGCTTATCCTGGCGCCGCTGGGGCTGGAGCGGGCGTCGTTCTTTCCCGAGGAGATCATGACCGAGGGGTTCGCCGTCGGACAGGGCCTGCCGCCGGGTGATCCGGCCGGCGAGCCGGTCGTGCTCGAGCCGTGGGCCTTGCCTCGTGCGATGAACCCACCGGGAGGACTGATCGCCAGCCTCCACGACGAGCTCCGATACGCGCGCTTCATCGGCGACGATCTGGCCACGCTCGAGGGATTGGGACTCACGGTCTTCACCGACTTCGTGCGGGACGATGCTGGTCAGGTCGCCTGGATTCGCTTCATTGGCCGGCTCGTCCCACGGGCGGCGTAGCTCCAGCCCGAGCCCACGGAAGTCCTGCCAGCCAGAGATGCGAACACGGCGCGGGGCTTGAGCTGAGAGCAGGAGACCGGCGTCAGTCCCAGATCGTCATCGAGGCGAGGAATAACTGGCGCAGCTCGGCCGGGCCGGCGGGGATTGGGGAGAGCTTGGTCACCCGGTGCTGGGGCAGCGTGCCGGCAATCAGGGCGTCCACATCGGCCGGGGTGAAGCCGACGGCGCGCAATCCGTTCGGCATGCCGACCCGCCGCATGATCGCGATGATCGCCCCGGCCAGCACCTCGCCGGCATCCTCCGGCGCCGCGCCGCGAATGTCCGCCCCAAGCAGCCGGGCCGCTGCCAGATGCCGCCCCGGATCGGCCGGGGCGGTGAAGCGAAAGACGGCTGGCGCGTGCAGGATGACCGACATCCCGTGCGGGATGATCGGCCGGCCGGCGGGGTAGCCAGGCGGCCCGTAGTCTCGGACCATCCCCGACACCGGATACGACATCCCGTGCGGCAGATGGACGCCGGCATTGCCGAACCCGATCCCGGCGTAGGCGGCGGCCAGCATCATGTTGCTTCGCGCCTCGTCGTCCGCCGGGTCATCGACGGCGCGGCCGATGTTGGCGGCCAACAGCTCAATCGCTCGTGCCGCCCAGACGTCGCTGATCGGATTGGCCCCCTGGTACGAGGGCCGCGCCCCGGCCTGCTCGGGACGCGGCCGCTGGTGATAAGGCAGCGCGGTGTAGGACTCCGCGGCATGGCTGAGGACGTCCAGGCCGGAGCAGGCGGCGACCATCGGCGGCATCGTGCGGGTATTGTCGGGATCGATGATGCCCAGCACCGGGCGCAGGGCGCGATGGGCGATGCCGGTCTTGGCGTGCATCTCGACCAGGTCGAAGATGGCGACCCCGGTCGTCTCGCTGCCGGTGCCGGCGGTGGTGGGGATCGCGATCAGCGGCTTCAGCGGCCCCGGCACCGGCGCCGCCCGCCCGATCGGCGCGTTGACGTAGGCAAGCAGATCGGCGGGATGCGTCGCGTACAGGTTGGCGGCCTTGGCCGTATCAATCACCGAGCCGCCGCCGACCGCGACGTAGCCGTCGAACCGGCCCTCCATCGCGACCGCGATCGCTTGTTTGAACGAGGCATCTGTCGGCTCGATCCTGACCTCGCTGAAGAGCGTGGCGTCGATCCCTTCTCCGCGCATCGAATCGAGGACCACGGCCACCGGCTCGCTCTCGGCCAGCCCCGGATCAGTCACCACCAGCACCCGCCTGGCGCCGAAACGGCGCAGGTCGGCCCCAACCTCGCGGGTCGCCCCCGGCCCAAACTTGATCGCGCTGGTGTCCATCGTGAACGTGGTCTCGTTGCTCATGTCTCCCTCAACCGTGCCCCGCCGCCACGCCAATACGGCACTTTAGCAAAACCGTGATCCACCGGACGGTGGTCGTTTCGCATACCATCTACCATGGAAGACAGCCTGTCGTCCGTGAACGACTTCGACTCGCCCATTGGCAGCATTCAACGTATCGTCTAGCGCCCGTGAAGTAGGAGTGAAGCATGGCAGCGGCCGATGTGCGATTTCCGGAGGGGTTTGTCTGGGGGGCGGCGACGTCGTCGTACCAGATCGAGGGGGCGGTGGCCGAGGACGGGCGGGGACCGTCGATTTGGGACACCTTTGCGCACACGCCGGGCACGGTCGCCACTGGCGATACCGGCGATGTCGCCAGCGACCATTATCACCGCTATCGGGACGACGTCGGGTTAATGCGGGAATTGGGTTTGACCGGGTACCGGTTCTCGGTCGCCTGGCCGCGCATCTTTCCCGAGGGCCGCGGCCGGCCCAATTCGGCGGGGCTCGATTTCTACAAGCGACTGGTCGACGAGTTGCGGCAGGCAGGCATCGAGCCGTTCCTCACCCTCTACCATTGGGATCTCCCCCAAGCCCTGCAGGACGCCGGAGGCTGGGAGCACCGCGACACCGTCGGCCGGTTCGCCGAGTACGCGCACACGATGGCGGTCGCGCTCGACACCGAGGTTGGCCATTGGATCACGGTCAACGAGCCGTGGGTGTCGTCCATCGTGGGCAACCTCTACGGCATCCACGCGCCGGGCAAACACGACCTCAAGACCGCGTTACAGGTGGCGCATCATCAACTGCTGGCGCACGGCGAGGCGGTCGGCGCCCTCCGCGCCGAGCTGCCGGCGACGGCGAAGATCGGCATCGCCCTCTCGCTCACGCATACCGAGCCGTTCGGCGATTCCCAAGCCGACGCCGACGCGGCCGAGCGTGAGGACGGCTTCATGAACCGCTGGTTCCTCGATCCGCTCTGCCGCGGCCGCTATCCAGCAGACATGTGGGAATGGTACGGCGAGGCGGTGCCGGAAATGCGGGCCACTGACCTGGCGACGATCAGCGTGCCGACCGACTTCTTGGGGATCAACTATTACTTCCGCGACGTGGTCGAATATGACCGCTCGGAACGGCCGGTCGCGGCACGGTCTATCGTGCCGGCGGGCCAGCCCGTCACCGCCGTCGGCTGGGAGGTCTACCCGCCGGGGCTCTACGAGACGCTGGCTCGGGTCCACCAGGACTACGCGCCGGCGATGATCTACATCACGGAGAATGGCGCCGCCTTCGAGGACCGGCTGATCGATGGCCAGGTAGATGACCCCGAACGGGAATCGTACATCCACCGGCATCTGCACGAGGTCCACCGGGCGATCGCGGCCGGGGTGCCGGTGGGCGGCTACTTTGTGTGGTCGTTGCTGGATAACTTTGAATGGTCGGCCGGCTACGCGATCCGATTCGGGATCGTCCACGTCGACTACGCGACCCAAGCCCGGACGATCAAGCGCAGCGGCCATTGGTACGCGGAAGCGGCGCGGGAGAACGGAATCTCGAGTTGATCAGGGCACGGGAAAGCGGAGGCCGCCAATTGCTTGGCGGCCTCCGCGTCCGGTGCGAAACCAGCCGGCGCTCACCCGGAAGTGAGGCCGGAGCCGGTCTTACATCTCCTCGTCGTCCGCCGCCGTGACGTGAACAGCACGCTGGCGAGACGGATCACGCGGATCCGGCTCCACATCAAAGTTGATGCGCTGTCCTTCACGGAGCAGGTCGAAGCCATTGTTCTCGACCGCCGAGCGGTGGAAGAACACATCATTCCGGCTGTTGTTTCCATCAGGGGAAACGAAGCCGAAACCCTTATCGTCGCGAATCGTCTTGATCGTACCGGTGGCCAACTTGTCGTCCTTTCCGCGTCGTTCGCGCCTGGTGCGCTCCGGTAATTGTAGCATCAATCGCGGCGCGACCGCGGGCACTCGGTCGCCTCGGCGACTGAACGACGCCCGCGAGCGCCGCTGATCGGCAATTTCCGGCCGCGGCCCCACTTTACCGCTCGGCCCGTATCCCGAACCAGCGGCAACGGCCGCGTTCAGTTGCGCGGGCTACCAAACCCAGGCGGGATCGCGTAGCGAGCGATACATTTCGCCGCGGCCTCTACTGATCCACCTCTGAAACAGACCCCGGCCGCCGGCGAGGATCGCCGCGTCCGATGGACCACATGCTGACCGCCACGGCCGCTGGCGCCGATCCCCCATCCGCCCGCCAAGCCCGTCGAGAGCATTTAGATCCCCGCGGGATGGGGGCTAGGGGGTCAATCCGCGGCCTTGCTCCGCCTCCGACTCGTCGATCCAGGTGATGAAGGTCACCACCCGGCCGCCATCCCCGGTGGGCTCGGAGCGCACCGATTCGGTGGTGCTGAACGTCTCGTCGTCCGGGCGTTCCGGCAGCGTGGTGGGATCGAAGAAGCCGCCATCTGCCCTCGCGCTTTCCACGGACGACCGGCTATCCCGGTGCCGGTAGAGCCGCCTCAGCTTGCTCAGGTCCCGATCCGACGGCTTGGTATCGTGG
Organism: Chloroflexota bacterium; assembly: GCA_030859715.1. Classification (GTDB taxonomy): domain Bacteria; phylum Chloroflexota; class Chloroflexia; order Thermomicrobiales; family UBA6265; genus JACCYK01. The sequence goes on from JALZJP010000215.1 coordinate 27,195, forward strand.
AAGATGGACCGGTTAGAGTCGTTCACGCATGATTGCCACGATTGTGCTCCAATCCCAGCGTGTGCCCAAGCTCGTGACACACCGTATGCCGCATGGCCTTCCGATTGTCGTAGCGTCCCGAACGGAAGTAGTGCTCATTTAACTGGACCGTGGCCTCCACGATGTGGTCTTGTCGATTGACCCAAATGGTGGCGACGCCCAGCCAGCCGTCAGCCCCGGAATTAGCGCTGCAGGCTTGGACCGTGCCTTTCCTCGGCTCGCACCGTCCCGGGGATGTCGACCCCGGCCGCACGTTCATCTTGACCACCCGCGATTCTTGCCAAGACTTCGCCGCGGCGTTGAGATGGCGATCCCATTGGGAACTCATGTTGTCACCGACCCGCAGGCTAAATGGTTTCTTCGTGCGCGCCCAGTGAGCGCCGTCTAAGCTGACGTCCCCAGCCCGCGTCGAGAGCACCACCGGCCCCACCGCCAGCAGCACCATGAACAGCAGGATCGCAACTCGAACGCCTGGTCCCTTGGTCACGCCATTCTCCAACTGCCCTCACGCGCCCGGGCGGCCTCGCGACAGCGGTCATCGGGAGCGGAATCCGCTCCCCATTCGTGGTCCACGCCGCCGGGACGACCACCCGCCAACGCGCCACCATCTATCGTAACGGCCGCGCGGGCGGGCTGGTGTCGTCCCGTGACGGATCCTACTCAAGGAAGCCGTCGATCAGCCAGCGGCCATCCTGCTCGACGAAGATCAGCCGCGCTTGGTCCTCTTGCGGGTTGACCCCCGGCGTGGCCAGGCTATGGCTATGCAATAGCGGATTGTCAATCGTGACGCGGGCGCTGGCGCGGCCATCGGCCATCATCCGCGCCTCATCCAGATTGAGCAAGGCCACCCGTTCCAGCTCGGGCACCGGCAGCGGCGCTTCCGCCATCCGCGCCAGGGCCGGCGTCGGCCCGTTGGGATAGGAGAGGCGGATTCGATTGTCGCTGTAGAGGGCCAGGCGTCGCAATGAATCGCCGGCGTTGGAGCAGGCGACCAGCTCGCGGACGGTGTTGGTCAGGCCGTCCAGCACGGCGGGCGCCACCGCTTGCTCGGTGACCGCGGCCGGGGTTGGCGGCGGTCCGGCGCCGGGGGTGGCGCTGACGCCCGCCATCCCGTCCAGGGAGCGCGGCTCGATCAGGCAGCCTTCGGCCCCAGGGGCATCCCTGGCCACCGCGACGTCGTTCTGGAGATCGCGGATGTAGACGACGACATCCCGGATCTGCTCCGGGCTCAACTCTCCGGCAAAGGCGGGCATCGCGCTGCCGGGGATCCCGTTTTCGATCCAGTACTGGTAGACATCGTCCGGGTGGGCCAGGGCGTGGAACGCGGTCAGGTCGGCCGGCGGCGGCTCCAGCCCGGCCGCGGCTGGGCCATCGCCCCGGCCATACTGGCCGTGACAGGTCGCGCAGTTGGCGGCAAAGAGCGGCTCGCCGCGGACGACCGCCGCTTGGTCGACCGGGATCACCGGCACCGGGTTGGCGCTGGCCAGCAGCTCATCGGGGCTGAGCCGGGCCTGGGCCACGAGGACGACGCCGAGCGCCAGTGCCACCGTGCCCAACCCCGCCGCTTCCTTCCGGATCATGCCGGCTTTGCCGGTCGCCGCCAGGATCAGCCCCGCCAGACCGGCGACGAGCAAAAGCAACCCTGCCACGCCGGCCGGGCCAAACCGGGGCGGCGGCGGCGGCACGTCGGCCACCGGCGGCGTCAGCGCGATCGCTTGGGTGACGCTGGTCCGCCAGTCGGCCTGTCCCTGCTGGCGGACAATGACCTCGATGTTCCAGGTTCCCTCGATGCTCAGCTCACTGCCATGCGCCTCGTAGGCGCCGCCGGGGGCGGGGAGCAGGTCGATCTCCTTCACCCCGGTCTCCCGCTCCGGCAGCTCGATCCGCAGCAGCGCCCGCACCGGCGCCGTGCCGCGTCCGGTCGCGTGGTCATGGCCGCTGCCGAGGGCAAGCTGGTAGTGGTTGGGGCCGGTGGCGCCGGGCGTGATGTACAGCGTCGCCTGCTGGTCGTCGGCCAGCAGCGGGATCGTGATCCGCTCCGCGTCCCGCGTGATGACTTCGCGGGCGGGCGGCTGCCCGACCAGCAGGCCGACCACCAACAGCACCAGGACGACGAGGACGGTTTCGGCCACGATCGCCAGCGAGAAGCGCCGGCTCCAGCGATTGGCGCTCCCCTCGTCGGCACTGGCGGCGACCCGCCGCGTGGCCACCAGCAGATTGAACGCGCCCAGGCCGAGCAGCGGCACGATTAGGGCCAGCTTGACGATCAGCGACTCGCCATACGGCGTTGCACTGAGCGCGGTCAGATTGCCAACCTGGAGCCAGGCGGCATAGAGCCCGGTCAGGATCATCACCGCCCAGGCGATTAGCGCGATCCGGGAAAAGCGCGGGATCAGGTCCGTCAGCACCACCTGGCGGCCAACCGCGGTCAAATCGCGCAGGGTCGGCACCAGGGCGGCGACGAGGATGATCAGCCCGCCCGCCCAGATCGAAGCGGAATAGAGATGGAGGGCGTCGGCCGCGATCGCGGTTTCCGACCCGACCGTCTGCGCCGCCGCATGCGCCATGGCGCTATAGGTCACGGGCAGCGTCGCCCCCAGGAACAGCGGCAACACCGCCGCCGGCAGGCGTCGCCACGGCCACCACCAGGCGACGGCGAAGAGCGATGCGGCATAGACGAGAATCAGCCCGACCCGCAGCAGCCAGATCGTTCCGAACCGCGTTTCGCTGAGCGTGATCGTCAACCCATCGATCAGGCCGCTGGGGCCGGCTAGCCCGGCCGCCTGCACCAGCAACATGGCGATGCTGCCGAGCAGGGCGACGATCACCGCCGCCACCGCCACCCCGCGCACCCGGCGGGTGAGGGTGGGCCCGATCTGCCAGGCGGGCGCGATGCCGGGCCGCAGCACGAAGAGCCAGATCGGCCAAACCGCGATCGTTGCCGCCAGACCGAGGTACGAGAGCCAGCGAGCGCCCATTCGCATCCACTCGGGTGGACCGGTGCTGACGGCCGCCGCCGCCGGCGGGACGAAGCTCTGGACATCGGCGCCCGTCCCAATCGTAAAAGGGATGTAGCCCAGGCCGGTATGGCCGTCATCGAGCGAGAGGGTCCGCCAGAGAATCGAGTAGGTGCCGTTCGTCAGGTTCGGCGGCAGATCGACGATCATCTCGTACTCGTCGGCGCCTTCCCGGAACGATGTTCCAGGAACCAGATCGCCGGCTTGGTCATACAGTTCTGCTTTGCTGTATGACCGCTCCAGTCGTTCGGTAAAGACGAGCGTTGCAATGTCTGGCGAGCTCGGTAAGATCGCGTTTGCCGCCGGATCACTCTCGCTGATAAAGGCGTGGCCAGCGGCGGGGGGTGGCGAAAGCAATGCTCCCACGAGGCCGAACAGGAGCGCGCACACCAGTGTACGGAGGGCGGTTAGGCGATGATGGAGTGGATATGACATACCGCTCATGGATTCCTAATTGATTCGTCCGCATCGGCCACCAGCGCGTTCAGCGGCGTCGCCTCCGGCAGTGGCGGCAGGGCCACGGCCACGATCAAGGCCGGCCCGGCGACAGGCGACAACGCCGCCGCCAGGGTTTCGCTCGCCGGGCCGGGGTGGAGCGCCAGACCCGGTACAATGATCGCTCCCGCCGGATGCGTCGCCAGATGCCAGCTCTCCGATCCGAGCGATCCCGCTTCCGATCCGGGTAGCGGCCGCAACGCCAGCACGAGGATCAGCATCCCCAGCCCGACGAGCGCCAGACTGCCAATCGGTATCAATCGTGAACGCCGACCAGCCGGTAGCGGATTATCAGCATTCATCATGGCTTCGCCGCCACGCGAGCGATTCCTCGATCAGGTCGCCGCCTCCACGCCCACGGATCAAAACTGTGCCAGGCCAAATGGTAGCACGGCCGTTTGCCGGATCCGAGTCCACTAGCGAACCAGCGCCCACACCGCGGGATCGAGCTCGGTAAGTCCGATCCCGCCTTCAAACCGCTCCACCACCTTTCCCTCGGTGTCAATCAGGAACAGCCATGGCTCCGAGGGGAGGTCCCATTCCGCCACCGCGGCGGCCGGCCGCTCGGAATCGGCGCCAGGGTAAATCTCGACGTGAATAAAATTGGCGTCGGTTCCGTACCGCCGCTGCAACTCCTGAGCCGCCTCCAGTGAGGGGCCGCATGTGCGGCTGGCACAGAGGGCCGGCGTCGCGAAGAGGACGACGGTCGGCTTCCCGTTCTTCAGCGCGTCATCAAGGGACAGCGCGTGCATGTTGTCGACTGGATCAGCGGTGCAGATAGCCGCGATCTCCTCCGGCCCTTTGGCGATGAGCGTCTTGCTCGGAATCGCCGCGTCGCCTGGGCCTGGTAAGAGGTTTTCGGCCTCGACCGCGAACGCCCGTTGCCCGGCCCGCATCGAGCCATCCAGCATCGTGACCCTTGCGACGACGCCCCAGTTACCGGGCGCATCGAACCGCGGGCGAGCGACGTAAATCCCGGTAATTTCGTCGGCCCCGTCATCATGATCTTCCGCATGCGCCTCGCGGACCCCGTACGGCAGGAAGGGAGCCGGGAGCGTCTCCGTCAAGGTTCCCTTGGTCTCCACGAGCTTGAAGAACAACAGATCAACCGTCCCCGTCTCAATCGGCCCGGACTCGGGATCGACCAGCCCGACCGCAAACCGTTCCTGGCCGACAACATGCAGGGCGCCGGCCGGATAGACCTGCAGCGGCTGGCCCACCGCCTCCGGAACCAGGGCTCGCGCCGCCGGCGCCTCGTTCGCTTGGGAAGCGGCGACCGTCGTCGCGTCCGGCACCGCGACCGTCGGCGCGGCCGCTAGCTCCGGACTTCGATTTCGGATCGCGACGAACGCGACCGCCGTTGCCGCGACAATGAGCATGACCGCCGCGATCAGCAAGGGCCGTCCATATCGACTCAGGGTCGAGCCGCGCGGTCCCCGCGGATTCGGGTCGGGGGACGGCGACGGTGGGGGGAACGATCGGCGTGACACGTTCAGCTCTCCTTCCGCGCGGTGCTACAGCCGCGGCTCCCATGGCGTCCATGGCGCCACGCTGACGATCCGGGCGAACACCTGTTGATAGATACCGAGCATCATCAGGAGCCCGATCGCGGTTAACATCGCCCCGCTGACCACATTGACGCCAGCGCCGGCGCGGCGAAGCCAGGGCGCAACGCTGCCGACCGCCATCCCGATCCCCAAAAATGGGATGGCGAGTCCCGCCGCGTAGGCCGCGAACAGCGCCCCGGAGCGTACCGGGTCGGCGGCACTGATCGCCAGGGTAAAGATGGCGCCGAGGACCGGTCCCACGCAGGGCGTCCAACCCGCGGCAAATCCGACGCCGACCAAAAACGACGAGGACAGCCGTCCCGGCTGGGCGGCCGCGCCGGGAATCGCCAGGCGATGGCTGTAGTCCAAGAATCGCAGATGAATCAGGCCGATCAGATGCAACCCCATGACGACCATGAAGAGCCCGCCAACCCGAACAATCCAGTCACGATACGCCAAAAAGATCCCGCCGAGCGCTCCCAACGAGACGCCCAACAGCACAAAGATGAGGCCGAAGCCGAGCACGAAGGCGAACGCGTGAACCAGGATCCGGCCGCGATTCGACGCCGACCTGGCGGCCCCGGTGCCGGCCAGGTGGGCGAGGTAGAAGGGAATCAAGGGGAGGACACAGGGCGAGGAGATCGACACGATTCCAGCCACGAAGGCGGCAAGCAACCCGAGCGCCACGGCTATGTCCCTTCGCTCGGCGACAAGATCGGCGCCGCGCGCTCGATAATCTGGTCCCGATTCAACTCGGAGAGGATGACCTCCCGCACGATGCCGTTGCGATCAACGAGAATGTGAGTCGGGAAGTTCACGATCGGGTAGGCGTCCCCGGTCAACTTGCGATTGGGATCACCCGCGATCAGATAGGTAAGCCCGTTCAGCTCCGCGTAGGCGACCGCGGCCGAGAGCGGCTCGTCCAGCGCCACCGCCAGCATCACCAGGCCACGAGGCGCCAGCTCCTCATACGCCGCCTGCATCTCCGGCGCCTCGCTCCGGCAGGGGGACACCACGATCCCCAGAAGTTCAACCAGACCGGTTGGCCACGATAATCAGAAAGCAGCACGACCTCACCATCGCCGAGCACCGTGAAGAAGTCCGGAGCGGGCTCGCCAACCCGGGGGAGGA
>JALZJP010000217.1 GCA_030859715.1 Chloroflexota bacterium
GGTGGGTGGTGCCCTCGCTGGCGGGGCCGGTGCCGGCGCCCGGCCTGGTGGGCACCTCGGTCCGCTGGATGTTGCGGCCGGAGAGCCCGCTCTACGTTCGGCCCCGCGCCGACCCCGGCTTCGTGCGCTGGCTGCTCGGCTTCTGGCGGCGGTGCAACCGGCGTGACCATGAGGCGGGCTTCGCCGCGGTCGGTGAGCTCGGCCGGCAGACGCTGGCGCTCTACGACGCGCTGCGGGCGGCCGGGGTCGAGTTCGAGGAGCACCGGACAGGGCTGGTGTATGCCTATCGACAGCGGGCGGCGCTGGAGCATGATTTCGCCGCCCTGGGGCAGCTGCGGCCGTTCGGCTACCGCGATATCGCGCTCCTCGATGGCGCCGGGTTGCGGGAGTTGGAGCCGGCGCTGGCGCCGGGGCTGGCGGGGGGCTACTGGATCGAGCGGGACCGGCACCTGCGGCCCGATTCGCTGGTGCGTGGGCTGCGGGAGTGGTTGCGGCGGGCGGCGGTCGAGATCCGGTCCGGGGTCACGGTGACGGGGTTCGATCATGCCCGGGGCCGGGTCCGGGCCCTCGGCACCAGCGACGGCGTGGTGCCGATCACCGATGCGGTCGTCGTCTGCGCCGGGGTCTGGACCGGGCCGCTCCTGCGCCGGGCCGGGGTGCGGGTGCCGATCGAGATGGGCAAGGGGTACAGCCTCGATTTCGTCCCCTCGCCGCTGCCCGAGCCGGTCCGCCACGCCCTCTACTTGCATGAAGACCGGGTGGCAATCACGCCCTTGGCCGGCAGGCTGCGGCTGGCGGGGACGATGGAGCTCTCCGGCCTGAACCACCAGATCGAGCCGCGGCGGGTGGCGGCGATCGCTCGCGCCGGGGCCGGGTTTCTCCGTGATTGGCCGGAGGGCGCGACCCCGGACACGGTCTGGGCCGGCGGCCGGCCGATGACCCCGGACGGCTTGCCGGTGATCGGGCTGGCGCCCGGCTTCGGCAACCTGGCGATCGCCAGCGGGCACGCCATGCTCGGCGTCACCCTGGCCCCGGCCACGGCCGAGGCGATCGCCGAGCTGCTCACGACCGGGGCGGCGCCGGCCGCGATCGCGCCGTTCCGGGCGGACCGATTCGGCTGGCTCTAACGGGAAGGGAAGAGGGCTGATGGAGACGTTCTTGCCGGGTCTCGAATTAAACCGGCAGTTCTACGCCGGGGTTGTCCGGCCCCTGCTCGACCGGCATGTTCCCGATCTCCCCTACGCCGCGGCGCGGGTCGGCGATGGCAGCGAAGTCCTTGGCTTCGATACCGAGATGTCGACCGATCACAACTGGGGGCCGAGGCTGACCCTCTTCCTCCGAGCCGAGGATCATCATCTCGGGGAGGACATCCGGCGCCTCCTGGCGGCGTCGCTGCCGGCCACGTTTCGCGGCTATCCGGTCTTTTTCGCCCAATCCGACGGCCCGTTTCCGGTCGAGCATTGGGTGCGCCCGATCACGGTTGCCGACTTTGTCGAGGCGACGCTCGGGTTCACGCTGGAGCAGCCGCTGACTGCCGCCGACTGGCTGAGCTTTCCCATGCAGCGCTTGCTGGAAGTCACCGCCGGGGCGGTCTACCACGATGGGACGGGGGAGCTGACCACGCTCCGGCAGCGGCTCGTCTTTTACCCGCCCGATGTCTGGCGCTACCTGCTGGCGGCCGGTTGGCAACGGATCGGCCAGGCCGAGCATCTGCTGCCGCGGGCCGGGATCGTGGGCGACGAGCTAGGGTCGGCCCTGATCGGCTCCCGTCTGATCCGGGATGTGATGACCCTGTGCTTCCTGATGGAACGGCGCTATGCCCCGTACCCCAAGTGGTTCGGCACCGCCTTCGCCCGGCTCGATTGCGCACCGCTCCTGACGCCATTGCTCTGGCAAGCCCAGATGGCCCCGGCGTGGCCGGAGCGAAACCAGGCGCTCGTCGCGGCGAGCGAGTATCTGGTCCGGATGCACAACGCGCTCGGCATCACCGCGCCGCTGCCCGAGCGAGCGACGCCGTTCCACGGGCGGCCCTTCACGGTGATTCACGGCGAGAGCTTCGTCCCGATTATTCAGGAGTCGGTGACCGACCCGGCGGTGCTCGCCCTCTTCTCGCGGCGGCCGCTCGGCGGCATCGACCTGATCAGCGACAACATCGACCTGCTGGTTGATCCCGCCTACCGGCTCGCGGTGCGAACACTTTACGAGCAGCACTGAGTCGTGCCGGCGGCGAGCACCCGTCTCAACCCGCGGCCCCTTCCTGTTCGAGCCGGGTGAGGAAGTAGCGGGGTGAAACGATGCGCACGCCTTGGATTGCCTCAAGCCGCTGCACCTGCTTGTCCCCGGTCACCAGATAGTCGGCTTGACCGCTAACGGCTGCATCAAGGACCAAATCGTCTTCGGAGTGAGTGGCCACACTGAAAACCCGCGCCGTGAGCAACGTGTTCGTCGCCGCGGTTTGCAACAGCAGTCGGAAGTCTTCACGTTCTTCGAGGGTAAGCCGCTGACGATAGTAGGGTTTCGCGAGTGTGCGCTGGACCTCGGCCAGTATCTCCGCGGATACGATGAGCTCGAAGCGACGATCGCGCCACAGATGCAGCAGACGTCCCGGCACTCCCTCGGCAGCCGCGAATCCGGCGACTCCCGATACCAACACGTTCGTGTCCAGCACCACTCGCATCATGTGCTGGCGCCAACTGCCTGTTGCCGTTCAGCCCGCATCTCAGCCCGTACTTCGGCCAACGCCTTGGCCGTTTCCCGCTCAATCTCCTCCGGTGACTGATCCTTGAACGCCGCTCCGATCTTGTCCAGAATCTTGAAGCGTTCGGCCCGCTCCTGGTCGAGCCGGTCGAGCCGCCGGAGATCGGCGACCGAGATGATGCCCGCCACGGGGATGCCGCTCTTCTCGACGATGATGCGGGCCTCATTCCGATAGACCCGGTTTACCTGGCGGTTGAGCTGCTGCTTGACGTCGGAGATCTTCATCGTTTCGGTGTTCGGTTGCTGGGTTGGCATGTCATCCTCGCTCGGTTGCGACGAATAAGGTCGATAAAGGTCTGAATACGACTATAGCGGGCGCGGTGTTGGCCGGTCAACCCGGCGCGGCCCGGCGGGTGCATGGGGCGCCATCCGGGACGAGCACGGCCTATCATGGGTCCGATGCAATGCAGACGCCGGCCGATGACGGGGGGCAACGCGAGATGAGGGAGGCGCAAGCTCGATGAGCGTGGCTACGATCCAGTTTCACAGCCCGGCCTTGGGCCGGCGCGGCACGCCCGGGTCTTGCTACCGCGGTGAGGCTACACATGGGCAACAGCAATGATTCCATGCGAGCGGCGCTGATCCACGCGATTGAAGCGAACAGCGTGGAGTTCTTCCTCGCCATGGGACGCGCGATCGGGGCGGAGGAGCGCCAGACACCCGCCATCCACTGGATTATCGGCAGCTCCCCGGCCGACTACCACAACTGCGTGGTTCGCGCTGATCTGTCGCCGGCGACGGTTGACGCCGCGATCTCGGCCTCGATCGAACGATTTCAGGCGCACGGCGTGTCTGGGTCGTGGCACGTTGGCCCCTGGATGCGGCCGGACGATCTGGGCACGCGGTTGGCCGCCCACGGCTTCGTCCACGACAGTGATGACATCGGCATGGCCGTCTGGTTGGACCGGCTGGCCAAGGACTCGCCCGGTCCGGCGGGGTTGACCATCGAGCGGGTGGTGGATGAGGCGGGATTGGCGGCGTGGACGGCGGTGGCGGCGCCGAGCTTTTTGGGCGACGGCGAACCGGAAACCGCCTGGATCAAAGAGGTCTATCGCCGGCTCGGCCTGACGGGCGACGTGCCGTGGCGACATTACGTTGGCTCTCTTGACGGTGAGCCGGTGGCGACGGCCACGCTGTTTGTCGGCGGCGGGGCGGCCGGCGTCTACTTCGTGGCGACGCTGCCCGCCGCCAGACGCCGTGGCATCGGGGCGGCGCTGACGCTGGCGGCGCTGCGTGATGGGCGCGCCCTCGGTGAGCAAATCGGCGTCCTGGGCGCCTCGGAGGCGGGGTATTCGGTCTACCGCCGGCTTGGCTTCGAAGCGCTCTGCCGGATTGGTATCTACGAATGGCGGCGCTCGAATCCGGAGGGAATCCGCGGCGAGCTCCGCGCTCTCGACGTTCGCCCCGATCTGGATTCGGGCCTCGGACATGACAGTTGAGAGGTATGAGACGAGCATGGGTGTGGGGCGCTGATGCGGCAGGCAATCGCGGTGCTGACCCGGTGAGGGAGCGACCACCGAGACCGCGGGACACGTCAGCGCTCCAAGACTTGCTCGACTCCTATGCCGGCCGGGGCAATGTGCCGGGGGTCGCGCTCTTTGTCGGTTCGCCCCGGCTCGGCATTGAGCTCACCGGGGCGGCGGGGGTAGCCGATCGCGCCACCGGCGTCCCGCTCCGGCCGGAGACCCCGTTTCGGATCGCCAGCAACACCAAGACCTACGTCGCGGCGGCGGTCCTGCGGCTGGTCGAGCAGGGGAAGCTCACCCTCGATACCGCCCTTGCCGGGCTGCTGCCGGCGTCGTATCTGACGGTGCTTGGCGACGCCGGCTACGATCCGGGCGCGATGACGGTCCGGATGCTGGCCTGGCACACCAGCGGCCTGCGCGACTACGCCCAGACCGAGGAGTATTTCGCGGTCGTGTTACGCGATCGCGGCCGTCGCTGGACGCGACTGGAGCAGGTACGGTTCGCGATGGCGCTGGGACCGCCGGTCGGCATGGCGGGGGAGCGGTTTGCCTACGCCGACACCGGCTACATCCTGCTTGGGCAGATCATCGAGGACCTGTCCCGGCAACCACTGGCCACCGCGCTGCGATCGCTGTTGCGGTTCGAGGCGCTGGGATTGACCGCGACGTATCTCGAATCGCTGGAGGAGGCGCCGCCGCCAGGGGCCGGGGAGCAGGCGCGGATCTACCTGGGCGACGACGACGTCTCCACGATCGATCCCTCGTTCGACCTGTACGGTGGGGGCGGCCTGGTGGCGCCGGTGGCGGACCTGGGGCGGTTCTATCAGGCGCTGTTCGCGGGCCGGGTCTTCGATCGGGCCGAGACGCTGGCGAAGATGCTCGCCCTGGCCCCGGTCGAGGCCGGGTTCGGGGTGGGGATGGGGCTGTTTGGCCAGGACTGGCACGGGTTCCGGTGTTGGCAGCACACGGGGTATTGGGGCTCGCTGGCCGTGGCCTGTCCCGAGATCGAGCTGACGATCGGGTTGATGCTGTTCCAGGCAAAGGTCAGCCGGGAGAGCGGGATCGGGGAATTCTCAAAGCGGCTCGCGGCGTGGGTGCGGGCCCGGATCGAAGCCGGGAGCGGTCCGGCGACCGACTTCGCGCTTCGTCCTGAACCCCGTCAACCGGGCTGACGACCGCGCTCAGCCGCCGCGTTCGCCCGGAAAGCGGCACACGAGGGATGGACGGTGAGGGTGGCGGCGCCGATGGAAATGGTCTGACGCGGGGGATGATCGGCGGGCGGGCGGATGCGGGGAACGTCGGTCGTCAGGCGGGTGAAGAGCGAGGCGAGCGGGTTGGCGGCGGCACTGACGGGGTGCTCGTCGAGCAGGCGCAGGAGTTGCGGCCAGGTGCCCCAGGCGGCGCGCCGGTCCGGCCGCGGGCCGTCGCTGAAGTGCGCCAGGTAGCGGCCGAGGACGAAGGGATAGACCTTCTGCACCCGAAAGGTCTTCGCGATCCGGGCGTCAATCCGGCCAAGGAGGGCGTCGCCGCCATGCCGTTTCAACCAGTCGAGGACGCCGGAAAGCTGGCGGTTGGCGTAGAGGACGTTGTCGCGCTGGCGGACCAGCTCGGCGGCCGAGCGGGCGAAGGGGTCGTGCGACTTCAGCTCGAAGACACCGAGGGTGCCGGTCTTGCGATCGAAGACGACGGCGTCGATGTCGGTGCGCACGTTGCCGCTGTCGCGCCGGAGCTCGATCCGACCGGCGCTGGTGACGAATCGCTTGTCCGGAAAGAGGGCGTAGAGATCCTGGCGGAAGACGGCCTCACGCGGAGCGGCGGCGTTGTGATACTCCTCGGCGGCGCGTCGTTTCAGTTCGCGGGTGAGGAAGAACAGCGGCTCCGTCGTCAGTCCATGAACCGACCAGGCGAGCTGATCCGGGCCGATCCGCACCAGCGGCGCGGCCGCCACACCGGGCACGGCGGCGTGATCGGCGGCGCCGGCGCGGTCGAGCGTGAAGCCGGCGACAGCCCGGCCGATAACGGCGGGATCGACGGCGAGGGCGGCAGCCAAGGCGGCGACCAGGGCGCGCTCGGAGCGCGGCGCCGCCGCTTCGCCGCGGTCGCGGGCCTGAAGCGCCCAGCCGATGAGGAGGCTCAAGACGTCGCGATAGGTTTGGACGGTACAGCCGCCGAGCACGGCCGCGGGCGAGTAGCCGAGTTGATACGCCATCAACTCCAAATGCGCGGTAGCGAACCGGCGGTAATACGCATCGTCTCCGGGATTGCCGAACTCCGGGTTCGGCAGCTCGGGCGCATGACGTTTGGCCAGCGACGCGGCCCACCAGTCGATATCGGCGCGTTCCCGCCAGCCCGGCGGCGCCCGCTTCGTCGCGATCCAGGCATCGAACGTCTCGTTGCCGCCCTCAACCAACCGCATGAAGCCGGTCTCGCGGTGCGCCAGGACCAGCTCGGCCTCGGCCAGCCAGCCGCACTCCCGAAGAAAACGCTCCCCCCAACCGTCCAACTCATCGTTGGCGCCAGCGGGAGCGGCCCGGGCATCGTCGCCAGTGGCTTCCAGGCAGAGTTGCAGCGCCTTGTTCCCGCCCAGGTTGGCGAGGCGATGGCCGGTGACGAGATCAGGCGGCACGTTACCAGGCGTGGGCGGCAGCCGGTCCACGGCGCGGAGGAGGGCGAGGATGGCGGCCTGGCGGTCAGGAGGAACGCCGGCGCGAAGGCGGCTCTGCTGCTGCTCGATTGCCTGGCGGAGTTGTGCTTGGGCGTTCATATGCTTGTCTGACTCATCGAGGGCCGGCGGCGGCGCTGGACTAAAAGTCCGCGCTGAGCATCACGAAGTCCTTTCAGGACTAAGAACGAATCGCCAGATACTCGACTCTGTTTAGGAACGTAGGGACAAGCCCCTCGCTAATGGACGATTATTCGTGTACAGTCGCAGAGGGACTTCCGTGGTACTCAGCGCGGACTTTTAGTCCAGCGCCGCGACCGCCACCCTCCGATATTCTCGCACCATTCGCCCGCAATCGGCCGCGGTCGATCAGGCGGGCTCACCCACATGCCGGAGCACGGCCGCCACCACCTGCTCGAGCGGAACGCGGGTGTCGATCTCGTGGCTGGCACCTCGTCGCAACAACGGTTCGATGGTTTGGATGAGACTCAGGGTGCGGGCGACGTCCTCGGGCCGCTTTCCGTAGGGATTGGTCGTCCTCGTCGCCAACCGCTCAACGATCAGGTCGGCGGGCGCCGAGAGCAGGATGACGTACTCCAATCGAGGGTAGAACTTGCCCTGGTTCGGGGCGCAGCCGCCGAGGAACAGCACGTCGCCGTCGTCGGTGTCCAGGAGGGCTTGGATGCGATCTTCGCGCCAGACCCAGTCTTGCCCTGGATCGAGGCCGGTTGGTTCATCCGCGGAGACGTTCACCAGCTCGGAAAACCCGTCCTCGTCGGTATCGACGGCCTGGTAGCCGCGGGCGGCCAGTTCCTTGATCACGGTCGATTTTCCGGTGCCCGACATGCCCGTGAGCAGCACACGTTTCACCACATCACCCTTGTCCTCCCCATGATCCGGTCACGGGGCGGGCGCGGACCGCCAGCACCGGGGGAAACTGATCGAAGTTGTACCAGGCGAGGGGCCGTTCGGGGATGGCATGCTCGGGGCCGAAGGCCGGCTCGTCCAGGCCGTCGATGACGAAGCCGGCGGCGAAGCAGGCGCCGAACAGCTCGGTCAGGGGCCGGTGGAAGTACCAGTGGGGGACGGGCTCACCCGGCATGCCGGCGCCTTTGCCGGGCGGGACAGAGAGATAGCCGCTCATCTTGACGTAACGGGACTCGACCAGGTCGCCGCCCTGATCCCGCTCTTCCAGGCCGAATGACGCCGCGTTGCTATTGAAGGCGGGGTGGGCGAGGGCGAAGACGAACCGTCCATGTGAGCGCAGCAGCCGCCGGGCGGCGCGAAACAGGGGATCGATCACCGGCATGTCCATCAGCGCCTGGTTGCAGATTACCGCGTCGTACTCGGCTTCGCCCAGGGCCACGAGCCGCGCCTCGTCGGTGGCATCGGCCAGGCGATAGTCGATCGGGTCGTCGCCGGCCGCCGAGCGGGCTCGCGCCAGCTCCAGGAAGCGGGGGCTAAAATCGACGGCGGTGACGCGGGCGCCAAGGTGGGCCAGGCGGCGGGCGAAGACGCCGTTGCCGCAGGCAATATCGAGCACCCGCTGGCCGGGTTGGACGGCCAGCAGCCGTTCCACCGCCGGCCCGATCAAGACCAGTTGAAACGGGTTGCCGTCGCCCATCCGGGCGTCCCAGTACGCCGCCTTGGCGTCCCAGATCGCCCGAGTTTCGGCGACCAAGCCGGGCTGATCAGTCGGGGGGTGATCCTGCTCCATGCTCTCCCTCCGGTGGCGACCCCCGAGAAGCGGGCCACGGTGATTATGACGGATTGAGGGCAGGGAAGAGATGGGCGAGTTTGGGGCGGGGAGGGGGCACCGTCGTGGAGCGCCGCTCCTCCGTGGCCCGGGTGGCGTAAAGCGCCGCCGGGGTGTGGGGGTTGAGGTTGTCCACTACCAGCCGGATCATCGCGGCGGCAGGACAATCGCATTGTGACTGGGAAGCCCCGGAGCGACCGCTGAAGCGCGGCGCTTGGTTATGATTCTTAGTGAGGATTGAGCAGGTCAGCGGCTAAGCTCGAGCAAGACGCAGACGGAGGGGACCCGCCGTTGGCGCCGCCGCTCGTCCAGACAGAGGACCGGCCACGCCGGGTCGTAGACAGCAACGTACAGATCGAGCAGGTCCGCCATCCGACAGGCGAGCTCCGCGCTCACCGCTGCACCGATACCCCACCGTCGGGCGGCCTCTCGCTGCCCAAG
>JALZJP010000242.1 GCA_030859715.1 Chloroflexota bacterium
AGACTAGGGGAATGGCACGCAGACTGAGCATCCCGTCGCACCTGCCTCTGAGCGAGCTTGAGCACCGCTACCGGGGCGCCCGCGACCCGGTGGCGCGTTCGCACTGGCAGATCATCTGGCTGCTGGCCGACGGGATGCCGACCGCCGAGGTGGCCCGCGTCACCGGCTACAGCGTGAACTGGGTGCGCGAGCTCGCCCGCCGCTACCGGGAGGCCGGACCGGCTGGCTTGGGCGACCGCCGGCATACCAATCCGGGTGCCGCGCCCCTGCTCAGTCCCGCCCAGCAAGCCACGCTGCAGGCGGCGCTCGCCGGTCCCGCCCCCGATGGCGGCATCTGGACCTGTCGCAAGGTCGCCGCCTGGATCGGGGCGGCGATCGGGCGGCCGGTGGCCGAGGTGCGCGGCTGGGAATGGATGCGGCGCTTGGGCTTCACGCCCCAGCGTCCCCGGCCCCGCGAGACCCGCGCCGATCCTGCCGCCCAAGCCGCGTTCAAAAAGGGGGGCTCCAGGCCACGGTGGCCGCCGTCGCAGCAGCCCACCCCGACGCCACGGTGACGATCTGGGCGACGGACGAACACCGCCTCGGGCTGCTGCCGGTGGTGCGCCGGGTCTGGGCACCGCGCGGCCAGCGGCCCATGGCCCCCGTGCAGCGGCGCTACCAGTGGCTCTACGTCTACGGCTTCGTCCGCCCCACCACCGGCCAGACCTGGTGGGGCTTGCTGCCGACGGTGAGCCCCGAGGCGTTCGCCGTTGCCGTGCGTGAATTCGCGCGGGATGAGGGGATCGGGCCGAGTCGGCGGGCGGTGCTGGGGCTCGACCAGGCGGGCTGGCACACGAGCCGGGAGCTGACGCTGCCGCCCGGGATCGACCTCGCCTTCCTGCCGCCCGCCTCGCCTGAACTGCAACCGGCCGAGCGCCTATGGAGCTCGGTCGACGAGCCGGTCGCCAATCGCACCTTCCCCGACCTCGATGCGCTGGAGACCACGCTGGTGGACCGCTGCCGGGCGCTCGAGCGGGAGCGCCACCCGATCAAGACCCGCTCCCGTTACCACTGGTGGCCCCGCGAACGCCGGAGGAAACGTCAGTGATCAGCCGAAATTGGTATAACACGACACCCATACTGAATGTGCCGCCTTCGTCGCTTGCGTCGTGACGTTTCGGCTCCCGCTGATCCCGATCGTATCCATCTCGACGCCAACTTCCGCGTGATCCGCTGACGAGCCTAAGAGACGAACATCGCTTGGGCTGTTTCAACCTCAAAACAGATGCGGAATGTTGACGCACTCACGCATCTCGTATAGTTTACGTCTGCCTGACAGAGCGAATAGAGGTGCTCCACAGTAGGCCAGCGAGACACAAGGAGGATGGAGATGCCCCGCAGTATGACGCGTTGGGCTAGGATGCTTGGATTCTTGGCAATCCTGGCACTCCTGGTACCAGCCGCGGCAATCGGAGCCCGCGCGCAGGAAGGCGGAAAAGTTCTGCGCGTTCATCACCTCACCTATCCCGATGATTTTGATCCCCAGAAGAGCTCCTTCACCAATGAGATCGATATCCTCGCCCTCGCCTATGAGGGTCTGACGCGGTTGGATGAGACCCAGCAGACGGTCCCGGCCGCGGCGGAGAGCTGGGAGTACAACGCCGACGCAACGCAGATCACCTTCACCTTGCGTGAGGGTCTGACCTACAGCGACGGCTCCCCGCTGACGGCGGAGAACTTCCGCTACGCGGTTCTCCGCACCTGCGACCCGGCTACCGCCGGTGAGTACCAGTCGATCCTCTTCGAGATCGTCGGCTGCGCGGACTACGCCGGTCTGCTCGGTGCTGACCCCTCGACCCCGGTCGCGGTCTCTGACGCCGACCTTGAAGCGGCGCGCGAGGCCGTTGGGGTGACGGCGGTTGACGATCGCACCCTGCAGATCGATTTGACGAACCCCGCGCCCTACTATCACACCGTCGCCTACATGTGGGTCTTCTACCCCGCCAAGGCAGAGCTGGTCGAGGGTGATCCCGACAACTGGTGGCAGGATCCAGCGAACCATGTTGGAAACGGTCCGTTCAAGATCACCGGCATCGAAGAGGATCAGTTGATCACCTTCGAGGCAAACGAGAACTATTGGCAGGGCCGTCCGCTCCTCGACGGCATCGAGTATGTCTACCAGGGTGAGTCGGCCGTTGCGCTTGAGGCGTACAACGCGGGCGACCTCGACATTATGCAACTCGACCCATCGCAGATTCCACAGATTCAGGCCGATCCGGAACTGAGCCCGCAATATCTGTCGTACCCGACCGCCGCCACCACCAACCTGGCGTTTAACCTGACCCAGGAACCGTTCACCGACATCAAGGTGCGAGAGGCATTCTCCTACGCGTTCGATCGCGAGACCTACTGCGCGACGATCCGCAATGGTGACTGCGCCCCGACTCTCTCCTGGGTCCCGGAGGGCGTACCTGGCGCGATCGAGACCGATAAGTTCGGCTTCGATCCCGAGGCGGCGGTGCAAGCGCTCGCCGAGTCGTCGTACGGCGGGCCAGATGGCTTGCCGCCGATCAGCGTGTACTACAACAGCGATGATTCCGCAGCGACTCCTCGCATGGAGTGGATTGCCGGTCAGTACCGGGATATCCTCGGCATCGAGATCACTCTCGAGCCGACTGAGGGAACGGCGCTGGTCGATTTGCGGAAGAGTCCGGAGACCTTCCCACAAGTCACCCTCGGCGGCTGGATCCAGGACTACCCGGACCCGCAAAACTGGCTGAGCGTCTATTGGAAGTGCGACGCCACCTTTGCCCAGCGGTTCGCCTACTGCAACGAGGAGTTCGATGCGCTGGTGACGGAGGCGGACCAGTTGACGGTCCAGGAGGAGCGCATCCCGCTCTACGAGCAGGCGGGACAAATCCTCGTCGACGATGTAGCGGGCCCATTCCTCTACAACACGTCCCAAATAGTCCTCGTCAAGCCGTCGGTGACTGGCTACACGCCAAGCGCCAGTGAGGTCGAGTGGCCAGGACAGTTCGGTTCCCTAATGACGATCGACAAGTCTGAGTAGCGCGCGGATAGCAGGTCGACGTCGCTCGTCGTCGATCGCATCGACCGTTGCTGCGGGAGACGATCACCAGCGATCGCGATTGACCGCCAATCGAAGCGCCGGGCGAGGTGGAACCCTGTTCCGCCTCGCCCATGAGCCGATCGCTCAGACTTCGGCAGTCGAGCCGGCTTCCGTGAATGGGGAGCTCAATGTTCTATTTTGTTCTGCGTCGCGTCCTCTGGATAATTCCCGTCATTGTGGTCGTCGCCGCTTCCACCTTTTTCCTCATGTATCGCGCCCCGGGCGGCCCGTGGGATCTCGAAAAACCACTCCCCAACTCGACCGTCAACACGCTGAATGCGAAATTCGGGCTCGACAAGCCGCTTTGGGTCAATCCGGACGCGGTAGGCGAGAAGCGAGACGAAGGCGTGCGGAATCCCTTCACCCTCACTCGCGCGTATTTCGACAGCCAGTTTCTCAACTACATGTTTGGTGTCTTTCAGTTTGATCTCGGTCCATCGTATGCGTCCAAGGGGGCCGAATCGGTCCAAGAAGTGATCATCGAGAAATTTCCGATCTCGGCCAAGATTGGCTTCGTTGGTATCATCTTCGCCGTCGCCGTCGGTGTCCCGCTCGGTATCTTGAGCGCGCTCCGCCAAAATACGTGGCTCGATTATGTCAGTCTCTTTACCTCAACAATTGGTGTTTCAGTCCCCACCTTCGTCAGTGGTCTGCTGCTCTTGATCCTCTTGACGCGCAACTTTGGTATCTCCCCGATTCGGCGACCGGAAGCCTGGTCTGGTCTTGGCACCGCCTACATCCTGCCGGGTATTGTGTTGGGCCTCGGGACGATGGCCTACATGGCGCGACTGACGCGGGCCAGCATGCTCGAGGTGAAGCGGCAAGACTACATTCGGACCGCGCGCGCCAAAGGGCTCTCGGGTCAAAGGGTGATCGTCACCCATATGCTCCGCAACGCCTTGATCCCGATCATCACGATCCTGGGACCGGCGGCCGCCGATCTCGTCACCGGCTCGATCATTATTGAGACCATCTTCAACGCACCCGGTCTCGGACGCGAGTTCGTCGATTCAATCGGCAAGCGCGATTACTCGATGATCATGGGGACCGCGATCTTCTACGCCGTCCTGATCGCCGCTGCCAACGTCTTTGTCGACCTCAGTTATGGCTTCATCGATCCGAGAATTCGGGTTCGCCGGTAGCGCGGGAGTACATCCATGTCAACGGTCGCCCGAACGACGGTCCGGCCACTCGAACAAGAGATTGAGCTGAAGACGCTGGTTCCGGCGAAACCCGCGCGCAGCCTCTGGAGCAATGCGTGGCGGCAGTTCCGGCGAAACAAGATGGCCATCATCGGACTCGCCTACCTCGCTCTCTTGGCGGTTGTGGCAATTTTTGCCACGGCCATCGCGCCGCACAACCCGGTGCAATCGGACGTCAAGACCGCCGGACAATATCGACAAGCCGCCTGGATCGAGAATGTCAGCCCAACGAAGTCGGGCGACTGGAGCTACCCGCTCGGCACCGATTCGATTGGCCGCGATGTCTTCAGTCGCCTCGTCTATGGCAC
>JALZJP010000226.1 GCA_030859715.1 Chloroflexota bacterium
GGGGTGCCCCGGGGCACCCCCGCGATCCCGGCGCAACGTTTCGATGTGCCACCAGATAACCGAATTTCGTGTCAGGCTGGAGCTAGCCTAGGGCAACGCGGTCACCATCGCGCCGTCGACTTGGAGGACGACGCCGCTGACGTAGGAGGCGGCGGGGGAGAGGAGGAAGGCGCCGACCCGGCCCATCTCCGCCGGATCGCCGTAGCGGCCGAGGGGGATGGCGGTGATCGTCTCGGCTTGCGCCTCGTCGACGGTGATCCCTTGGAGGTCGGCGCGTAATTGGTCGAGCGAGCGGACGCGGTCGGTGGCGAAGCGGCCGGGGGCCACGGAGTTGACCCGGATCGCCGGCGCCAGCTCCCGGGCCAGGGTCTTCACCAGGGCGCCGACCCCGGGGCGCAGCACGTTGGAGGTGTCCAGGTTCGGCACCGGTTGCCGGATCGAGGTCGAGGTAACGAAGAGGATGGCGCCGGCGGCGGACATCTTCGGGATCAGGGCGCGCAGCAAGCGGATCGGACCGCCGAGCAGCAACTGGTAGGCGCCGAGCCATTGGTCGTCGGTCAGGTCGAAGACGGTGCCGGCCGGGGGACCGCCGGCATTGACGACGATGCCGTCGAGCGAGCCAAACCGCTGATCGACGGCGGTGGCGACCGTTTCGGCCGTGCCGGGATAGGACATGTCCGCCGCCAGGGGAGTGGCCCGCTCGCCGAGCTGGGCCGCCAGCCGCTCCAGGGCGGCCTGGTCACGGGCCATCAGAATGACCCGCGCCCCCTCGGCCACGAGCGTCTCCGCGATCGCCCGGCCCAAGCCCTTGCTGGCGCCGCCCACGACGAACGTCTTATCGTGCAGTCCGAGATCCACGGTGCCGCTCCTGCCGAGCCCGGCCCCCGGCCCCCAAACGTGGGGGCGAGAGCGAGCGTTCTACCCATATTCCACCATGAACGCGCGGTCTCCGCTCCGCGTGGGACTACGATCCGGCGATGGCGGGGATCTCCGGCTCGTCGGTGACGAATCGCTCGGGGGTGACGTCGAGCGCCTTGGCGAGGCGGGCAATGGTCGCCGCTTGGGGCGACCGGCGGCCAAGCTCGATCCGGCAGATGGTGTCATTGGTGATGCCGCTGGCGGCGGCGAGCGCCAACTGGCTTAGCTTGGCGCCATCCCGGATCGCTCGCAGCCGCGCCCCCGAGGCAAGCCGATGCTGTCGCCAGGCTCGAACCACGTCCTTCATGCTCGCAGTTTACCAGGTTGCCGAACCGGTCTATTTCCACCCGGGCCGCTACTCATTTTGGACGCCCACGGTTGGGGCGGCCGGGCACCCAACGCTCATGCCGACAGCGGATCGAAGAGGTGAGGGCAAAGCTCGGAGAGCGAGTCGATGCTGTAGGTGGGAGCGCAATTAGCCAAATCCGGTGGCCAGAGGCGACCACGGCGGAGCCAGGCGGTCTGCATCCCAGCCTGGTGCGCACCCTGGATGTCCGCGAGGGGGTTGTCACCGACGAACAGCGTTGCCGCCGGTGCGATCGCCAATTGGGCCGCCGCGAGCAGAAACACCTCCCGCTCCGGTTTCCGTACACCGACGACCTCGGAGACGACGATGGCACGCGCGCGATGCTCTAAGGTGAGGGCACGGATCTTCGCCAGTTGATTGGAAGACCCATTCGTCACGATGCCCCAGGGTAGGTTGTGGCGATCGAGCTTGTCCAGCAGATGCGCGGTGGCGGCATCGATGCCGGTGATATGACATAGAAGCTGCTGGCGAAACTCAACGACGAGGGCATCAATCTCACCGGCCAGAACTGGATAGCGGGCCTGGATGGCGGCGAACATCGCGGGCTTCAGCCCGTAGCCGCCGGCATCGAGCGTCACCAGGAGGTCGACCGCCACTCGGTGCTCAGCTTCTTCCCTGAGGCCGAGCCGCTCACGGGCGAACCAGGCCGCGTAGGCGAGGAAGACGGGATCACGGTCGACGAGGGTGTTGTCGAGATCGAACAGAACTCCTCGCACTGGTATCGCCATCGCTCGTCACCGTCGCAAGGACGTTATCTGGCTTGGCGGCCGGCCATGCGCCGTGCGTTGGGACACGTCAACGTCGTAGAGAGTAAATCCATTGTCTTCCGGCGCGTAGCCGAGCAGGTCGCGGGTGGATTCGAGATGCAGGCGCTTGTAGGTGTTGTCGGAGATGCCGTGGACGATGGCGTAGGGGATGTCCGGGGTGTCGATACAGCGGACGATGAGCTGGTTCAGGTCGCGGGGGCTGACGTACACGGCGACATCGAGGGCGGTGCCGTGCTCCTTGAGCCAGGGGGCTTCGTAGGCGCCGATCCGGATGCAGATGCTGGAGAGCCCGTGGTAGGCGAAGCAGGCGGCGGTCGCCTCGCCGAAGCATTTACTGACGCCGTACATGTTCCGGGGCCGGACCTGATCGTCGGTCCGGGGCTGGACATCGAGCGGGTAGCCGTCAACGGCGTGGATGCTGCTGGCGAAGATGACCCGGGCGCAGCCGTTCTCGTGGGCAGCCTGGAAGACGTTGTAGGTGCCCTTGACATTGTTGTCCAGCAGCGAGCCGTAGAAATCGGCCTCGGGGGAGGGGTCGGCGGCAAGGTGGATCACGGTGTCGATGCCAACGCTGGCGCGGCGGACGGCGTCGAGATCGGCGACATCGAGGGAGATGATCTCGTGCTCGCCGCTGTCGCGCGTTGCCAAGCCCGATCCGGGCCGGTCGGCCAGGCGGAAGCGGTAGCGATCCCGTTCCTGGTTGAAAAAGGCGGTGCCGATGCGGCCGGCGGCGCCGGTGAGGAGGATGGTCCGCCGCGTGGTGTCGCTCAATCTGGTCGTCCTTTCTCGTCTCGCGGCTCGGTCCGGGTCCGAGCATTGCGAGACTGTACCCAAGGAGCGGTGCCAGCGCCAGCCTCGGGGTCGGCGGCGAAGCTCGGGAATAAATGGCCCAGAGGGCGCCCCGAGCTTCATCGCGGGGACACATGGTTGGCTATACTCCGGCATCTGAGTGTCGCGGCGCGGGAACGGAGCGGTGAGCATGGTGGAAGCGACGGAGAAAGGCCGGGACCGGGCGCCCTCCGGTGAGGTGGTCGATCCGCTGCCGCCGGCGCTGCTGCCGGCGCGGGCGGCGATCGCGGGGCGCTACGCGCGGGTGGAGCCGGTCGATGCGCGGGTGCATGCGGAGGAGCTGTTCGCCGCCGGGCAGGCGGACGACGCGATCTGGGACTACCTCGCCTATGGGCCGTGGCCGTCGGTGGAGGCGGTTCGGGGGCACTTGCGGGATTGTGCCGCCAGCGCCGACCCGGTGTTCTACGCGATCCGGGACAAGCGCACCGGGCTCGCCACCGGGGTCGCCAGCTTGATGAGCATCGTGCCGAAGCATGGGACGATCGAGATCGGTCATATCTGGCTGGGACCGGCGCTGCAACACACGACCGCCGCCACGGAGGCGCTCTTTCTCCTGATCGATTATGCGATGACGGGGCTTGGCTACCGGCGGCTGGAGTGGAAGTGCAACGCGCAAAACGCGCTGTCACGCCGGGCGGCAGTCCGGCTCGGGTTCTATTTCGAGGGGATTTTCTACCAACACATGATCGTCAAGGGGCGCAACCGGGATACGGCCTGGTTCTCGATCCTCGATGGCGAATGGCGGGCGCTCCGAACGAATTTCGAGACCTGGTTGGCGGCAGGGAACTTTGACGAGGCGGGGCGGCAGCGAACGTCGCTGCGGGAGTTGAACTGGCGGGATCGGTCAACCCCCTAACCCCCCATCTTGAAGGGACACGACGCGCACCCCGCGGGTTGGGGACTAGCGACGGCGCCGGGACCGAAGGACGAGGCCAGCAAGCACTAGCCCGGCCGCGACAACGAGGCCGATCGCGACGCGAGCCAGGAGGTTCGACTCCGAATCGTCGTCCTCGACATCGGCGTCGTGGGCGGGCGAGAGGGACGCTTGCGCCGCGGTCGCGGGGGCGACGACCCTGAGCACGCCGGGCTTGACTTGATAGGTGACGGGGGTCATCCCGAGGTCTTCGGCGTCGGCCCGGCAGGGGAGGGGGTGGACCCCTTCGATCTGGACCCGGGCCGACCGGTAGGAATGCACCTTGGGCGAAAACTGGCGACGGCCAAAGGCGATGGAGCGGAAGTGACGGATCAGCTCGGTGCGGGAGAAGCGGGCGAAGACGCGGACATCGAATTTGCCGTCATCGAGCCGGGCGTTGGGGGCGACCGTGAAGCCGAGCCCGGTGTACGGCCCATTGGCGACCGTCACCGCCAGGGCACGGGTGGTAAGGACGCGGTCGTCGAGGTGGATAATCATGCGGGAGGGACGGTAGCGGAGCAGCGTCCAGAGGGCGGCGAAGAGGGAAGCATAGTGGCCGGCATCGACCTCCTGCGCTTCCTTGAAGACCGCGGCATTGAGGCCGACCGAGCCGCCTTCGAAGAAGATCTTCCCCTTGGCGGTGCCGACATCGATCGCCCGCACCTGGCCGGTGGCGATGACCGCGGCCGCCGCGTCCAGCTCGCGGGGCAGCTCGAGCATCCGGCCGATGTTCATGACGCTGCCGAGGGGGAGGACGCCGAGGGCGGTATCGCGGCCCAGCAGCTCGCGGGCGACGGTGCCGACGGTGCCATCGCCGCCGGCGGCGACCACCACGTCATACCCGGCGTCCGCCGCCTCGCGGGTGAGGCGCGTCGCGTCGTCCTCCGATTCGGTCAGGAACAGCTCATCGCCAAGACCGGCGCGGGTCATCGCGGCCCGGACCTCGGCTTCGCCGATGTCGTTGGTCGAGAGGCCGCCCTTGCTGCCGGACCCGGGATTGAGCAGCACCCGCGTGCGCCGGGTGGGGGACGCGCTCATGCCGATTGGGCTCCGGTTAACGGTGCGACGGCGGGGGACGATGGCGCCGGAGGCCGGTTCGGCAACCGGGCGGCGGCGGCAACCGCCACCACCAAGACGACGATCATGGCGACCTCCTGAATCGTTAACGCGGTCCGCAACTGGCCGTCAGCCGCCCCGATCGAGCCGACCAAGGCGCCGCCGATGCCGGTGCCCAGGCCGCCGCCAAGGACATTGGCCAGTTGCAGCGAGGCGGCGGCGGCGCCTTCCTGGCCGGCGGGAGCGGTCTCCAACACGACCAGGGAGAGGGTGGAGAAGGCAAGCCCCATCCCCAGCCCGGCCAGGGTCCAGGATACAGGACCGAGCAGGACCGGCACCGCCGGTGCCAGCACCGGCAGGAAGAGGGCGCAGCCAACGGCGACCACGATCAGCCCGGTCTGGATCAGGCGGCGGCGGCTGGCAGTGGCGGAAAAACGGGCTTGCAGCCAGGAGCCGATGGTCCAGGTGATCGTGGCCCCGGTCAGCGCCAGCGAGGCGTAGATGATGGTTTGGCCGCGAACATCGACCAAGGCCAGCGGGACAAAGGCATCCACCCCGAAGAAGCCGACATTGAGCAGGCCCATCGTCGCCACCGCCGCCGGTAGCCCGGCCGCCGCCCGCAGGGTGCCGGGCGGCAAAAGGGAGCGCAAGGCGGGGACGGCGAAGAGGACGCCGCCGAGCACCATCACCACCGCCACCAGCGGCGGCGCCAGATCGAGCTGGACCGGAAGGCCGGCCGGGCGGTCGAGCGTCAGGCGGTCGCGCCAGCCCAGCCCGGCCAGGAAGAGGCCGGCCCCGAGGGCGAGCTGGACGGCGTGGCGGATGCGGGCCAGGGCATTCATGGCTGCCCGACCGGCCGGGATTCGACGGAGGCCGGGAAAGACCATGGCGGCGGCCAGCGGCGGCAACGGGATCAGGGCGAGGAAGACCCAGCGCCAGCCGACCTGGTCGGTGATGACGCCGGAAACGGCGGGGCCGATCAGGCCCGGCACCACCCAGGCGCTGGAGAGCAGAGCCAGCATCTTCGGCTTGGCGGCGGCCGGGTAGCCGCGCCCGATCGTGACATAGGCGATCGAGCTGACGCAGCCGCCGGCAAACCCCTGGAGGATGCGGGCCAAGATCAAGATCCACATCGAGGCGGCAACGCCGCCCAGGATCAGGCCGATGGTGAGCACCGCGACGCCAAGGACGAAGGGAATGAGGGGGCCGCTCCGGTCGGCGACGCCGCCGGCAAAGACGATGCCGACCATATTTGCCAGCATGAAGGAGCTGAAAGCCCAGCCATAGAGGACGAGACCGTCGAGATCGGCGGCGACGGCCGGCATGATGGTGGCCACGGCCAGGGCCTCGAAGGCGGTGGCGGCGACCAGCATCAGGAGGCCGGCGGTCAGCAGGCGACGGGGAGGGTCCCAGGGACCCTCCCCTGCGGCCGGAGGCGGGGTGACCGGTCGCGGGGGAGCGGCGTCGGCCAGCAAATCCTCGGGTGTGGTTGCGGTCATCCGCGGTCACGGTCCTCTCCCAGCGGTCGCCTGCTCCGGCCTCACCACCGGGAGGACGATACCACGTTGGGCCGGGGTGATCCCGCCCGGCCTCCACCATAGCGAACTAAAGTCAGATTTGCAAGTCTTTTATTGTAGAACTATTGGATGATGCGGATTTCGAGCGAATGGTGGACACGGCGGCGTTCAGCGGCGGGGCGCTGGACTGGACGTCCGCGCTGAGCATTACGAAGTCACCCAAGGGGTACCCGGCGGGTACCCCTTGGGTGACTGAAGACGGGTCCCGACATTGCCTCGATCCTGCACCGAACGGCCATTCGAACAGATTGACCTCCCGCGACGCGGGTGTATGATGGAATGAGTGAGCTGGCACAATCCATCACACGGACCCGCTTTGTGGTCCGCGCCTCCACCGCGTCCGGGCTACCGGGCCCGCCGCCGGAAACCCGAGCGCGATCCCCGTTCTTCCTTTTCGTCTCAGGCGTCGCCCACGCGCGCTCTGGAGGTCATCTGACCCATGGCAGGCTGGTCCTTCCCCCTTCCACCCGGAACTACCCCACGCTGCGCCACGTTCGATCCGGCGCGCAATGTCGTCTGGATCGGCACGGCGGCGGGAGAAGTCGTCTCCTGCCGGCTCTTCGACGCGACCCACCTGGGGCGCGGTAGCGGCTATGGCGACCCGGTGGCCGTCGTTCTCGCGCCCGATGGCCTGGGCCTCTACGTGGTGGAGGCCACGGGCGAGGTGTACTCCGCCTTCAAAGACGAGGCCGGCCAGGCCCAAGCCGCGTCGGTGGCGATGCTGGGGCAAGCCGTCGTGGGCGCCGCGATGCATCCCGACGACACTCGCCTCCTCGTCCTCACCGCCGCCGGGACGTTACGAGCGATCGACCCGGCAACAGGCACGCTAGCCACCGTCGCCAGCGGCTTCACGAACCCCGTTGCCCTGTCCGTCGACGCCGCGAACGGGCTTGCCGTCGTCCTCGACGATGCCGCGGGCGGCCTGGAGCTCCGGCCAGTGGCGCTTGACACGGGGAACGCCGGCGCCGCCGTCAGCGTCGATGCGAGCACGACCGCCATGCTGGCCGGGCGATTCGGCGGCGCCGCCGCCGCCTTGACCGCCTCGGGGCCAACGGGCAGCCTCGGGATGTTCGGTCTGGAGGGTCAACCCGCGGTTCCCGGCGAGGACGTGGGGATGCCGGTCATCGCCCTCGCGCGGTGGGAGTCGCTCATGCTCGGGGTGACGGCTAGTAGCATCGAAGCGCGGGAGTGGGCGCTGACGACGGGCCCACTCACCATCGACCTGCCGATCGCGCCGCTGTTCACGGGCGGGTACGCGCGGGCCGAGATCGACCTGGCGGGGGCCGGCCTGGCCCCGACGGATGTCGCGTTCGCGATCGAGGAAGGGCCGGCGGTGGGGTTCGTTTCCGCCGCCACGGAACCAACCAGCGCCGCCGGCGCCCACCGATTCCTCGTCGGCGCCGGCGCCCTCCCCGGTGAGTACCATGTGGTCGCAACCCTGGTCGCCGATGGCTCGCTAGTCGCGCGGACGCGTTTCCGCGTCACCGCGCACTGGCCGGACGACGATACGGGCCCGGCGGTGGCGCTGACGGGGAAGCAAGAGATCTTCGCCCGCGGCTTCTGGGGCGGCGGGCCGACCGGTCCCCAAAACATCAACCGGGTGCCGGCGCCGGAGTTGTGGCGCGTACTCGTCGTCCTCGTCAACGTTAAGGACCGGCCTTTCCCGGATTTGCTCGGGCCGGCGCAAACCACCTGGCGGGACATGGTCGTGGGCGGCCGCTCGATGAAGGCCTTTTACGAGGAGGCATCCGGCTACGACGCGACGCTGGGACCGGCCACGCCGCTCGGCACGACGATGGATATCGTCAGCGGCGCCGTGCTGGGGCCGGTACGGGCCGAGGTCGGGTGGGGCGATGCGTTCGAGCCGATGAATCAGGGCAGCACCTGGGGCGGGTGGAAACCGAAGACCACCTTCTGGCAGGAATGCGCGACGGCGGTCTGCGCCCGCTTCCAGGACGACGGCATCGCCGAGACGCTGCTGCGCCAGACCGACGCCGTTGTCTTCGTCGTGCGCACGGCCTCGGACGATGGGGTAACGATCGGCGACAAAGCGTTCCCGGCAAAGTATGTGTGGCCCCAGGCATCATCTGCCACGTTCTGGTGGAAGACGGAGTTCGCGACCGGATTCATCCGGAAGCCGGTCGTGTTCATGCCGGATCTCCTGCCCCTGAGTATCCCGGCGGCGCCCTTCGCCTTCGATGAAGCGCTGAGCCACGAGCTCGGCCACACGCTCGGGCTGGAAGACCTCTACAACCGCGGCGGCTTTCCGGCGGAGATCTCAGTGCGCGAGGCCAGCAATCTCGACCATATGAGCAGTAACGGCTCGTGGCCGCATTTTAGCCTGCCGAACAAGATGCGCCTCGGCTGGATCGACCCGGCCTGGATCGAGACCTTCGATTTCGGCCAGAACCCGAACGGGCGGGCCGTGACGCTGCACGCCAGCGAAGCGCTCGCCCGGACGGGACCGCCGCCGGGGCGGCGAGCCGGAATCGAGGTCCGGATCCGCGACGGCTGGAACTACTACTTCGAGTACCGCCGCACCCAGATGGGACAGATCGGCGACCAGAGCCTGGCGGCGACCAGCGGGAATTCGCGGTTGGTCGTCGGCACCGACGTGAATCCGGATGGAGCGGCCCTCCCCGCCCGGCCGCCGATCCTGCTGCTGGCGGTCGATGCCGATGGCGAGGGGCCGGTCCTCGATGCCGCCAACGAGGATTACGAAGAAACCGACGTGACCAACCCGACCCGGCTCCACGATTTTCGTCTGATCTTTGACCAGGTCGACCCGGTTGACCCGAATGCCGTTAAGGTTCGCGTCGAGTACGTCCGGGCGCACCGGCCGGAGCTGCAGATCAGCCCGGCGCCGGGGCGCGGCAATTGGAAGAGTCCGGATATCGACCTCCTGGGGCCGCTGGGCGACAACCGGGTGGCGACCGGTCTCCGCCACACGATCGTGGCGCGGGTCCACAATCGTGGCTCGCTGGCCGCCGATAACGTCAAGGTCAGCCTGGCCTGGCTCCCGTTTACGACCAGTCCCGGCGCCTGGACGAACCTGGCGGACCCGCCGCGCCAGACCGTCGCCGCCGGCGCCACGGTGACGTTCCAAACGGACTGGGACATTCCCGCCGGGCTCAAGATTAACGACATCGACGTCGAGCACTTCTGCGTCAAAGCGAGCATCGAGGCATTTGTCGACCCGCTCGATCCGTCGCGCAACGAGATCGTGATCAGCAACAACTGGGCGCAGTCGAACTTCAACACCACGGGGGTCAGCCACGGCTCGCCGTCGGAACGCCGGTGGACGGGCGTGTCGATGACGAACCAGCTCGATGCGCCGGCGATCTATCTGACCGTGCCGGAACAGGACAGCGACCACTTCCGGGCCTACGTGGGGCAGGCGTGGCTTCGCCTCGGAGCCGGCGAAACGAAGATGGTGGAGGTCGCCTACGAGTCGCTCGCGGGCGACCCGGTGCATGGCGCGGCGTTTGATCTGGCATTCCGAGAGCACCAGTTCGAGCAACCGGCCCGGCTCGCCTTCACCTCGTTCCTGATGCCGCCGGGCGAACCGGGCTGTGCGGCGCCGGTCGTGCAATGGGGGGCCGAGCTTCATCTCCGCCCAGGACAGCGAACCTGGATCGACGGCTTCCGGCGCGAGGGGGAGGCCGTCCGCGGCCACGTCTTTGGCAGCGACGAGGGGGTCGATCAGGCGGTCACGAACGGAACCGTCAACGTCGTCTTCTGGACGGATCAGCGACCGGAGCACCAGTTCACGGCCGATGCGGCTATGGAGCCGAGCGGGAGGTTCACGGTCCTCCTCCCCCAAGAGATGATGGCCGTCATCGGTCAGGAGCCCATCTCCGGCGAAGCGCTCTATCTGGACACGATCGTCTGGGCGCCGTGCCGCTCCGGCCCCTGGCCGCTCACATAGCCAGCCTCGTTTCACACACGGGCTTCGGCCGCGGGCAGTAGCGATCAACCGATGTCTGGCGCGGCATTTTCCGGGATGAGGAGGAGCGTGTGCCAGCTTGCGGCAACGGCACGAGGGGGAGCGGCGATCGAGTGTCCGGCGTGGACAAGCTCGGGGCTAAAGCCGCCGAGCTAAAATCACAAACCATCCTAAAGGATGCTCAGAACATCCAAGAGCCTTATCTTGTTCCCGCAACGGCGTCTCATCACCGCTCGCGGCCGGCCGCGGCCGGTTTTGAGTATGTAGCTCGGTGGCTTCAGCCCCGGGCTTGCCCACGGTGTCAGCGATGGTGACCGGCCAAACGGGGACCAGCCCAACCCTGGCCGAGTTTCTGGCCAACGAGGCGGATACGGTCCTGCTCGAAGGGGACGCGGCGACCGTGCTGGCGACGCTGCCGGCGGCGCTGGCGGATATGTGCCTGACCAGCCCGCCGTACTGGGGGCAGCGGGCATACGACAACCCAGACGGGTTCGGG
This sequence comes from Chloroflexota bacterium, assembly GCA_030859715.1. GTDB lineage: Bacteria > Chloroflexota > Chloroflexia > Thermomicrobiales > UBA6265 > JACCYK01. Next base: position 10,890 of record JALZJP010000226.1, read on the forward strand.
CGGGAGCGGCGGCCGGAGCAGTACGTGGCGCGGCTGGTGGCGGCCTGCGGCGAGGTGCGACGGGTGTTGAAGCCGGCGGGGTCGCTCTGGCTGAACCTGGGGGACACCTACCGGCGCAAGCAGTTGCTCGGCATCCCGTGGCGGGTGGCGCTGGCGCTGCAGGCGGACGGCTGGATCTTGCGCAACGCGATCGTTTGGGACAAGGAGAAGGGCAACCCCTGCAACGCCCGCGACAAGCTGCGCAACGTCCACGAGCTCGTCTTCCATCTGGTGCGGCAAGATCAGTATTACTACGATCTCGACGCGATCCGGCACGAGCCGGGGCGGGCGACGAACCGGGACGGCAAGCTCACCACCCCGACCGGGGTCAACGGCAGCAAGTACGCGCGGCAGATCGCCCGCGGCACGAGCCTGAGCGAGGCGGAGCGGGCGAACGCCCTGGCGGCGTTGCGGGAGGCGCTGGCGAGGGTCGAGCGGGGGGAGATCGCCGACTTCCGGATGATTATCCGGGGCACCCAGCGAACCACCCACTCCGAGGCGACGGATCTCTCGGGGCGGGCGCAGGAGTTGCGGCGCCACGGCTTTTGCATCCTGCCGTACCATAAGAACGGGTCGAAGCCGGGGGATGTCTGGCGGATCACGCCGGAGGATGCCTGGCGCACCGACGGGCACTACGCGGTCTTTCCGGTGGAGCTGTGCGAGCTGCCGATCAAGGCAACCTGCCCCCCCGGCGGCATCGTGCTCGATCCCTTTGCCGGCACCGGCACCACGCTGGTCGCGGCCCGCCTGCTCGGCCGGCGGGCGATCGGGATCGACCTCAGCCCGGCGTACCTGGAGCGGGCGCGGCAGCGGCTCGATCCACGCTCCGGGACCAAAGCCTAAGCCTGGGAGGGCGACCCCAAGGTCAGGAAGATTCTGGTTCACGGTCATCCAGCTTTACAGACTGGACGATTTCGTCGAGTTCTCGAACGAGCACCGGCAACTGTCGTTGGACTACTTGCCAAACCCGAGCGTGATCGATGTCGTCATAAGCGTGAATGAGCAGGTTCCGAAAAGCGATGATCTCTCGACCGTCTGTGATGCGATCGGCGATCGCGGCATCGTGTCTGGTCAGGCGTCGCATCGCTTCACCGATAATTTCGAAATTGCGTTCCACGATTTGTTGAAGATCGCGATCTCGAAGGTACCGTTGGAGAGATGTTTCGCCTGTTCGTTCAAGAATAAGCTCAGCGGATTCTCGCATGTGGCTGAGCAGCGAGAGCGTCTTCAACCTATCAGGCGGCATAGAGCAGGTGCCGGGTTTCGTTGATCGCTTGGATCACATATCGGTTCCGCAGCCCACCGGCCATGGTGAGGTCCACGGGATGGCCCAGCAATGAGGTGAGGCGTCGCTGCAGCTCGAAGTGTCGTTTCAGCCAGGGGCCAAGGTCGGTCTCCGGCGCGTAATCGACGAGGAAATCGATGTCGGATCGCGTCGGATCGAATGATGGTGTCACGGCGGAGCCGAAGACGTCGATTCGGGCCACTCCATACTCGCGGCAGAGGGCACGAATAGCGTCGAGGTGCTTCGTGATCACGGGAGGAAGCAGAGTCCGCGGTGGTTCGGACCTGGTCATGGTCGCCATCCTCGCTCGTCCAGGCATCTACTCGCTCAATGCTGAGCGTCACGAACTTGGTTCGGGTCGAATTCTTCGCTTGTCCGATCGTATTCTCCTCGGTCACGCCGCATTGTGGCAATCGTCCGCATCGTCAACACTGGCCGAGGAAACGGCTCACGCCCGCGGGCGTGAGC
>JALZJP010000017.1 GCA_030859715.1 Chloroflexota bacterium
CACCGATGTGGCTGGCAACGTCCAGCCAGCTCCTGACGACCCGCTGCTGGCCGGCAAGGCGACGTTTTGGGAGAGCAACGGCCACAGCACGCGGCGGGTCGGCATCGCCTGAGCCAACGGGCCGGGGGGCCGACTCGGCCATTCGGTCCTCGCCATGCTAGCGAATGTCGCCCCGCTCGGCGACCAGCGCGGCCATGTGCTCGCCCTCCGCGCCTTGGTCCCGGAAGCCGGCCGCCACTCCCAGGCGGTCGGCGGCGGGGCGGTTCTGGCTCACTTTCCACTTGCCCTCGATCCGGCTGATCGGGATCTCGATCCCAATGATGCCCTTGATCTGGCCCGTGATGAACGGTGCCGGCGCGTCGTCGACCGCCCAGGGCACGGGCCGGTGATCTTCTTGCGAGCGAGTGAGATCATCAAGCTGGCGACGGAGCCAGGCGACATCCTCGATCACTCGCGGCCGACCCCACGCCTGCACCGTGATGTAGTAGACACAATATCACCCCTGAGCGCGATCCGGGCGCGGATTTCGTACCGTGGGGCGTGGCCTTGCGCCCAGACGCGAGCCTCGATCCCGAACGCTTCCAGCGCGTTTCGCTTGCCCGCGTAGTCCAGGTTGTCGAGGTTGACGGCGACGGTCTGGCACCAGTTGGTGATGTCGTCGAGGCGTGTCTGGGCGGTCTGCCAACTGTCTCGCTCGGCGAGCAGGGCTGCCCGGTCCGCCACATGCAGGCGGCGCTCTTTGGTCAGCATGGCGATCTCGGTCACCAGGGGCGCCGCCGCGTCGTCATCATCGAAGAGGGCGAGGCGCTTGGTTAGGTTGGTTCGGCGCCGCTCGGTCTCCGCCAGCCGCCGATCGAGGGCCGCCAAGTCCGCCTGGCTCGGGTCCTGGCCACGGAGCTTCTGGACTTCACGTTGAATCAGGGTGCGGTCGAGCACGGTTGCCCGGACCTTCGCCCAGACGGCGGTGTCGAGGAGTGAGGCGCTGATGGCAAATGCGGGGCAGCCGTGGTGATCTCGATTGGCGGTGTTGCAACGGTACGAGATGAATGTGCCGCGCCTGTCCCGCTTGACGGCAAGATTGTTCCCACAGTAGCCGCAACGGGCGAACCCGCCGCGCAGGAGGGTAGCTTCCGGGTGCTGGTTGTTCCGGGTCGCCTGGGCCTTATTGGCTGCCAACCGGCCGGCGACGGCGGCGAGGGTGTCGGCATCGACGAGGGGTGGCAGCGTGCCGGCCGGGAGGGGGATGCGGTCGGCCAGTGGCATCGGGATATTCCGGCGCTTGCCGGTGGTGCGGTCGGTCCGCGTGCGGAGACCGAACAGGTGCCCGGTGTAGGCGTCATTATGGAGGATTTTGCAGACGGTCGCGCTACTCCAGTCGGCGGCGCGTGCCGTGGGCGTGGGGATCCCATCGGCGGTCAAGCCGCGGGCGACGGAGCGGATCGGCCGGCCGGCGGCCGCCTCGGCAAAGATGCGGCGCACCACGGGCGCGGTCCGCGGGTCCTCGTCGAGCTTGCCGTGGGTGTCGTCGCGCCACTGATACCCATAGATCGGTCTGCCGGCGGGCAGAGGGCGACCATTCCGCAGGCGTTGTTCACGGCCGCGCATGGTACGCTCTTTGATCTTCTCCCGCTCCAGCTCGGCGGCAAATGCCTTGGCGCCGCGAATGAAGGTGCTGACCGGTCCCTTCTCGAAATCCTCAGTCACGAATGCGAGTTCGACGCCCGCCGACTCCGCCTCGTCGGCGATGATAGCGACATGGGTTTGCTTGCGGCTCAGCCGGTCGAGCGCATAGGCGAGCAATACGTCGGCGCCGCCTTCTCGTAGCAATTGCCGCACGGCAGTGAGGCGCGGCCGGCCAAAGAGGTCGGCGCCGGTATGGGTCTCACGCTCGAGCGCGACAATGGTCCAGCCGCGCTCCTTGGCATAGGCGCGGCACCGTTCCTCCTGGGTGTCGAGTGACGTGCCGTCCTGCTCCTGCGCCACGCTACTGACGCGGGTGTAGATGACCGCGCGGACTGGTGTGCTCATGAGAAACTCCCTCCGGTGCGCCTCGGTGCTTACCTCACCGGACGCGCTACGCCGCCTAGGACTCGTCTAGGCGGCGGCTTTTTCCACGGGCCCATACCGCTTAGCGATGAATCGATCGAGGTCACTGCGCCGGATCCGATAGCCGGCCCGCCGACTCGGCAGATCCAGCACCGGAATCTCGCCGCTACGGATCCACCGCCGGACCGTCTCCTCTTTCAAGCTGAGGAACGCCGCTACCTGTTCGACTGTCATCCACTGTTCTTGTCTGTCAGCCACGCTGTCCTCCTTGCGCATCTACCTTTGCAGATTATACTCTTTTATATACCTTCGCGCTATACTATATTCGTTTGTGCGTATGTAGTCACAGAGAGAGGAGTTTGTCCCGTGGCAGAGAATCTGACCGTGTTCTGCATTGCCTTTGATGACAGCGGGGGAGAGGAGGTCGGAAGGGGATGCGGCACGGGGTCTGGGAGCAGCCGATGCTAGGAGACGCGGCGATCGCCGAGATAATCAAGCGCTTCTGGGAGGATCCGATGGGGACGGCGATTGTGCCCGCGGGGCGGTGATGCCCGATCCAACTAAGCCTGGGACTCGGGTGCCGATTCCATAAAGCCCTTGAACGCCATGGCTGCGGCATTGCAGACTGCTTCACTCACATCCGCTCCACCTGCCTTGAATTTGTGTCCCGTTGTGTGGTGTAGAACAATAGCTATGGCGTTTGAATGGAAACCCGGCGGCATGGCTACTGTAATCTCCATATTGTGCTTTCGCAGCTTAGTGGCAAGCGTCGCAAGGTCATCGTGAATAGATATGTCAAGCAGCGCTGGTATGTCGCCCGCTACTTCTCGATCATCCTTCAACCGTTGCCGTGCTTTATCCGCTTGCTGTCTCCGCCCAATAAACTCGCCGCGAGTCATCTCACTCTGCTTAGCAAAGATGGGCATTACATCGACGACAACAACAGATCCGTCGCTTGGTCGCTCAACTTTGGCCCATCCCATAATCTCGTACGTATCAACCACGTCAATCACATGCTGCATATTTACTGTCTGATTGTATTTCCCCCACCGAGCGGGATTCTCAAGGAGTATCGTCTTTGCTCTTTTCAAAAGGTCCTCAGGGACTACTCTCATCCCTGGCTGCCAAGATTGAAGATAGGTATCGAGCGCCTTGCGAGCCGGGCCATTAATTGCAGGCGCAACGGGTCGCAAATGAAGGGGAACCTCATCGTTGGGGTCGTCACTCGCCATCAGGTTCATCCAATTCTGCTACGTTTACGCTCCGGGATTGCGGAGAGTTTACCTTGAACAGAATCCGACGGCGAGTGACAATGCAACTATTGTGGCTGCGCCTGCCCCACGTCCGCCGGCGTCACCCGTCTGCCGCGAAGCAGATCACGTAAGCGGCCACTAGGCTCGAACTCTACGTCTCGGAGCAAAATGAAGGCCTCGGTCTAATCTGCCAGCGGGATCTCCTCGGCGATGAGTGCCAGGGACGGCCCCTCGCGATCGTCAATCGTAACGCGCTCCATCAGAACCATCTCCCCAGAAAGAGAACGTTAGTTCTCTTCCCAAACTTACCACGAGACCACGTTGCGTCCGTGTCAAGGCTACGGTAGTCTGATGCGCAGACGAAGCAAACTGACCGCTGACGGGACACAAACTGTGTCTATCAGTGACTGCAACAACCCTCGTGGAGGGCGACGTGACGCTAGGCGCCATCGTCAAGGAACAGACACCTGAAGAGCGGGAGTACACCCGCTACTTGGCCGAGGTCGAGACCCGCAAGCGTCGAGCGGCGCATCTTCAAGCGGAACTAGAAGAGCTACGAGTCGAGATCGGCCACTTCGAGGCGGAATACCACGCCCGAGCCGGCACCCTATTTGTCGAGCTCGACCGGGTGCGCGTCGCGATCAACGAGTACGAGCGACGGATCGCCCGCCTCACGGCGGAGCCGTCTGCTGATCCCCGGCGCGTCGAGGAGGACGTCCAGCGCGAGTTCGCCGGCCGGTACGAGGAGATCCGACAAGACGATGAGGAGACGCGCCGCTACGAGCGAGTCTTCGAGCGGGATCAAGAGCGCCCGCGACTAGATGAGGCTGGCGAGGCCGAGATCGTCCGACTCTACCGGGAGTTGGCCCGCCGCTTCCACCCCGACCTGGCCCGAACCCTCGAGGAGCGGCACCGACGCGAGCCGCTCATGCAGCGGATCAACGCGGCTTTCCAGGAGCGCAACATCGCGGCCCTTCGTGCTCTGCAGAGTGAGGCGGCGGCCGAGGATCCAGCCTTCGAGAGGTGGAGCATCGGTGAGAAGTTGGTCTGGGCGATTCGAGAAGTGGCCCGTCTTGATGGCTTGGTCGCCACTCTCGAGGATGAGCTGACTGCTTTGCGAACCGCCGACTCCTTCGCCCTCTGGCAGCGGGAATTGAACGGCGAAGGCGTCCTGGAGCGGCTGGAGCGGGACCTGGGGCGGGACATTGCTGCGGCACGGGATCGGCTGGCAGAGCTAGTTGCAACGTATCGACACCTGCTGGACCAGACGCAGCGATGAGCAACGAGTGGGCGGTCGAGCGGGACCAATCACACTCCATCTCCATGCCTGGACGGCCGTCGCGGCTCCTTTCCCGTGGATTGCGTCACTTAGATCGATCGCGGCGGCTCATCGATCTCGGTACCCTCGGTGGCCAGAACAGTTGGGCTTCAGACATCAATGGCGCCGGCCAAGTGGCGGGCTGGTCGGACACGGCAACGGAGGACACGCATGCGTTCATGTGGGAGAGGAGGTGTCTGCATAATCTCAGCACGCTCGGCGGAAGTTCAAGTCGGGCTGTGGCGATCAACAGCCAGGGGCAGGTAGTCGGCACTTGCCGAGACTCGAACGGTAATGAACGGGCATTTCTGTGGGACGATGGAGTGATGCGCGACCTTGGCCTCGATCCCGCAACCATCATCCGCGGGGCGACGCAAACTTGGCCTGACGGAAGTGTCGACTACCTTGGCCAGCCCCACGACGCTAGTCTGGAAGTCAACGACATCAATGATGCAGGCGAAGTAATCGGCTGGATTTGTCTATCCTATTGGGAGAAGCCGAACCACGTAGGTGGGGTGGGTTTTCGTTGGGAATCCAACTCGCTTACACTTCTAGACATTCTTCCCGTAGCCACCAACAATGCACGCCACATCGTCGGAATTCGCTGGCCATGGGCCCCTGAAATTGGGCAATGGCCGGCCGTCCAGATTCACAGCGAATATCCCATAGAGAGCGTCGATCCGACTGATGGCGGTCGCATTCCCGATGATGTGTCGGCCACCAACGACCGCGGTCAGGTCGTCGGCCATGACCTTGGACTCAACTCTAATACCGAGGACAATCCAGCTTACATTCTGGAGCCTGGAAGTCGCACCTATACGGAATTAGGTTTCCTTGCACAGGAACACTCATTCTCAGCAGCTATGGGGATCAACAACGTAGGGCAAGTTGTAGGTTGGTCAGGACCCGATCACGGCGAAGGTGGCAAGATTCGAGTGCAGCCATTTCTGTGGGAATCAGGGCAGATCCATCCGTTGGAATCGCGGGTATCCAGTGGAGATGGCTTCGCTCGACCACTCGCTGCGGAGCACCGATCCAATCCGACCAACTATGACCTCTATAATCTGGAGATCAACGATCACGGGCAGATTGTGGGAACGCTTCTGACGCGGAGCGGGAACCACCACGCATTCCTTATCGAGTAACGAGCCTTGCCCAACGACCTTACCGCGGGATCGCAGTCAGTGACGCAGGGATACGATGAGCGACGAGCGGGCAATTCAGCCGGACCAATCGCGCTCCCTCTCCCTGCCCGGGCAACCATCCCGCCTGCTCACCCGTGGCCTACGCCATCTAGACCAGCCACGCCGCCGGCTGATCGAGCTCGACACGTCTGGAGAGAGCGCTGCCACTGACCTCAATGACCACGGCCAGGTAGTGGGGTGGGCAGCACCGGCTGCGGGAACTTCCTACGCTTGGACTTGGATCGGCGAGCACCTGTCCGAACTCAGCACACCCGACGGGCACTTTGGAAGTGCAAACGCAATCAATAACTCGGGCCAGGTGATCGGTGCGTACTGGGACGCTCCGGGAGGATCCCGCCCCTGTCTCTGGGATGCTGGCTCGATGGTTGACCTTGGGGTTGCGGAGAGCATCGACCTGTCGATCACTGTCCGCGGACCAAATGGGGTGGTGACGTATGACGGCGGGCCGCAGCGCACAGACGTCCATACGCACGCCAATGACATCAATGACGCCGGACAGATCGTCGGAGAGGTGTCCGTTAGATACCTTTCCGAAGACAACAACCGACGCTCGCGCGAATTGGCGCGGATCCACATTGGGTTCCTGTGGGAGGCCGGGCAAGTCACACCACTCAAAGTGATACCCAAGGCCATCAACAACGCTGGTCAAATGATTGGCTATAGCTTCTTTGGGGGGAAGACCTTTCAGAAGCAGGAGTACACGCTGCCCGGTCTCGATGAAGCGCGGAGTCGAGCCCTGATGGCTGGATCCTGCATCGCGGGTGCCGTTGCAATCAATGATCACGGGCAGGTCGTCGGGGCAATCCATGAGGGAGATCCCCATGCCTTCTTGCTGGACGCCAACGGCCAACATCCCCTCGGATACCTGGACAAGGCTCATGCGTTCTCCATAGCTACTGGGATCAACAATCGAGGGCAGGTCGTAGGCTGGTCAGGAAGCGTCGATGATAGCGTCGTTGACCCTGCTATCACAGAGCCGTGGACGCGGTGGGCCAACGCGAGACGAGTTGCGTATCCGTTTCTCTGGGAGAGAGGACGCATGGTGGCACTAGACGAGATGCTTGGCGAGCACGACAGCTTTCCGCGCCCGCTTGCGCTCGTCACCTCTGGCGTCGCTTTCTATAGCACTCTCGACCTGTCCATCAATGAGGCAGGCCAAATTGCGGGGACATTGCAGACACGGAATGGGGACAGGCACGCGTTCCTCTGCATATGACCTTCGGGGCGCCCCAAAACCAAACGACGTCATGCTGCCCGACGAATTGCACGTGCTGCGGCCGCCTTCGTCACCGCCGGCTCCCACGTCCGCTCGTTCGTGATGTCAATGTCGTCGCCAACGCGGCCGGCGTGAATCTTGACGATAGCCTGCATGAACTCGAGGCGTTGCACTCGCTGCCGGAGCCGGCCGATCTCCGCCCGAAGCGGTTGGACCTTCGCCATCGCCTCGGGTGTCCTGGCCCCCCGGATCACCGGCATGTGCTCGGCAGCGATCGCGGCGATCTCGTCCAGCTCAGCCACGATCATGGCATTGACGCGGGCGAGCGCGACCAGCTCGGCCCGGAGCCGATCGGCCTCCGCGGCCTCGATCAGTCGGGCCAGCACTCGCAGCTCACTGTCGATCTCAAGCACCTCGTGATGTAGGGGCGGCCGGTCCGCGGCGGCACTGCCCACCAGCTTGCGGTCGACGTCACCACGGCGGGCGACGGTCGCGGTCTGCTCGGCCCACAACTGGGCCACCTTCGCGGTCGCCGCCTCGAGGGCCTGCCGGCAGTGCTCCATCTCCAGGTCGGTCGGCTGTCCCTCCAGCCACGTCCCGATCTCGGTGTGCAACAAGGTGGTCGGTGTCGTCATTTTCTTGCCCATGGGTTCGTGCTCTCCTTCTCTCTACGCGAGCCATTGCATCGTGGCTCCCTGGGCGCGTTGCGCCGTCCACAACGCGATCGCGACGGCGAGGACTAAATCATCATGGCTACCAACCCTCCACTCCTCGCCGGCGCCGGCGCCATAGCTGTCATGGCCGGAGGCGGAAATCCGCACCCGGAAGTTCTGCAGTTCCGCCACCAGGGTCGGCGTGTCCGACAGACCGGCGGCGATCTTCAGTCGGCCTGTCTGCAACGAAACCTGCACCGCGGCGACCAGATCCCGTTTCGGCGTGTTGAAGATGCCTCGGTCCTGCGTCACCTGAACCCCGCCTGTGATGTTGATCGGCACCAGGGGCAGCTTCAAGCCCGATGCCGGTCGGCGCAGCGCGGCCCGGAAGAGATCGAGCACCGGTCGTCCAGTGCCAGTCAAATCGAGCGCCAACGTGGTGTGATCGGCAAGGGGCGGCGTCCCCAGCATCGCCATCACGTCGCTGACGATCGCGACGTAGGACGTCTGGAGCGGCCAGCGCTGGAGATGGCGCAGGTGCCAGACCTGCTCCGGCAGATGGGGCCGAGCACCGGGGCCGGCGTGCTCGACGATCACGATCGCACTGAAGTCCTGGCTTTGCCCAAAGTCCAAGCCGGCGGTGTAGGTCGGCTTCAGCGGGCGGGCCACGACCGAGGCAGTGGCGTCCATGGTCAGCAGACTAGGCGGCATGGCTTCCTCCAAACAGCGGACGGACGGTCGGGTCGATGGCGGCGACGATGTCTTCGGAGCGGAAGAAGGCGTCGACCGGATCCACAAAACGGCACTCATACTCACTGGCAAACCACATCGAGGGCAACGAGCGTCGCTCCTCGGCCAGGAAGTCCGGGCTTATCCGGGGGCAAGCCGTCGCCGGGATCTCGAATCGCTGCCAGGCGTCGCCGCCAACGTCCCACGCCTGCCACCACCAGCCACGCTTGCCCCAAGGCGTGCTCATCGTCACGAGCCGGCCGCCGGAGACCGAGAGCATCGGTCGGACCGCGACCATCATTTCGTCCGGCACCCGCGACGCTTCATCGACCAGGAGGAGCGCGACGTCGCTGAAACCACGGACCGTGTCCTCGTTCCCCGGCAGGGCGTGGATCTCGGATCCATTCGCGAGCTCCAATGACAGCTTGTTCTCCACGACCGAGGGCACCGGCCTGCCGAGCGCCCGGTAGAAGCGCATCATCGTGCGGAACAGGAGCTTGCTCTGCCGCTCACCCGGGGAGACGGCCAGGACTAGGGCGCCGGTCCGGCTCAGCGCCTCGTGGAGTCCAAGCAGCGCCGCCACCGTGCTCTTGCCGCCCTGCCGGGTGACGTTCAGGAGCAATTGCCGCGACGCGGACTCCAGCGCCGATCGCTGCCAGGGATCGAGGGTCAGCCCAAGCGTGGCGGCCAGATCCAGCCGCGACATCGGCTGCTGCGGGGGTGATGCCCGGTAGGTCAGGGCGGCAAGCCGCTTCTCCAAGCCGGCCAGGTTCACGCTGACCACCCGCGCCGCGTGGCGCGTTCCAATTGGCTGAGACGTTCCTCGAACCGCTCCAGCGCGCCAGCTTCGTTGACCGCCAGCATCGCCTTCGCCACGGTCGCCACGGCGGTGGCGACGCCAGGCTCCATGCTGCCCGCCAGGACGCGCTTGAAGGCAACGGATAACCAGCCGGCCAGCTCCTCGGTGGTCAGCGCTTCCGGGATGGCTTTCTTGGCCCGCGCCTTGTTCGACTTCGCCAGGCCGCCACGCCGGTTGTTCTCGGCCCGGTCGGCGGCCCGCGCCGGCGAGTGCCAGTAGCAGTAGCCGTCCGCTAATATCGGCCTGGCGGAACATGGCTCGCCGGTCGCATTGGTGCCTTGGCATTTGCTAGCCATTGCTTTGCTATCCCGCCTTTTCCTGCCGGCGGCGCGCTCGGTCGGCCGCCCACCAATCCCGCGGTCTGGCCCGCTTCGCCGCTCGTTCATTGCTGAGAAGGTGCTCCGCCTCTGCCTCATCACGGTCGCGGCAGTCGTCACAGAGGCGCCAGGCGCCGGCCAGGATCACGTCCCGGTTCGGGCTGAAGGTGATGCCGCACCGTCTGCACCTCGTTTCCACCGTCATGCTGATCGTCTCCGTTCGTATTCTCGGGCTTGCCTCAAAATAGCCATCAGGCCGCGCCGGGCCAGCTCGTGAAGAAGTTATCCAAGCTCCGCAACTGCGCGGCCTCGGCGACCTCCGCTCGATCCCACGTCGGCCAGTCGATCACGCCCACGATCGCGTCCTCGACGACCAGACGTAAGACGTTGGGGTTCAGCGCATCTAGCTCGCAACAGGTGACGCCGTGGTGGTCCAAGAACCAGCGATACCGGGCGTCCTTGGCCTTGGTCTCTGCCGCGAAGGTTGGGAGGTCGTAGGCCGCGATCTGTTCCGGCGTCACTGCCAGCCGGCTGAGCGTCGCCTGGCCGCCGTACTTGTCCAGGCGCTGGGAAATGTCCACATCCGACATGTAGCGGCCGCTGGGGTCGTGATCGCCAATGTACAGCAGGCTCAGCGGCCGATCATCCGCCAGGCTGAAATCGGCGAGGTCGTTCAACGCGGTCGCGGAGCCGAACCCATGCAGCACCAGAAATCCAACGCCATAGGCGTGCAGCACCGGTCGCAACAGACCGCCAATGGTGGCCTTCTCGGAGACGACGAGGATCCGCTCCGGCTGATCCTGCCAGCGGTCGAGGCGGTAGGAGCGCTTCGCCACGGCCATGAACGCCGCGGGGTCATCCCAGCCAGGCCGCTGCTCGACGTGGCGGGTTTCGTCAACGATCCACTCCCAGGCGATCCAGCCGCGCTCGCGGGCCAGGGTCAGGGCGCGGGACACCTTGTCGGTCTCGCCCTTGCTCATGTTGGCGATCAAGTTCTGCGTGAACAATCGGTAGCAGACAGCCCGCACCGTCGCCGG
>JALZJP010000018.1 GCA_030859715.1 Chloroflexota bacterium
ATGTCGCGCACCGGCAGTTGGAAGCCAGGCAACACCTCGCCGCCATCGAGGCTGTGCTCGGCGGTCAGCTCGCGCGGCTCCCGTCCCCGCGCCAGCTCGGTCACCATTTCCGTGATCGGGTCGACCAGCCAGACCAGGCCGGCCCCGGCCTCCCGCCACATCATTCCTTTCGCCACGACCTCCCGCCGGGAATCGCCTGGCGAGCGCACCTCGACCACCAGGTCGGGGACGACCCGGATGTAGCCGTCGGGAATCTGGTCGAGCGGCAGCCGGTCGGCCCGAATGAAGCCGGTATCCGGCAACCGCACCATGAGGGGGTTCTCGGTGACGACAATGCTGGAATCGGGAAGCAGGATGAGGCCGAGGCGGGACGGCCGAACATGGACGCTCAAGTGATGGTACACATTTCCGGTCACGTTTGTATGCTTGCCGCCGGCCCCGGTCACGTCGACCAGCTCACCATCGATCACCTCCCATAACCCTTCGGGCAAGCGAATCCGTTCCAGATCCTCGACCGTCATAAGGCGGGTGGTGATGGTCATCGCCAGAAGTCCTTTGCGCGGAACCGTCGGCAGCGAGGACGTGCCGGCGAGATCGTACCATGGAGGGGTGCAGGATTGGCAGAGGCGATCGCCGCCACGGCGATCGCGCTCGACGACCGAATGATCGCGGCGGCCTGATCCAGTGCAGTCGCACCGAACCGCTGGCGATTGATTCCGCTATGCTTGGGATTCGGCCCCGGATCATGGTCCGGGGATCGCTCGCGTCGATGCGATCATCGAGCATCAGTCCGGAATGAGTGACATGAGCCCGCTCGCCTTTTTCAGCTACCGCGCCGGAATGCCGCCGCTGCACGGCGATCCCTGGCTGCTGGGCGGCCCGTTCTGGACGAACTGGGTGCTCGATGCCTCGGTCGTCGTGGGCGTCTTTGCCCTTGCCGCCTGGTACATCTGGGTCGTCGGGCCGCTGAACCGGCGCTCACCCGGCGCCGAACGGCGGCCAATCTCGGTCCGCCAGCGAGCCTCGTTTCTGGCCGGATGCTTGGCGCTGCTGCTTGCCCTGGGGCCGCCGATCGAGGATTGGGCCGGGCTATTGCTGACCGCCCATATGGTGCAGCATGTGATCCTGACCCTGGTGGTGCCGCCGTTGCTAATCTACGGCACGCCGGGCTGGCTGCTCCGTCCGCTCTTACGCTGGCGCGGGGTGGAGCGGGCCGGCTACGTCCTTACCCGGCCGGTCGTCGCCCTCTTCTTGTCCGGGTTCACCTTCGTCATCTGGCACGTCCCCGACCTGTATAACCTGGCCCTGCTGAACGAGCCGGTCCACATCCTCCAGCACCTCACCTACCTGGCGACCTCGATCCTGCTCTGGTGGCCGATCCTGGGCAACCTGCCGGAGTGGCCGCGGCTGCATCCCCTCCCGATGTGCCTCTACCTCTTCGCCCAAACCCTGCCCGGCGGCATCGTCGGCGCCTTCATCACGATGGCCGACCCGCCCCTCTACGGCTACTACGCGACCGTTCCCCGCGCCTGGGGCATCGATCTGGCCAGGGATCAGCAAGCGGCCGGACTGATGATGTGGCTCGGCGTCAACACCGTCTACTTCCTGCTGATCACGATCGTCTTCCTCACCTGGGCCACCCGCGAGGAAGCGAAAGATCGCGACCAGCCGACCACCACGTCCCGGCCGCCGATCGGGACGTCTCGCTCATCGTCGGGCTGAGTTCAAAAACAAGAAGTCGACTCATCGCCGGGTCGCCTGCTAGCGGCGCCGGAGGCGGGGATCGATCAGCGTTTGCAGCTCATCGCCCAGCAGGTTGATGGCCAGGATCGTCGCCGCCAACGCCACGCCGGGAACGATCATCATCCACGGTGCCAGTTCCATGTAGGTCTTGCCATCACGCAGGAGGGAACCGAGCGACGGCATCGGCGGCTGCACCCCAAGCCCCAGGAAGCTGAGCCCACTCTCCGCGATCAGGGCGCCCGAGAGGGTGAAGGCAAGCTGGACGAGGAGCGGTGACGTGATATTCGGCAGGACGTGCCGGAAAATGATGCGCGACGGCGTGGCGCCGGCTACCCGCGCCGCGATGGCGTACTCGGTCGTCCTCACGCTGAGGGTCGGGCCGCGGGCGACGCGGGCAAAGACGGGGATCGTGGCGACCACGATCGTGGCCAGCACGCCGGGGATGCCCGGGCCGAGCACCATCGCGATCAAGAGCGCCAGCAGGAGCGTCGGAAAGGCGAAGAGGAGGTCGGTCAGCCGCATCACCGCCTCATCGGCGGCGCCGCCGGAATAGCCGGCGGTGACGCCCAGGGCAATCCCGACCGCGGCGGCGAGCAGCGCCGAGGCGGCGGCGAGGGCGAACGAGACACGCAAGCCGGCGACGAGCCGGGCCAACTCGCTACGGCCCAGGTAGTCGCCGCCGAGCGGCAACGTGGACGAGGGCGGAGCGAAGACAGCCAGCGGGTTGGTCGCCACCGGGTCGCCGGTGCCGAGGAGCGGTCCGAAGAGGGCCACGGCCAGGACAAGGAGGAGCACGAGGGCGGCGACGGCCCCGATCGGACTACGGCGGGCCAGCGCCAGCGCCGTCGGGCGGCCGCGCGGCGCGCGGCGAGAAAGCTCCGGCCGGTCGGGGCGCGTAGGCACCGTGACGAAGCTCGGACTCGTGGCCGGTGGCACGGATGGCGCCGCCACCGGCCGCGTTGTCCCGTCCGCCCTATCACGTTCCCGGTCAATGGCGGACATCGGCGATGCGGCTCCTGGCCGCCGCGGCGGCGGCCGGTGGCGGCGGAGACGGCTCCCCGCCTAATACTTAATCCGCGGGTCGAGGTAGGCGTAGCAGAGGTCGGCGGCAAGACCGACCAGCACGAACATGGCGGCGCCGGCGATCACGGTCGCTTGGGCGACCGGATAGTCACGGCCCAGGATGCCTTGGAGGGCGTAGCGGCCGAGGCCGGGGAGCGAGAAGATTTCTTCGATAATAATCGCCCCGCCCAGCAGGTAGCCCATGTTGATGCCAACGATGGTGACGGTCGGGATCAGGGCGGTGCGCATCACATGACGCCAGGTGACGGCCCTGGCCGCCAATCCCTTGGCCCGGGCGGTGACCACGAACGGCTCACCCAGCACCTCGACCACGCTTGACCGAACGACCCGCATCACCACCGCCGCGGCAACGGCGGCGAGCGAGAGGGTCGGCAGCAGCATCGAGCGGACATGGCCGCCAAAATCCTCGGAAAGCGGGATATACCCCGAAACCGGCAGCCCGAGCCCCCGGGTCGAGACGACGTAGATGAGGAGCGTGCCGAGGACGAACTCCGGGACCGAGAGAAAGACGAGGGCGACAACGCGGACGATGCCATCGGCCGGGGAGAAGCGGCGCAGCGCGGCGAAGGCCCCGGCCGGCAGGCCGAAGGCGATCGAGAGGACCGTGGCCAGCACGGCCAGCTCGACGGTGACGGCGCCCCGGCGCACCAGCTCCGCGGTCACGGACGACCGGGTGGTCAGCGACTCGCCGAAATCGCCGCGGAGGGCGTTGCCGAGCCAGAGGCCGTACTGCACGATGATCGGCTGGTCGAGCCCATATTTCGCTTCCAGCCGGGCGACGAGCTCCGGCGATTGGGCGGCGGTCGGGCCCATCATCGCCTCGACGATGCCGCCCGGCACCAACCGCATCATGACGAAGACGATCGTCGCCACGCCAAAGATCGTGAGCGCCGCGGTGGCCGCCCGCCGCGTTACGTACCGGATCATGTCTCGTCGCCTCTCGCCCGGCCTCCCGAGCCCATTGCCCCACCTTCGCGGCTGGACGGTCGGGCCGTGGG
>JALZJP010000031.1 GCA_030859715.1 Chloroflexota bacterium
GGCCACCGCCGGCCAGGAGATGGGCCCGGTCACGGTCGATGACGCGACGATGTTCCTGGCCCGCTTCGCCAGCGGCGCCACCGGCGCCTTCGAGGCGACCCGGCTGGCCCCCGGCCGGCGCAACTACAATGCGTTCGAAATCAACGGCGCCACCGGCACAATCGGGTTCAACCTCGAGCGGCTGAACGAGCTGCAGGTCTTCTTCGTCGACGACCCGGCCGGGCTGCAAGGGTTTCGCACCCTCAACGTCACCGAGGGGGCCGATCCCTACACCGCCAACTGGTGGCCGGCCGGGCACATCATCGGCTACGAGCACACCTTCGTTCATGTCGTGAAGGATTTGCTCGACGGGATCAAGGCCGGCGTCTCGCCGGCCCCGACCTTCGAAGACGGCTTCCGCTGCCAAGCCGTGCTCGACGCGGTCGAGCGCTCGGTCACCAGTCGAACCTGGACGCGACCCGCCGAGCCGCCGATCTGAACGCCGACGCCTCCCCTCCCGTGGGCGGGGAGGCGTCGCTACAGCACGCTGGTCCCGCTGAAGGCAATCTGCCCTTCGCCAGCGGAGGCGGCGCCGGTTGGCTCGATCTCGATCTCGCCGCGGCTGCCATCTTCCAGAATCAGCAGATAGCGACCAGGCTCGAGCGACACATCGGGCACGGTATCGAAGCTCACCTCCCCGGCCCAGCTCACGATCGGCTCCCCCGGCGGTGCCTCATGCTCGATCCGGTAGCGGACCGGGGCCAGCTCATTCTCGTCCTCATCGTAGAGCGTGCCGTCGCCGCTCAACGTCGCCATCTCGTTCCTCCCCATGGTCGTTCCCGCTCTCTCCGCTCTCGGGTCGGACGCAAGGTACGTACCGAGCGGCTATTGATGGCAATCGCTCAACCAGGAAGAGGAACCTTGCCCTGTTTGTTGCACCAGTCCAGATAAAATGCACGGACGTTCCTTGCCACGCATAGTGACCAAGGGTAAGCAAGGTATGCATCGCGGCCTCGGCCGTCACCGGAAGGACTCTTCTGTCGTCGAGCCCATGGAGCACCTGAGCCAAACAGATCACCTCAATTCGGCCGTTTTGTTCATCGTGGTCAATGAGTCGAATGAGGAAGTTGAAGGCGGCTCTCTCGTCGCCTAGCACCTTCGCGCTCTCCGGGCGCGTGGCACGGAGGATGACGATGGTTTCTGTTTCTCCTCGATCGAGCGCGGGAGCCATCGTTCGGAACGCCGTCAGCTCTTCAGCCTTCGCCGTTTCAACGCTCAGCCAGCTTTGATCGATTGCCTCCGTGAGCTGCCGAGCCGACCGTATAACCTCGGATCGGACCGTTGCGCTGATAGTGATCTCGGGGTCGAATTGTTGGAGAAGCGGGATCCAACCAAGCTCGCCAAGCGCAATCAGGGCAGTCGCGTCAGCAAAAAGCACCGGCTGGCTCGTTCAAGGTTGACGCTTGCGAACACGGTACTTGCGAATCTCGTCATAGAATTCCGCGGGCGCTAAGTCTCCACGCCGCCGAACTTCTGGCTTGGAGATGATGTCCGCTTCGTACAAATCAAACAGAACCTGGCGGTGACCTCCAAGATCGGTCGGATCATCAAGGCGATGGGCAATCAAGGCGTCCACCGCCCGCTCCAGTTGCGCTTCGAGCGTCTCAATCGAGGCGCGCTGACTTTCCAGAGCAAACACGGCGGGATCCAATAACCAGTCCGATGCTGCTTGACCTTCAGCAGGAGCTGGCTCCGCGAGTGGGGCAAGCGGCGCCGGCGGCACCACGCTCCAGGCTGCCCGCTCGGAAGCGCGGTTCGACCTGACCGCTACCGGTTCTTTTGGCCGTGTGGGACGTTGCTTGCTCACACGTAGCCTCCGAACGTGAACTCGTGTCAGGAGAGAAGAATACCAGGAGTCGACACGTCAGGTTCAGGTCCGCTCGGTCGTGGTCAGGCGCACGATCCGGGCTCGCTCAACCTGAGTCAGGCGGGTCTCGGCGCCGGGGGGCGGTTTGCCCAGGGCGGAGCGGAGGGTGCTCGCGTCCCGGCGCTTGATCGCGTGGCGGACTTGCTCCAGCCAGCCCAGCCGGTGGCGGGCCAGCTCGACCCGCGTCCGTTGTTGGGGCGTCAACGCTTGGGCGTCGGCAAAGAGGTCGGCGTCGTAGGTGGCCGAGATCTCGTTGTCGTCGTCGGCCCGCAAGGCTCGGTCCAGATGCGGCCAGGCCAGGGCTCGCTTCACGGTTAGGGTCACCCCCGGCTCGATCGGCCCCAACTCGGCCAACCGGCCCGAGAGGGCCAAGGCCGCCAGCGCCGTCCGGTCATCGACCGCGATCGCGGCCCGCAGCGCGCGCCGGGTTTCCGCCCGTTCCCGCGCCGCCCGGACCGACCGCCGCGCGGTCTGGTCAATCGCGACCCCGGCTGTTTCCGCCCCCTCGACGGCGGCAATCAGGGCCGCGTCATCGCCCCGCCGCAACGCCCCCGCGATCGCCGAGGTGGCGTGCTCGGTGATGAGGGTATGGACCCGCACCGCGGCGGCGGCCGCTCGTGGGTCGGCCTTGACCTCCGGCCAGAGGCGGAGGACGGCGGCCACGTCGTTCACATCGAGCGCGGCCCGCAGATGCTCCGCCCCGCTGGTCCGCCGCCGCGCCGATTCAAGCAGCGGCCGCAGCGAGGCGGCGGGTTGATACTGGTCGAGGCCGCCTTCGTTCCAGGACCGGACAAACGCATCGGCATCCCCCGCTTCGACCGCCGACCGCGCCTCGTCGAGCCGGCGCCGGCGCTGGATGTCACCGATCCGGGTGCCGAGCTCCCGCCCCGCCTCGCGATCGTCCGCGAGCCCGCTCTCTTGCCAGAAGCGTTCGGCTCCGGCCTCATCTCCCGCCAAGAGCAAGCTGTTCAATCGGGTGAGCTTCCGTTGGCGCTCCAAGGGGTCGATCAACGCCTCGCGCTGGCTCCGGGCCGGGGCTGGCGGCGACCGCCAGTCCGGCGCCGGGGGTTGCCGGTCAAAGCCGTCGATCCGCGGTAGGATCTCGGTCGCCTCCAGCTCTGGCCGGCGGGGCGCGGTCGGCCACGCCTCGGTCCGGGTGGTCAGTCGCTCTGGTTGCCAGGCCGACCGCGAGCGGCCCTGGTCCAGGCTGGAGCGCGCGGTCACCATCCGCACCTCGGCCACGACCTCGTGCAGCGGCGGCACCTCCGCCACCGGTCCGCCCGCCGCCCGCAGCAGGGTCGTTAGCAACCGGGCGATCACCGGGTCATCGAGCTCGCGCAGGGCGCGAATCAACGTTGACCCCTCGGGATGGCTGAAATCTCGGCCGGAGAAGAGCAGCCCGCCGCCCAGGGTGGTCGGGGGATCGCCGAACCGCTGCCGGAGCCGCGGCCACCGGCTGAGCGCCTGCAACGAGGCATAGATGACCAGCGCCGGAAAGTCGTCCCGGCCGGCCGGCGGCGGTGGCGCCCCGGACGGATGCGCGTAGCCAGGCGGCAGCGCGTCGGCCGCGGCCGGCCGGCGCGGGGCGACGCCGTCTCGCCAGGTACAGGTATCGTAGTCGACGAGGGCGATGCCGCCGCTGGGCCGGAGCATCACGTTGTCGGCGACGAGATCGCCATGCGTGAACCCCGCCCGCGCCAGCCGCGCCATGGCCACCGCCCAGGCCTCGGTCACCGCGGTGAGCCCCGTCACGTCCTCCTCGTCGCAGGCGCGATCGACGGCGGCCAGCAGGGTCGGCCCTTTGACCCACTCCATGACCATCACCGGATGCCCAACCGACCGGAACTCGCTGGCCGGGAGGGAGAGGCCCTCGGCAAAATAGACCAGGCCGCCAACGAGCGGGCCGCCGCTCCGCCGCAGCGGCGCTACCGCCGGATCGGTCGCCAGCCCTCGGTAGCGATCGCCGAGGGTGGGATCGAGCGGGCCCGGCTCGCCCAATGGGCAGCGGAGGGCCAGGGTGCCGCCGGAGGGCTGGCTCAGTTGATAGACCACGGCGGTGCGGCCCACGATCCGCCACGGCTGATCCGGCCGGCTGAGCAGAATCGTGCCGCCGCCAAGCCGCTTGACGGCCGGCACCGACCTCCCAATCTGGAGCATGGCGGCATCGAACTGAGCGATTGTCGGCATACGCCTTGATCCGGACCTGACGCGCGAGTGACCGCGGGAAGATGCCGCGGGGAGCCGCATAATGGTACAGTGAGGATGGACACGACGCCGAATGCTCACCGTCGAGCGTTCTTCTATCGGACAATCCCGACGTCTGTGAGCCAGCCCCGCCCCAGACGTCATCCATCATACTGGTCGACACCCGCACGGAAAGTCAGAGGGTAGCGGTGCAACGACGCCGAACGCAAGTGCCAGAGGAATCCCAAGCGTTACCGGCTGAAATCAGCAACGGCTCGTCCTGGGGCGGCGCCCGCCCGGCGGCGACCGCCACGGCCCGGATGCCGCCCTTGCCGGAGCGCTCGGGCCGGCCCGCCTCCCCCCGGCTCGATGGGGCGGATCAGGCCCAACGCCACGCCCTCGCCAACGAGCTGACCGGGATGGCGGACGAGCTGAGCAGTGTCGATCCGCGCTCCGCCGCCCGCCTCTCCGATCTGGCCGAAGCCGTGGCCAGCGAAGCCGGCCGCCAGCGGTGGTCCGATGTCGACCTGCGACGCGCCTTCCAAACCGAACGCCTGGCCAATGCCTACGCGGTCGTCCGCGAAGGCGGCTACGTCTCCGGCGCCATTTCGCTCGCCGACCGGATGCGAAACGTCCTCGTCCTGGTCCCGATCTTTCTGACCTGGTTCGCCCTGGCGGAAGCCTCCCGCGCCTACTCCGCCCAACTCGTCGCCGATCCCAGCGTGGCCGGCCAGTCGTTCCTCTTTCTCTGGGAGCAAGGATTCGGCGGCTTTGCCAGCCCGCTGGCGCCGAGCTTCTCCATGGTCGCCTTGATCGACGCGGTCCTCATCGGCCTCATCATCGTCTTGACCTTTTACACTCACGGCCGGCGCGAGGCCCGCGAGGACAAGATCGACAAAACCGCCAATATGTTCCAGGCCGATCTCGACAACGTGCTGGCCGAAGCGTCGGTCATGCTCGCCAGCGACCGCGGCGGCCGCCCCGAGCGCCTGGCCCTCAGCGTGGAACGGCTGGCCGAGCGCTTCGAGCGCAACAGCCAGGAGCTGCTCGGCCGCCTCCGGGTCGAGCATGAGCGGTTGGAGCAAATGGCCAACCGGCGCGAACGGGAGTTTTCCGACTTTGGCGTCTTCGCCAGTGGCATGCGGGCCGGGGCGGAAGAAACCCATCGCCTGGTGGTCGAGCTCCGCCAAATCTCCGGCAGCTTGCAGGGCGCGCTCGAAGACCTCACCTCCGAGGTCAGCACCACGACCGATCACCAGCGGACCCTGCTCAGCGCGGTCCAGGGGCTGGAACGCCTCACCACGTCGAATATCCAGAGCGACCAGGCCGTCACCCGCCAGATCGGCAACGCCGCCGCCACCCTGGCCGATGTGGCGGAGAAATCGCTCTCCGGCGCCGACTCTGCCGCGCAAGCGGCGCGAGTCGCGACCGAGGCGGTGCGCGGCATCGGCGAGATCGCGCAGCACCTGGCCACCAGCCAGTCCCGGGTCGAATCGGCCCTGGCGAACGAGGTCGAGACCAACAACCGCCTCGCCGACGCCCTCCGCGGCAGCACCGGCGGCGTCTCCGCCAGCACCCGCACCTTGCAAGAGATCGGGGCCGGCCTGTCGCAGTTGCGCGACGAGTTTGCCCGCCTCGCCAACCAGAGCGCCGATCAGGCGATGACCCTCCGCTCGCTGCTGGACGACCAGGCCGGGATCGCCGGCGACCTGACCAAGGTCGCCCGCGACGTCAGCTCGATCTCGATCGTCACCGCTCAGCGGCAAGAAGCGGTCAACAAGGAAGTCTCCACCCTTATCAACCGGATCGAGGGTCTCACGAACCTGCTGGCCCGGGCGACGCAGGCGGCGCCCACGACCGAGTCGTTGGAACGCGCCTTCGCCGGCGCCCTCCGCGGCGAGCTGACGAACCAGGCCGAGCAGATTGCCGCCCTGGTCGAAGGACGACCATCGGGCGAGCCCGACGCCAACCCGCGGCGCGACCCGGCCCGCCTCTGGCCCCAGCGCCGATCCTAACCCCCTCACCCGGGCCACGGTAGCTCGTGATCGTACCCTGACCAGGAAGATACGTGCAGCAGCATCAACAGCAACGACGGAGAAAACGAAGCCAGGGCGACATGATCGCGCTCGGCGGCTGGGTCTTTGCCGACCTGTTGCTCGGCCTGGCGATGCTCTTCTTTACCGCGAACACGGTCGGCTCCCCGCCGCCGACGCCGACCCCGCCGCCGACCCCGAACCAACTCGCCACCTCGCAAGCCACCATTTCCGCCCTCAGCACCGAGCAAGCCCTGGCCGCCGCCCAACAACTGCAAAGCGACGAGGCCGCCACCAGCGCTGCCTTGACGGCGGAAGCGCTCGGCTCGGTCGTCGCCGAATCGGACGCCGCCCTGGCGACCGCCGCCGCCCGCGCCACCCAAGAGGCGCTGCGGCAGTTCCAAATGACCGCCACCGCCCAAGCCCTGGCCACCCGCGACGCCTTGGGCGCCGACGAACGGGCCACCGTCGACGCCCTGGCGACCGAGGACGCCCTCGCCGCCGAGGCGACCCTGGCCGCCTTCGCCACGGCGCGAGCCGCCGACGAGGACAATATCGACGAGCTGCAACGCGCCCAAGCCACCGCCGCCGCCCAGGCCACGCAAGAAGCGCAAGCCGCCCAAGCCACCATCTCGGCCCTCGCTACTAATGAAGCGCTCGTCGCCGCCATCGCCACCCAAAACGCCATCACCGGCGCCAACGAGCTAGCGACGGCGCGAGCCGCGGCGGCGCTCAATCAAGCGACGGTCGCCTCACTCCAAACCGCCCAAGCCGGCGCCGCCCCGACCGCGACCGCGCTGGCCCAACTCGCCGCCAACAGCTCGCTCAATCCGGGTTTCCTCACCGAGATCATTGAAGTCGATTTGGGTGGGGTCACGACCGGCGATCCTGATGCCCTGGCCGAAGCCCGCGCCCAGCTCGACGCTATCGTCGCCGACTATCCAGCCGGGTGTCGGGCTGGCGTCGTGCTCTTTACCGGAAATGGGCCCGATATTGGCACTGGCGTCGCGTTAGCTGGCGCGGTTGAAAACCTGGTCCGACAAGAATATCCAGATATCTTCCCCGAGGCGATGGCGGCTGAGAGGATCGCCCAGCCAAACGTCCAGCCGTTTGGCCAGGTGACGATGCAAATCCTCTTCTACCAGGGCTGTGCGCCGATCGGGTAGGTTGACCACGCTGACAATGTGAGACTGTATCTCTATGGTATCATTTGGGAAGTATTAGATTTCCTGTCTCTGGAGGCACAAAGCGTGGCCCACATCCTCGACATTACCGACGAAACCTTTGCCAGCGAGGTGCTCGGGGCCGACACCCCGGTGCTGGTCGATTTCTGGGCCCCCTGGTGCGGCCCCTGCCGCTTGCTCGGCGCCACCCTGGACGAGATCGCGACCGAGCGCGCGGGCCGGGTGAAATTCGTTAAGATCAACATTGACGAGTACCAGGAAAACGCGATGGCGCAGCGGGTGATGATGCTGCCCACGGTCGTCCTGTTCAAGGGCGGCGAAGCGGTCGGCCGCCTCAGCGGTGGCGTCCCCCCCAAGCTCGTCAACGACCTGCTCGATCAGCACGTTGACGCCGCCGACGCGGCACCGGTGTCTGCTGAGAAGCCGAGCGAGCAGCCGGTCAAGACGGCCTCATCGTAATCTGTCGCGCGTCAATTGCATCAGCACCGAGCCGGGCCATGTCCCCGGCTCGGTGCTGATGCAATGGGTTCGCCACTCTATGAGTGCCGTCCTCGGTAGCCAAGCTCGGGAATACATCCCCGAGCTGAATTCACGAACCGCCCTGAAGGGCGCTTACGGTGGCTCACAAAAGATTTTTCTCAAGGATGAAGCTAAATTGTTGCCCCAGCTGGCTTCAGCCGGGTTCGTGCTTTTAGCTCGGGGTGCCCTTTGGGCCATTCATTCCCGAGCTCGGTTGACGACCATGGCGATCGAACAATCCAGACCGTATGTCGTCCCGCCACACGGCTCCCTACCCCTCAGCTTGATCTCCCTCGCCCACCCCCGGGCGCCCTCGCGTCAGCGGGTGCGGCGCCGGGCGCTCGCGGAGGTCTTCCATTTCGCGATGAAACTCGTCGATGTCCGCGAACTGGCGATAGACGGAGGCAAACCGGATGTAGGCTACTTCGTCAAGCTGCTTCAGCTCGCGGAGGACCGCTTCGCCGATCGCGCTGGATGGCACCTCGGTGGTCCCCAACGACAGCAAGTCCGCCTCGATCCGTTGCAGCATGGCGTCGATTTGCGCTTCGCCGATCGGGCGCTTCGTCAGCGCCACCCGCAGCTTTTGCCGGAGCTTGACCGGGTCAAACTCCTGCCGCCGGCCGTCTTTCTTGACCACCATCAAGCCCGTGCCCTCGATCCGCTCGTAGGTCGTGAAGCGGCGACGGCAACGCATGCATTCACGCCGGCGGCGAATCGAGTTGCCGCCGCTCAGCTCCCGGCTATCGACCACCCGGCTATCGTCGGCACGGCAATAGGGGCATTTCATCGGGAGCCTGGTCTACCGCTCCCGCAGGAACTTGATGATGGACGACTCGGTGGCCCAATCGTCGTCGGGGAACATCGGCGCCGCCACCGCTGGCTGCCGGCCCGGCGGCGGGCTGACTGGCCGCTGCTGGCGGCCGCCGCCGTGGTCACGCGGGTCGCGTTCCCGTTCCCGCGCCGGGCGGCGCGGCGCTAAGCCGAGGTCATACTCGGCGTGATCGGCGAAGCCGGTCGCGATCAGGGTAATGGTCACCGCGTCACCGAGCGCGGGATCGATCGAGGTGCCGTAGATGATCTCGGCATCTTCATCGACCGCGGCCCGAATCACTTCCGCCGCTTCGCTGGTCTCGATCAGGGTCAGGTTGGAGCCGCCGGTGATGTTGTAGAGGACACCGGTCGCCCCCTGGATGTTCATCTCCAAGAGGGGGCTCTCGATCGCCTCTTTGGCGGCATCGAGACAGCGGGTCTCGCCGGTGCCGTGGCCGATCGCCATCAGGGCCGACCCCGCGTCCTTCATGATCGTCTTGACGTCGGCGAAGTCGAGGTTGATCACGCCGGGCTTGGTGATGAGGTCGGAAATGCCGCCGATCCCCTGGCGCAGCACGTCGTCCGCGATTCGGAAGGCTTCGGTAATCGGGGTTTTCGGATCGACCATTTGCAGCAGGCGCTCGTTGGGGATGGTGATGAGGGCGTCGACCGTATCCCGCAGCCTGGCGATGCCTTCCTCCGCCGCCCGCCGCCGCCGGGTGCCCTCGAAGTCGAAGGGCTTGGTGACGACGCCGACGGTGAGCGCGTTCGCCGCCTTTGCCAGCTTGGCGATGATCGGCGAGGCGCCGGTCCCGGTGCCGCCGCCCATGCCGGCGGTGATGAAGATCATGTCGGTGTTGCGCACCAGCTCGGCCAGGGTATCGGTACTCTCTTCGGCCGCCCGTTCGCCGATTTCGGGGCGGCCCCCGGCGCCGAGCCCCTTCGTCAGCTTGTCCCCGATCCGGACGTAAATCGGCGCTTCGCTGGTGGTCAGGGCCTGGGCGTCGGTATTGACGGCGACGAATTCGATCCCCTCGACCCCGGCCTCGACCATCCGGTTGATCGCGTTGCCGCCGGCGCCGCCGACCCCGATCACCTTGATCCGGGCGAAGGTTTCCGGTACCGGACCAGCATCGCGGACGGGCGCCCGCTCGTTGCGCTGCATGCCACCCGGCCCATCGTGCCCCGGACCGGGACCATTCATGCCCTCGGGGATTGTCCGTTCAGGTTGCTGTCCGTACGCCGGCGGCCGGTTCGCCGGCGGTTGCTGGGTCGGGCGCCGTTGTTGGACCCGCGCTGGACCCTGTCCATGGGACTGCATTGCTCTTCCCCCACCCCACGCTATCCGGCCCGGCGATTGCCAAGGCGACACCTACTCCGCTGGACCGCGGTCCAAGGCAGCCATCACCACGGCTCCCGGTCAGAGTAACCCACACCCCACGCGGGGGTCACTCCGATGCCTGAATCAGGTCACGATGTCCGGTTTAACCATCCATGCGGGTCAGTGCCGGCGCGTCGTCGCGGTCTGCAATGGCCCACGACGGAACCCGTCGAGCTCGCGACCCTTGTCCGCGAGTCAGTATAGCACGCGGTCCACACCGCTCCGGCACACCGCGGGTGGTTGAACAGCGTGATAGGACGCACTGAACGAACGGGTCTCAGGTCCGGTTCCGCTCCGCGTGGCGCTCCAGGGCCAGGGCGATCAAGCGATCCACCAACTCCGGCAACGGGACGCCGGTCGCCTCCCACAGCAGCGGATACATGCTAATCGCCGTGAACCCAGGAATGGTATTGGCCTCGTTGATCAACAGCCGGTCCGTTTCCCGTTCCAGGAAGAAATCGACCCGCGCCAGCCCGGCCAGATCGAGCTCCCGGAAGGCGGCGATGGCCAGCTCCTGCACGTGGCCCATCGTCGTCCCGTCAATGGGGGCGGGGATCAGCAGCTCGGAGTCGTCGTCAATGTATTTGGCGTTGTAATCGTAGAATTCGCCGGCGGGTACAATTTCGCCCGCCACCGAGGCAATCGGGTCATCGTTGCCAAGCACCGACACCTCGATCTCGCGGGCATTGATCGCCCGCTCAATCAGGATCCGGCGGTCGTGGTGGCCGGCGGTCAGCATCGCCGCCGGCAGCTCGCTCGGGTCATGCGCCTTGCTGACGCCGACGCTCGATCCCATGTTGGCGGGCTTGACGAAGCAGGGGAAGCCGATCGTCGCCGCGATCGCCTCGGTCATCCGCTCCGGGTCGCGCTCCCAGTCCCGGCGCGCCACGAGGCGCCAGTCGCCTTGCGGCAACCCGGCCCCCGCCAGGACCGACTTCGCCATCGCCTTGTCCATCGCCACTGCCGACCCCAGCACGCCGGAGCCGACATACGGGATACCGCTCAACTCCAGCATCCCCTGAATGGTGCCGTCCTCGCCCATCGGGCCGTGCAATACGGGAAAGATCACATCCACGTCGCCCCCGGCCACCCCGGCCGGTAAGGTGCCGGGCCGCGAGACCACGACGTCGCTGCTGACCGGTTCGTCCGGCGGGCTGCCGTCTGGCAGCGCGAAGAGCGGCGAGGTCGCGGTCAGCTGGCGATGCGGGTCGCCGCCGGTCAGCCAGCGCCCCTGGCGGGTGATGCCAACCGGCACGACCTCGTACCGCTCGGGATCGAGGGCGCCGATGATGGTCCGCGCCGACCGCAACGAGACATCATGCTCGCTCGACTGGCCGCCAAAGACGACGGCCACCCGGACCCGCTTGTGTTCTCGCTTGCCGCGCTTACCGGCGGACGATGTCATGGACGGTACTCCCTTGCGTTCTGGCGGCGCGTGGTCTTTCGCGAATGCCCGCCTTCGCTGCCAAGCCTGACGCTGAAGCGATCAGGCTGAAATCACGAACCCGGCTAAAGCCGGCTGGTCAATGCGAATTTGGCTTCTATGCTGGGAAACATTCCCCAAGCACAGGGGTAGAGAGCCCTTTAGGCCGGTACCCTCCGGGTGTTGTGAATTCAGTTCGGGGATTCATTCCCGAGCTTCGCTCCGTTCAGGCCGGCATTCGAGATAATCACTACCGTTCCCCAATCTCCTCCACCTCCTGCCTTAGTTCAATCCCGAATTCAGCCCGGATCCGCTCCCGGGCGGTGGCGATCAGC
This sequence comes from Chloroflexota bacterium, assembly GCA_030859715.1. Taxonomy (GTDB): domain Bacteria; phylum Chloroflexota; class Chloroflexia; order Thermomicrobiales; family UBA6265; genus JACCYK01. The sequence goes on from JALZJP010000031.1 coordinate 11,776, forward strand.
TCCCGGATATCGGCCGCGGTCGCGTGCTGATCATTGACGATCCAGTTGCTGTGCTTGCTCGAGAAGGCGGCCCCACCAACCCGGTAGCCCTTCATCCCCGCCGCCTCGAGCAGGCGGCCCGCGAAGTCGCCGGGCGGGTTGGCGAAGGTCGAGCCGCCGCAGGCGCCGGTCGGCTGTGTTTGCTTGCGAAAATCGGCGTGCTCGTCCGCCAACGGGACGAGCGCCACTGAATCGCCCTTGGGCAACACCAGCTCGACCTCGACCACCGTCCAGGGGCGCGGATGCGGCGTAACCTTCAGGATCGTGTGCCGGTAGGCGGCCTCCAGCCAAGCCGCCGGCCGCCGTTCCACGTCGCCGGTTGCGTTGTTGAGAACAACAACACGATCCAGGTGATCCTTCTGCTCGGTGCCATGCGCCCCGGCGTTGTTGACCGTGGCGCCGCCGATCGTCCCTGGCAGGCCAACCCCCCAATCCAGGCCGGACCAGCCCCGCTCGGCGGCGTAACGCCCAGTCCACGAGAGCGGCGCCTGGGCGGCGATTCGCAGCCGCACCGCCTCCCCCAAATCCTCGGCCGCAACCAACCCTTCCGCCCGCTCGCCCGGCGTCCGGGCCAGGATGACCAGGCCGCGGATCCCGCCATCGCCCACCAGCAAATTGCTGCCGCCGCCCAAGACCGTAACTGGCAAGCCCCGCGCCACCCCCCAAGCAACCGCCGCCCGCAGATCCGCCACCGTCGGCGCCCGCACCAACACCTCGGCCGGACCGCCCACCCGCCAGGTCGTATGCAGCGACAGCGGCGCCTTCAGCAGCACCTTCAAGTGCGGCGCTTCCGGTATGGTCGGTCCGGGCTCGCCGGCCGGGGACCGCCGTGGCCGGTTTGGCGCGGCCGGGTGCCGCGATTCGGCGGATGCGCTCATTCTCGCTCCCGCGGCAGTGGGGGCGGGGGGCCTTGCTCACGATTCGGGGCCGGGAGCGCGGCTCGCAACAGTTCAAGCAGATACGGCCCGGCCTCGGTGATCGTCCCCGCTCCCAGCGTCAGCACCACATCACCAGGCCGCACCTCGCTCGCCAGCTTGGCCGCCGCCGCCGCGGGCTCGGGCGCCCCGAGCGCGCCGGGTGGGAGCAGGGCCAGCAGGTCCGCCGCGCCGATGCCGAGGTCGTCCGCTTCCCGCGCCGCGTAGACATCGAGGACCATCACCCGGTCGGCGGTGGCAAAGGCGGCGCCGAACTCGGGCAAGAGCGCCCGCAGCCGGCTGTAGGTATGCGGTTGAAAGACCGCCCACAACCGGCATCGCGGATACCGTTCACGAGCCGCCGCCAGGTTGGCCCGGATCTCGCTCGGGTGATGCGCGTAGTCGTCGATGACGGTGATCCCGCCGGCCTCGCCCTTCAACTCGAACCGGCGTCCAATCCCGGTGTAGCCGGAGACCGCGACCGCGGCCCGGTCCGGCGCGTACCCTAACCCGACCAGGGCGACAACGGCGGCGGTCGCGTTGCGAGCCATGTGGACCCCCGGCGTGTGCAGGGAAAGCGGCGCCAGCACCCCATTCGGCCCGGCAACCCGCCAACCGTCATCGCCGCGGGTGAGCCTCCAATCGGCATCGCCCGGGTCGTCACCAACGGTGAGGAGCCGGGCCGGGGGCGCAAAATCAGGTCGAGCGCGGAGCCGGCGACAGCCCGGATCGTCCGCCGCGATCACCAGCGTGCCTGCTCGATTAATCCCGGCGACGAACCGGGCGAACGCGGCGTCATAGGCATCCTGGTCCGGAAACAGGTCGGGGTGGTCAAACTCGATGTTGGTGATGATCGCCAGGTCCGGGGTCAAGTGGAGGAACGAGTAGTCGTACTCGTCGGCTTCGACCACCATATGCGGGCCAGTCCCCGGCGCGGCGTTGGTGCCGGTGGCGGCCAGCACCGCGCCGATGGCATAGCTCGGGTCGGCGCCGAGGGCCCGCAGCGCGGTGACCAGCATGCCGCAGGTGCTCGATTTGCCATGGCTGCCGGCGATCGCCACCCCGAACCGGGCATTCGCCAGCAAGCCAAGCAAGGCAGCTCGCTTGACCACCGGCACCCCCGCCTGCCGCGCCGCGGCCAGCTCGGGGTTGCCGGCATCCACCGCGGCGGTGGCGACCACCAACCCGGCCCGCGCCGCGTCCGCGATCGCGCCATGCCCGATCGTGACCGCCATGCCGGCGCCCGCCAGCTCGCTGGTCAGTGGCGAGGCGGCCGCATCCGAGCCGGAGATGACGTGGCCGCGGGCCTGGAGGATCCGGGCCAGCCCGCTCATCCCGATCCCACCAATGCCGACGAAGTGGATCCGGGCCGGCGGCGGCGGCAGGACGACGCTCATGGTGACTGTGCCAGGGTGAGCGTGTGAAACCGTGGGGTTCGAATTCCAATCCAACCGATCGGCATACCTACCAAGCTCGGGGCTAAAGCCGCCGAGCTGAATTCACAACACCCAGGGGGTACCCGCCTGAAGGGTGCTCGTGGCCCTCCCGTGACAGGATGAATCGTTACCTGCACCTTCCAATCTGAAGCCATGCCTTGCCGAATAGCCGGCTTCAGCCGGGTTGGTGAATTTAGCTCGGCGGCTTTAGCCCCGAGCTTCGCCGCGGGCACATCCACAGCCCTTTGCCCACACCATGCGAACGTCATCGTCACATTACCTATCACGATCAGGAGATCTTGCCTCCAGCCCCCGCACCGCTTGCCGAAACTGCTCGCCCCGGTCAAACTCGTTCTGGAACAGGCCGAAGCTGGCGCAGCCGGGGGACAGCAAGACGACATCCCCCGGTCCGGCGGCGCGCGTCGCCGCGGCCACCGCCGTATCCATGCTCTCGAACGGACCATGCGGCACGACGCTTCGCTCGCGGAGGGCGCGGTCGATCGCCGCCGTCGCGCCGCCGGCAAAAAGATAGACGGCATGCGCGTGGGTGACGGCGGCAGCAACCAGCGGCTCCGGATCAAGCTGTTTGTCGGCACCGCCCGCCAGGAGATGCACCCGGCGGCCGGCCAGCGCCGCCAGCCCGGCGGCGGCGGCGACCGGAGCGGTCGCGGTCGTGTCATTGATATAGGCGATGCCCGCGATCGTGGCCACCACCTCCATCCGGTCTCGAAGACCACGGTACGACGCCAAGCCAGCCCGGATCGCATCGGCGCCGGCGCCGCGAGCCACGGCGGCGGCAATCGCGGCCAAGGCGTTGCTCCGATTATACGACCCGGCCAACGGCGGGCGGTCCGGGATGGCGAATGACCGGGTCTCCCCGCCACACCTGGTCCGCGCCGCGCCATCGACCCACCAGACGCCATCGCCGCCGCGATCACGAAAGCCGAAGGGGAGCACCCGCGCCGTCGTCTCCGCCGCCGCCCGCCAGGCTTCGGCGTCGTCCGCGTTGACGACCAGCGTATCGGCCGCCGCTTGGTGGCGCGTGATGCCGCGCTTCGTCGTCGCGTAGTCGGCAAAGCCGTCGTAGGTGTTGAGATGGTCCTCGGCAATCAGCGTGAGGACCGCGATCGCTGGCGCCAGCCGATGCTCCAACAGCCCTTCGAGCTGCCAGCTCGACAGCTCGATCACCACCGGCGTCCGCGGCCCGATCTGATCGAGCCGGGCCAAGGCGGAGATGCCCATGTTCCCGGCCAGCACGGTCGCCGGATCCCCCGCCCGCAGCATGGCGGCGATCAACGTGGCAACCGTGGTCTTCCCCTTGGTGCCGGTGACGCCGATGATCGGGGCGGGACAGGCCCGGCAGAAGAGGGTCATCTCCATCTCGACCGGCACCCTATGCCGCCGGGCCAGCTCCAGCAGCGGCGCCCGGCGCGGCACGCCCGGATTGCGGACCACGAGATCGGCCCCGGCGGGCAGGAAATCGGCCACATCATGGCCGCCCAGCACGTAGCGGATCGGCAAATCCGCCAGCTCCGCCAGCGCCTCGGTCAGGTGTGCCTCCGGCTGGGCGTCGGTGACGGTGACGAGGGCGCCGGCCTCCGCCAGGTAGCGAGCCACCCCGGCGCCGCCGCCATACCGGCCCAGCCCCATCACCGTCGCCCGTTTTCCCGCCAACTCGTCTCGTCTCAACTCACGACCTACGACTCACGACTCGTCAAATCCACACCAGGGCCAGGGCGACACCGATCAGGCCGGCCATCATCCCAATCATCCAGAACCGCATCGTGACCTGCGGCTCCGACCAGCCCAGGAGTTCGAAGTGGTGTTGGAGGGGGGTCATCTTGAAGAGGCGTTTGCCTTCGCCGGTGCGCCGTTTCGTCCACTTGAAATAGGAGACCTGCAGGATCACCGAGGCCATGTTGGCCAAGAAGACGATGCCGATGATCGGCAGCAGCAGCCACTGTCCGGTCATGAAGGCGGCTACCGCCAGGGCGGCGCCGATCGGCAGCGAGCCGGTGTCCCCCATGAAGACCTGCGCCGGGTGGGCATTAAACCAGAGGAAGCCCATCAGCGCCCCGACCATGATGAAGCAGAAGGTCACCACCCCGAGCTGCCCCTGCCGGTAGGCGACGATGCCATAGGCGCAGAAGGCGATCGCCGCCGTGCCTCCGCACAGGGTATCCAGACCATCGGTGAAATTGACCGCGTTGGCGGTGCCGATGATGGCCAGGGCCGCGATCGGGACGTAGACCCAGCCGAGGTCGAACTGGCCGATGAACGGGATGTAGATGTTGTGGAGGCCGAGCCCGAACGGAAACGGCAGATGCAGGACGAGCGCCGCCACCGCTCCCACCACCGCCAACCCAACCATCTTGGCGCGGGCGGACATCCCGCCTCCCTTGCCGCGGCCGACCAGGCTCATCCGGTCGTCGAAGCCGCCCAGAATCGTGCAAGCGAGCAGGACCGTCACCGGCAGCAACATCGAGAGCCGGCCGGCCGTGTTAAAGACGAGCGTGACCACGATCACCGCGATCGAGATCATGATCCCACCCATGGTCGGGGTGCCGGTCTTGACCAGATGCGTCCGCGGGCCGTCAACCCGAATCTGCTTACCGATCTTCTGCTGCCGCAAGTAGGTGATGATCGGGCGGCCGATCAGCATCGTCACCACGAAGGCGAGGCCGGCCAGCGCGAGCGAGACCGCCATGTTCTGGTTCGGATTAGTCGGCATCACCCCAGAACCGACCACCTGGAGCGGGAGCAGGAACAGGATGTCGCTCATGGGGCCACGGTCTGGCCGTCGGGATCGGTCAACTCTCCGGGGCGATCAAGCCCGGCGTCAGCCCGCAACACCTCGACCATCTCTTCCATGCGAAGGCCGCGTGAGCCCTTGAGTAGGACCACGTCGCCCGCTTGCAGCTCCCGCTGTAAGAACCGGACCAGCTCGTCTCGCTGATCGAGCCCGAACGAGATGACCGTC
>JALZJP010000088.1 GCA_030859715.1 Chloroflexota bacterium
GGGCGAGGCCGCGGCCTCGCCGTCCACTACGGCTTCCAAAGCTCGGCGGCCATGGTGGCGGAGGTGACGACGCGGGACGATGGCACCTTCCACGTCGATCGCGTCGTCTGCGCCATAGACTGCGGCGTCGCCATCAACCCCGACATCGTTCGCACCCAGGTCGAGGGCAGCGTTGCCTGGGGCCTTGGCACCCTGCTCTACGGCGCGATCACCCTCGATGAGGGAATCATCGAGCAAACCACCTTCGACGACTACCGGGTGCTGCGCATCGACGAGATGCCGCGGGTCGAAGTGCATATCGTGCCGTCCCTGGAGCCACCGACCGGCGCCGGCCAGATCGGCGTGGCGCCGGTCGCGCCCGCGGTGGCCAATGCCTTGTTCGCCGCCACCGGCCAACGGGGGCGCTCACTGCCCTATCACCGCGGGACGGCAGCAAGCTGACTCGTTCCCATAGCGACCGGCGGCGCCATGGGTCGGCGGTGCCCCTGCCGAGCCTGGGCGGTCCATCTGAGGCCCGCCCAGGCTCGTTCCTGCCCGAGGATCCGGCGCTGGGTCGGACGCCGTGGCGCTTCCGGACCCCGGTGCGGATCGCGCCGCGCTAAGCTAGACGTCACCGGTTCTGACGCACACCTGGAGGGTGGAAGGGAGAGCGACATGAGTCAGCCAGAAGACGCCTTTGCCATCAACCAGGCCCACTGGAATGATTACGCCGAAATCCATTCGACCAATCGCTCCGAGATCTACGATCTCGACCGCTTACGGGCAGGAGCCGATACGCTGACGCCGATTGAGGCCGCGGAGTTGGGAGACGTTGCCGGTTTGTCGCTCCTCCACCTGCAATGTCACCTCGGCTTGGACTGCATCACGTTTGCCCGGCGCGGCGCCCGCGTCACCGGGCTCGATTTCTCACCCCGTGCCATCGAAACGGCGCGTCAGCTCGCCGTTGACACCAACCTTCCCGTCACGTTTGTCGAGGGTAACGTCTACGACACGCGGCAGCTTGTCGCCGGCACCTTCGACCTCGTCTTCGCGAGCTGGGGAGTTTTCTGCTGGATCCCGGATGTCGGCCGCTGGATCGAGACTGCCGCGTCCATGCTCAATCCCGGCGGCCGGCTCTATGTGATCGATAGCCATCCCCTGATGGGGATGCTGGAGGAGGAGACCGGCCCGACCGACGCCCCCCACCTGGTTGTCTTCCAACACTGGCGGACCCCGATCGACCAGCCGATCGCGTACGACGCTCCGCTCTCCTACTCCGGAGACCCCACGATCGTGGCCAATGCCGCCTCCCGGGAATGGGTTCATCCGATGTCCGACTTCGTCATGGCCGTCCGCGAGGCCGGGCTTGATCTCACGTTCCTGCATGAGCACGAACAGATTCCTTGGCAGCAATTCCCGAGTATGGTGGTTGATCCGGCGACCGGCCTTTGGCAGTTCGGGCCGGGCCGCCACCGGGTGCCGCTGGCGTTTTCCCTGATGGCCACCGCCTGATCACGAAGCGGATGGACGGCGACGAGCCGGTGGCGCGGCCACCGCGGTCCGCCCTTAATTCAGCACTCGTCCAATGTCGGTATGAACGAAGTCCTGACCGATAAAGAGCAGCGGCTCATCCTGATCCTTGGCCAGCGCATAGGCGAAGCAATCGCCAAAGTTCAGCCTCGCCGGATGGCCGCTGCCCTTGCCGAAATCCCGGTAAGCTTCTCGCGCGATCCGCGCTTGCGTTTCCGTGACCGGCTCGATGATCGCGGCTGAAGATCGAATGAAGTCATCGAACCGACGAGTCGCAATTGGATTTCGTTTCGCATCAATCACCAAGGCTGCCTCGAAGAAACTGGCGGCGGATAGCCTGACGATCGGCGCCCTGCCAACTGCAAGCAGGCAGGCTGGTCCCTCAGGCTCGTCCTGCAAAATCGCCAAGATCACCGATGAGTCGACAATCATTTTGGCAAGCCGCGCTCATCGTAGAGTAATTCATCAAGTTCCCAAGAGCGTGGCGAGTCCTTCAAGAGTGGTGCGATTTCACGGACGATGGCGCGCATCTCCTCGATTCGACGGCATTGTTCGTCATCGTACTGCAGCTTGTCGGTCCGCTCCTGCACGGCGACGGTTACCGCGGTTGTCAAGCTCTCGCCAGTTCGATCAGCGAGGTTTTGGATCAGTCGATACAAGTCCGCGGTTAAAATCTCTTGGGCCATATCGTCACCTCTCTTGTTCTCTGGCGCAGTGGCTCGAATGTCAGCCGGTTCTCGGCAATCCACGATCATCGTAAAGCAACGCATCGATATCCCAAGAGTTCGGCGCATCTTGGAGCCTTGGCGTGAGGTCGTCGAGGATCGCGCGGAGGTCCCCTAGTTTCTTACTCTGAACCTCTTCACGCGGCCGGTCAATCCGTTCCTTCACCGCATCGGACAACGCGGGGTTCGGAAGCTCGTCGCCGCGGACGGCCAACTCGTCAATTAATCGCCGCGTTTGGGGTAGTTTGATGCTCATGGTCATGCGATGTCTCCTTATTCCGTCGCTTCCGCGGGCGGTTCGTCAGCTACCTCATTGGTGCGTGGCGTTTCGGCCGGCTGGGTCGCCGCCTCGCTCATCCGTCGCCGGTGGACGACGACCCGCGCCCAATCTTCGGCCGCCAATTGCTCCGAGGTTTTTTCGCCGCGGAGGAGCTGGAGCTTCTGTTCGACCGACACGAAGACCGCCTCTTCCATCGTCTCGCCGGTCAGCTCCGTCATCTCGTGCAGCAAGCGAATTGTTTCCGGATCGTCGATCACGATGTCCATGGCGCCAGCCTTTCACGCGCGTCATTCGTCAATAGTAACAATCACCGTCTGATCCAGGGCAAATCTCAGCACAAGTCGCTCATCACACATGGACATGGGCGTCCAACCAGGCGCGAGCCGCAGCGGCATCAGTCGAGTATGATCGGTGTCGCCCAAGGTGGACCACGATTCAGTGGGGCATGTGATACGGATGTTTGGAAAGGATTTGCCACAACCATGCGCCCTATTCCACATGACGGACGCTGGTTCCGTCGCTCGCTCCTGCAATCGACGGGAGCGCCGGCGCTGGCGACCGCGCTCGCCTCCAGAACCGGTTTTTCGTGCCGCCACGACGGGGCGAGCGCCGCCAGGGGCCTGCCGGCGGTGACGACCAGGGAAAAGACCGCGGCGCCCGGCGAGCCGCTGGTGGCGGGTCTGCCCTACCGGCAACTGGAGCCGGCGAACGGTTGGCCGATCGTGGTCCGCAACGATCTCTCCACCACCAATCCCGTCCCCGCCACGAAGCGGAACGCCCTGGTCAGCTTTGTCCATCTCACCGACATCCACATTGTCGACGCCGCCTCTCCTGGTCACCCGGCCTTCCTGCGACAGTATCAAGGCGGCTTTGCCGGTGCCGATTTCACCAGTGGCTTCCGGCCCCAGGAAACGTTGACGACCCATGTCGTCAATACCATGATCCGCCGCCTGAACGAGATCGGCGTTGGGGCGGTCTCTGGCCGGCCGTTCGATTTCGCGATTTCTACCGGCGACAATGCCGACAGCCGGGGCACGCACGAGCAACAGGCGTTGCTGACATCCTTCAATGGCGGCGAGGTCTATTTCAATGCCGCTGGCGGGCCGTACACCGGCATCCAAGACAACGCGACGAATCAGCCGGCGGCGGTCTACGACGCCTTCTGGCACCCGGAACCGGCGCCGGCTATCTTCGGCGACGATGCCTGGAAGCGCGAGCACGGCTTCCCCACACTGCCTGGATTTCTGGAGGCGATTAGCCAGCCGGTGGCCGCGGCGGGATTGACGATGCCCTGGTACGGCGGGTACGGGAACCACGACGCGGTCCTGATGGGCGTCGTGCCGGACGGTTCGGCCGCCGCCTTCCTGCTCAGCGCCTTCGCGCCCGGTGACCAGCTACCGCTTGCCATCCCCGATGGAATGTCGGTCGAAGCGTTTTTCGGCGAGTTGGCGCAGCCGGGCGATGCGGGGGTGGAAACCCTGATGCGTCGGATGCCGACGCGGCCGGTGCCGGCGGCAGCCTCTCGCGCCTCCTTCACCAAGCGAGACTTCGTCGCCATGCATTTGGCCGGCGACGGCCGGTTTGGTCCCAGCGGTCACGGCTTCAGCCAGGAGAACGCCGACCGCGGCACGGCCTACTACCAATTCACGATGGCCCCCGGCATCACCGGCTTCATGCTGGACACGACCAATGCCAACGGCGGCCCGGACGGCTCGCTCGAGCCCGAGCAAGCGGCCTGGTTGGAGGATGCGGTGATCCAGGTTCACGGCCGCTACGTGAGCCCCAATGGACAGTGGGTCGAGACCGGGCACGAGAACGAGCTGGTGGTGCTCTTCAGCCACCACAACTCGATCACGTTCGACAACCTGACCACCGCCCCCGGCGAAACGAGCAGCGACCGGCTGAACTGGGCCGCGTTCTCGGCGCTGGTGAAGCGCTTCCCCAACATCATTCTCTGGGTGAATGGCCATACCCATACCAACCGGGTCTGGGCCCACGCCGATTCCAGCGGCAGGACCGGCGGCTTCTGGGAAGTGAACACGGCGGCCCACATCGACTACCCGCAGGAATCGCGGATCATCGAGATTCTGGACAACGGGAACGGGGTGCTGTCAATCACCGGGGTGATGGTTGATGCCGGCGACGCCGAGCTGATTCCCACCAGCCCGCCCTACGACGTCGACTCCCTGGCCGCCCTGGCCCTGGAGCTGGCGGCCAATGACCCGGCGCTCAACTTGCCGTTTCGGCTCGGCAACGTCACCGACCGCAACGTCGAGCTGATGATCCAGAAGCCGTTCTAACGGGAAGGGATTGGCGCTCCAGGGTGGCAACATGATCATTGGCAGCCACGCTAGCGAGGGACGACCGCCGGGACCGGGATCGGCAGGTGGATTCGGAGCGTGGTGCCCCGGCCGGGGACGCTTTCGGCGTGGATCTGGCCGCCGTGCGCCTCCACCAGCGTCCGCGCGATCGCCAGGCCGAGGCCGCTGCCGCCGGAATCGGCCGATTTCCAGAACCGGTCGAAGAGGTGTGGCAGGTGCTCGGCGGCGATGCCAATGCCGGTATCGGCGACGGTGATGAAGACGGCGCGGCCATCCCAGAAGACGTCGATCCGGATCGTGCCGCCCAGCGGCGTGTAGCGCAAAGCGTTGGCGAGGAGATTTTCGAGGACCTGGCGCAGGCGAACGGGATCAAGCTCGACCAGCGGCATGTCGGGCACCGTCCCGGTCAGGGTAATGCCAAGCTGATGGGCGCGGGGACCGTGGGCGGCGACCAGGTCCGCGACCAGCTCCTCGAGGTCGGTTGGCTCCCGATGCAGCTTGAAGACGCCGGCCTCGACCAGGGAGAGGGTGCGCAGGTCGTCGAGCAGCCGGGACATGACCGCGGTCTGATCCAGGATCGGCGTCAGGTGCGTATCGTCCCGCGGGTAGATGCCGTCCAGCATCCCCTCGACGTTGCCCTGGATTACCGAGAGTGGAGTCCGCAGCTCGTGCGCGACATCGGCCAGCAGGTTGCGGCGCAACGTTTCATTCGAGTGCAACCGGGCGATCATGGTATTGAACGATTCGGCCAGATCGCGCACCTCCCGGTTCCCCTTCGGCGTGACGCGGGCCGAATAGTCACCCGCCGCCACGCGCCGGGCGGCGGACATGACATCGCCGATGGGCGCCGCCGTGCGCCGGACAAAGCGCCGGCCGAGGAAGAACACCAGGACCATCGCCATCAGCAGGACCAGGCCTGGCGGCCCTGACCGCGACGGCTCGCCGTCACCTTCCGTCGCCAGGTGTCCGATCACGATCCCGGTGAAGAAGGCAAAGAGCAACAACCCGCCGAGGACAAAGAGCATGCGACGCAGGAACCACCCCTGGCCGCCGTGCCCCGGACCCCGGTTCGGTGGCCAGGGCTCGCCCTCCGGCCACCAGGGCGGGCGGCCGCCGCCACGCGGCCGGAACGGGTTCGGGCGCTGCTCGTTGTTCATGATGAGAGGGTATCGGCAAAGCGATAGCCGACGCCATAGACCGTCTGGATGTGTTGGGGAGCGCCCGGCACCGGCTGCAGCTTGCGCCGGATGTTCTTGATGTGGGCATCGATCGCTCGTTCATACGATTCAAGGGCGACCCCATGCAGGGCGTCGAGCAGTTGGCCGCGGGTGAAGACCCGGCCCGGTTCGCGCACCATGGTGACCAGCAGCTCGAACTCGGTCGCCGTCAGCTCGATCGGGTGCTCGCCGACCACGACCCGGTGGCGGGCGACATCGATCTCGACCTCGCCGGCCCGGAGCAAATCCCGCGGCTCGTGCTGGGCCTCCAGCCGGCGGAAGATGGCGCGCACCCGGGCCACCAGCTCCTTTGGGCTGAACGGCTTGACCACGTAATCGTCGGCGCCCAGCTCCAGGCCGACAATGCGGTCGGTCTCCTCGCCGCGGGCGGTGACGACGATGATCGGGACGCCGGAGGCGCGGCGCAGCTCGCGCATGACGTCGAGCCCGTCCCGCCCCGGCAGGCCGAGATCGAGCACGACCAGGTCGGGTTCGGCATCGGCGGCGAGCGCCAGGGCGCGGTTGCCATCGGCGGCCGCCAGCACCCGGAAGCCGGCTTGGTGCAGGTAATCTCGGATCAGACGGGCGATATTCGGATCATCTTCAACCACGAGGATCGTTTTCATCGTGGATTCGTCCCTCGCTGCACCTGTCCGCCGGCGATCGCCGTTTGAGCGTCGCTGGGCGCTAAAGACACCCAGCTACCTTCACAAAAGCATCCTAAAGGAAGCTACTGGAGATTGGCTGGCGCGCGAGCAACGCTGCCGGCGACCTACCGTTGGTAAATTCCGCGATCGCGCAACTCGCTCAGCCAACGACGCGAGCGGTGCCGGAGGGTAGGCACCGCTCGCGACACTGCTCGATAGCTTAGACCGCCGGCTTGTTTGGGTCAGGCCCGGCCGGCGGCTGACCTGGCTCCGGCCGCGGGTACGCGGGCGCCGGCGAGCTCGGTGGGGAGTAGTTGACCGGTGGCTGCTGAGGAATGCCGTGGTTCTCCGGGGGTTGCGGCGCCGTACCCGGCGCCTGATCGGTGTAGGGTTGTTGCTGGTAGGGCGCTCCATACTGCTGCTGGTTGCCCGGCTGCTGGTAGGGTTGCGGCCACTGCTGGCGGCGGTCATCGAAGAGGCCGCGCCGGTTGCCATTGAACCAGCCGCCCGGACCGCGCTTGCCGCCATTGGTGACCTTGAACCAGATGAAGACGCCGAGGCCGATCAGGAGGAAGAAGCCAAACGGGAATCCTCCCCCGCCGTAGCGCGCCCATCGTTCCGGCTCGGCGCCGCCGGCGATGAGCCCCGCCTGAAACCCAGAAGTGTAAATCTGGTTGAGCATGACCGCGCCCAGCGCGATCAGGCCGCCGCCGATGAGTAACTTCTTGCCGTTGTCGTCGTTCACCGCTGTCTCCTTTGTATCCGGGGAGTTCGTCCTCCCGGTTCTAGTTTCAACAGTAGTGGTCGATCGTGAAGATGCTGTGAAGAACACATGGCAATCTGACGGCGCTCGTCGGGCCAACCACGTTGCGTCGTGATCGAGTCCGCTCGTTAGCCCCTGACTACATGACCCGAGTTTGGTATGCTCACCGATGCGAACATTTGATCGCTATCGGACGCGGCCGCGCGGCGGACGACGATGAGCGACGCATCCGGGGCAACCGGTCGGGAGGAGAGTATCGTGAACGTACTGTTTGTGGCCGGGTTCGGCCCCATTACGCGAGACCAGACGGCCAGCCTCGCCCTCTACCGCGATCTCCTTGGTCTGCCGCTCGAATCGGAGGACGATGCCTACTGGCATACCGACAACGTGCCAGGGGTCAAGGCATTTGCCTTGTGGCCGCAGGCGCAAGCCGCGGAATCATGCTTCGGGACCGATACCTGGCCCCCGGACTTACCGATTCCCCAGGCGTGGCTCGAGTTTGACGTTGACGACGTCGAGGCCGCCTCGGCGGAGCTCGTGGGCCAAGGCTACACATTGCTGATTCGGGCGAAAACGGAGCCTAGGGGCCAGACAGTCACCCGCCTGCTTGGGCCGGAAGGGCTTCTTGTCGGGCTCACCGTCACGCCCTGGATGCGGGCGGCGAACGCCGTGATTCCGAGCCCGTAAGGGTCGGCCCACCGGTTCCAGCCAGTGGCGTTCCGGTGGCAGCGGCGTCCGCGGGCACGATCCTCAGCCAGCGATCAGCTACCCAGCCGAGGGCGCCCGTGACCGGATAGCGCAACTCGAGCCACCGTTCGCCATCTCGCATCACGACCCGCCCAGTTGCCTCCATGGTCTGGAGCTGGGGCAGCATCGCCACCCGGGCCGCACTGTACTCCGGCTCGGGTTGAAGGATGACATGCTCAACTTTGACGATGACCGAATCGCCGGCCCGGACCGGCATCGCGTCGCGGCCCAGAACCCGCGGCGTGCCAACGGCGGCCGGAGTGGCGGCCACCGGCTCCCGTCCCTGGTGCCGGTTCACCGCGCCCAGGCCCGCCAACGCCAGAATACCGAGCGCCGCCCATCGCGGCCAGTGCATGTTCACTCGTTCATTCTCCTCGCGTCGATCGGTCCGCCAACCGCGCCGGAATCAGGTCATCGGCGATCGTGGTGGGGGGTCCTTCCCGTTGCATCGGGATTCGCCGACATCGCCAAAGATGGGACCCGGATTTCAGGCCAGGAACGACTTCAACGGCAACCCGACCTCTTGGCCGGTCGCCATCGACAGGAGACCCGCTTCCAGGATCTCTTGGGCATCGCGCGAGGCGGCCACCGACACCATGCCGTCGAACGGCAGGTCTCGGAGCAAGCAGGAGCAGAAATATTCAGGGCCGGAGATGAAGTGGTCCGGCAACGCTTCGGCGGTGATTGTCTCAGCGGCGGTGCTGACCAGCTCGCCGGCGCTGCCGCGATTGGCCAGGCGGAGCTCGGTCTGGCTCATGATCGCGATGGCGCCGGTTTCGCCGTAGATTTGGGTGGGCACCGGGGCCTCGACCGCCGGTTGGGTCCAGGAGACTTCGATCACGGAATGGCCGCGCGGATACCCGAGCAGCATAACGGCGTTGTCATCGACGGTGAAAAACTCCTTGGCGTAGCGGCCGCCCATGCCGCTGACCCGGCTCGGCTGCCCGAGCAGCCAGCGGCTCAGCACCGCGCCGTAGCCACAATAGTCGATCGCTGCCCCGGCCCCATTGCGCGCCCGCTCGATCAGCCAGCCCCAGCCGACGCGGGCGACCGGCCCCAGCGTCAGGTAATCCGGCGGCGGGCCGCCATGGGCCGAGCGGTAATGGACCTGCCAGGCCCGGCCGATCGCGCCGTCGTCCGCCAACCGCTTGGCGTGGTGACGCGCCGGCGACCAGTTGTGCGGCCAGTTGATCATCAGGCGAATGCCCGCGCGGGCGGAGGTGGTCGCCATCCGCTCCGCCAGGGCCAGGGAAGCCGCCATCGGCTTCTCCTTCATCACCTGGACCCCACGCGCCGCCGCCTCGGCAATAACCTCCGCCGCCCGCGCGTTATCGGCGCAGGTGATGATCGCCTCCGGCGCCGCCCGCTCATACAGTTCGTCGGCGGCGGCGAAGGCGGCCACCCCGGAGTAGGCGGCGGCAAACCACTGCCGAAGCTCATCGTCCGCGATCGCGAAGCCGACGACCTCGGCGCTCGGCGCCGCCAGGGCCGCCCGGAGGAGACCCTCGAAATGGAGGTGCTCCCCGCCTACGAACGCCAATCGGACTCGTCGCTTCGTCATCGCCCAATACTCCGTCGCCTTGCTGGCGAGCCGCTCCAGCCGCCGGTCTCGGGGGGCGGGCGATCACCACCTCCCACGTCAAGAGTATTCCCGGCCGGTCACCGGGCATTATCCGCCAATCCCTCGGTTTCGGTCGTCAATGCTCCCAATATCTTGCCAACGCGATGCGGTCGATCGCCGTTTTGGTAGCCCGGCAGCGCCAGACCCGGTACAATTCTCCTGTCACCATGTCGCCGCCCGGCCTCACCGCATTGGTGCCGCTCCGCGGCCCGGTGGTGGTTGACACGCTTCTCGATCTGAAGTTCGAAGGCGAGCGCCGGGGGATGACGCCGCCGCTTGACCTGGAAAGACCATCGCATGCCACCCCGTTCGCGCCCGCCCATCGCCAACCAGCCAGACGCCGAGGCCGGCATCAGCCAGGAAGCCGAGGGCACCCCACTGGACCAGCCCAGCAACGACCAGCCCAAGCCCGAGGCGGTCGCCGAGACCGCGGTCAAACCGTCGCCGCGCAAGCCGCGCGCCTCATCGCGCAAACGGGGCCGGCGGCCAAAGCCATCGACCACGATGCTGCCGATCCTGGTCGTCGATGAAACGCTGTTGCTGCCCCATATGTCGATCCCGTTCCCGGTCGAGAATGACGAGGCGGCGCTCGTCATCGAACGCGCCGTCCGGATGAACCCGCGTCACGTCTTGGTCCTAACCGAGCGCCCGGTGCGGCCGGAGGACGGCGGCGTCCCGACCGGCGAGCCGGTGATGGTGCCGCCGGAAGCGGACGCCGAGCTGCGTGAGCTGCTGGCCGACGCCCTGCTCCATGGCAACGAGAACGGCGCCACCGACGAGCTAATCGAGCGAGACCCGGCCGGTTCCCCGGAGGCGTGGCTGCCGGACGATGAGGTGCTGCCGGTCGAGTATGAGCTGTGCGGGGTGGGCGTCATCGCCGAGGTCGGCCAGCGGATCACCCGGCCCGGCGGCCACGCCCATGTCATTCTCCAGGGCGTCGCCCGCGGGATCGTGACCGACCTGGTGCAGCAGGAGCCGTACCTCGTCGCCCACGTCATCCGGCACGATGACCCGGTGTCGTCCAGCGCCGACGCCGAAGCGTCGATGACCGCCGTGATGGAGCAGATCGAGAGCTACATCAGCATGCTGCCCAACGCGCCGGAAGAAGTGCTGACGATGATCCGCAGCGTCGAAGAGCCGGGCTGGCTGGCCGACCTGATCGCCTTCTCCCCGGAGTTCTCGACCGAGCAACGGCAAGAGCTGCTCGAGATCCTCGATCCGGTCAAGCGGTTGCGGCACCTCAGCGTCCTCGTCCAGAAGCGGCTCGACGTCCTCAACCTACGACAAGCGATCCAATCCGAAGCCCAGGCGGGCATGGATAAGCAGCAGCGGGAGTATTACCTACGCGAGCAGTTGCGGGCGATCCAGAAGGAGCTGGGCGAAGGCAGCACCGAGGCGGCGGTCGCCACCGACCTGCGCCAAAAGATCGACGCCGCCGGCATGCCGGACGAGGTCAAGGCCAAGGCGGTGGTGCAACTCGAACGGTTGGAGCAGCAGCATCCCTTTTCGCCCGAGATCGGCGTCATTCGCGGCTACCTGGAGTGGCTGGTCGAGCTGCCCTGGGCGGTCGAGACCGAAGACCATCTCGATCTCGCCGCCGCCGCCGAGGTGCTGGCCACCGATCACTACGGGCTGGAAAAGGTCAAGGAGCGGATCCTGGAGTTCATCGCCGTGCGCAAGCTGGCGGGGGACCGGTTGCGGGCGCCGATCCTTTGCTTCGTCGGGCCGCCGGGCGTCGGCAAGACCAGCTTGGGCCGCTCGATCGCCCGCGCCATTGGCCGCAATTACGTGCGGATGTCGCTCGGCGGCGTGCGCGACGAGGCCGAGATCCGCGGCCACCGCCGGACCTATGTCGGGGCCATGCCGGGCCGGGTGATCAAGGCCCTGCGCGACGCCAAGAGCCGGAACCCGGTGCTGGTCCTCGATGAGATCGACAAGGTCGGCTCCGACGCCTTCCGCGGCGACCCGTCCTCGGCCCTGCTCGAAGTGCTCGACCCGGAGCAGAACACGACCTTCTCCGATCACTATCTCGAGGTCCCGTTCGACCTCTCCAAAGTGATCTTCATCACCACCGCCAACCTGTTGGAGCCGATTCCGCCGGCGCTGCGGGACCGGATGGAAGTGATCGAGGTATCCGGCTACACCGAGGTCGAAAAGCTCGCCATCGCCCGCCAGTTCTTGCTGCCGAAAGCGCTCGATGGCCACGGCCTGCGGCCGGAGCAATTGACCTTGACCGATGACGCGCTGCGCCGCCTAATCCGGGAGTACACCGAGGAATCGGGGGTCCGCAACCTCGAGCGGGAGATCGGCTCCCTCTGCCGGAAGGTGGCGCGGAAGCTGGCCGGTGACGACCCGCCGGCCACTATCGACGTTGACGCCGCCAATGTCAGCGATTTCCTGGGCGTGCCGCGTTACGAGTTCGGCCTGGCTGAAGAGCAAGACGAGGTGGGGGTCGCCACCGGCTCCGCCGTCACCAGCGTCGGCGGCGACCTGCTGGCGATCGAAGTGCTGGTGATGGAAGGAAAAGGCGACCTGCTGCTGACCGGACAGCTTGGCGACGTGATGCAGGAATCGGCGCGGGCGGCGCTCTCCTACGCCCGCTCGCGGGCCAGCCAGCTCGGTCTGGAGCCGGGATTCTTCGACAAGCGGAACATCCACGTCCACATCCCGGCCGGGGCGATCCCGAAGGATGGACCCTCGGCCGGGATCACGATGGCGACCGCCCTGATCTCGGCCCTGACCGGACGGCGGGTGCGCAAGGACGTGGCGATGACCGGGGAAATCACCCTGCGGGGCAAGGTGCTGCCGATCGGCGGCCTGCGGGAGAAGACGGTCGCCGCCCACCGGGGCGGGATCAAGACCTTTATCCTGCCCCGCCGCAACGCCAAGGACCTCTCGGAGTTGCCGGATGTGGTGCGGGAGGGGATGGAGCTGATCCAGGTCGACAGCTTGGACGACGTGCTCGCCGTGGCCTTGATGCCGGCGGTGGAAGTCGCCACCGGGAACAGTCTCAACTTGCAGGTCGCCTAACGGGCAAGGCGAAGATGTCGCGCACCGGGAGCATGAGACCGGGCAGGACGTCGCCGCCGTCCAGTGTCTGGTCAATCGTCACCACGCGGGGGCTGGCAGCCGAGCCGAACACGGTCACCGTTTCCGCCTCGGGGTCGACCAGCCAGACCAGCGCCGTCCCGGCTTCAAGCCAGGTCATGACCTTCGCCAGCACCGGCACCGACCGGTCGGACGGCGAAAGCACCTCGACCGCGAGGTCGGGCGCCACGCGCGGATAGCCGCCATCATCGAAATCGGCCGGCAGACGCTCGTAGCTGACATAACCGACATCCGGCAATCGTAGCTGCAGTGGGTCTTCGGCCAGGATGAAGCCCGTGTCCGCTCCATACACGAGGCCCAGACCGTTTGGCACCACAAACTGCCAGAGGTGGGCGTTGATGGCGTTCCAAATACGACCATGCTTTCCCCCGGCCGGCGACATCTCGATCAGCTCCCCGTTGATGACTTCCCAGAGTCCTTCCGGGCCGCCGTCCCGTTCCAATTCCGCGAGCGTGATACGCCGGGTGGTTGTCACCATCACCAAGATCCTTTCTCGCACAGGGAGCGGCCACAGCCAACACCCCGATGCTCCGGCAGGTCTCCTCATTACGATCGATCGCCCCGACGCTACCGGGCGAAGATGTCGCGCACCGGGAAGGTGAAGCCAGGCAGGATGTCTCCGCCATCCAGCGTCTGCTCGATCGTCAGCCCGCGGGGGCTGGCTTCCGGGCCGAAGACCGTGACCGTTTCCGCCGCGGGATCGACCAGCCAGACCACCGCGGCGCCGGCTTCGAGCCAGGCAGCCACCTTCGACAGCGCCGGGGCCAAGCGGTCGGACGGGGAGAGCACCTCGACCACGATGTCGGGCGCTACCCGGAGAAACCCGCCGTCGTCGAAATCGGCCGGGAGCCGTTCGGCCCGGATAAAGCCGACATCGGGCGCCCGCAGGGTAAGCGGATCGACGACCAGGACGAAACCCGTATCCGCGCCGTACACATAGCCACGCCGGTTTGGGACCACAAAATTCCAAAGGTGGGCGTAGATAGCCCCCCAAATTCGACCGTGTTTTCCCCCGGCAGGCGGCATCTCAATCAGTTCTCCCGCGATAATCTCCCAGCGGCCATCCGGGCCACCATCCCGTTCGAGGTCGGCCAACGAGATGGGTCGCGTGGTCGTGGCCATGGTCAAGCTCCTTGCGTATGAATCAGCGACGGGAGCGATTGCCACGAACCCAAACCATGCAATGTGGCCAATCACCGCGACGCTACTGGGTAAAGATGTCGCGCACCGGCAGGGTGAAGCCGGGCAGAATGTCTCCGCCATCGAGCGTTTCCGCCATGGTCACGACGCGGGGACCGGATTGCGGGGCGAAGACCGTCACCGTTTCCGCCTCGGCATCGACCAGCCAGACAAGCGCGGTCCCGGATTCAAGCCACATTGCCGCCTTTGCGAGTGCCGGCGCCGAACGAGCGAAGCGGGAGCGGATCTCGACCACGAGATCTGGCGTTACCCGGAGGAACACTTCGGCATCGGATGCGGCCGGGAGCCGATCATGCCGGACATAGCCGACATCAGGTGCCCGGAGGGTGAGCGGGTCTTTAGCCAGGACCACGCCGCCATCCGCCCCGAAGACAACCCCGAGGCGGTGGGCATCGACATAATTGCCAATCAATCGGCCAATCCTCATGCCAATCCAACTATGTTCGAAACTGGCAGGCGGCATCTCGATCAGCTCTCCGTTGATGACTTCCCAGAACCCCTCGGGAGCGCCGTCCCGTTCCAGCTCCTCGAGCGTAACGCGCTTCGTAACGGTAACCATTGCCAAACGTCCTTATGAACGCGCGAGAAATGCGCGGTAGCGGCCATCGTCTGATCGTACCATGCGGCGCCCGAGCGTCGCGGCAAGTGACCGCTAGACCGCTAGACGCCGCCGATCTCCGGCGCCCGGAGCCGGCGGCCGCTGGTGGCCACCATCGTCCACCACAGGCCGGCGGAGGAGGCGACGCCGACCACGGTGCAGACCAGCCAGAGCAGGAGCGGCTGCCGGAGCGACACCCCGAGATCATAAAGCCAGCCGCCGGCGACGCTGCCCAGGCCGCCACCGATCCCGAGCGACAGCAGGGCGACGCCGAAATAGGAGCCCAGCGCCACCGGATTGGCCAGGCCGGCCAGCACGGTCTGATCATTCGGGCGCACGATGACGATGCCGATCGAGTAGACGAAGACCGCGGCGAGCAGCACCGGTGTACCGCCAAGCAGCGAGAGCCCGATGCCGAACAGGCCCAACGCGGTGAGGAGATTACCGATGATGAGGGCGACCGCGGGCGAAACGTAACGGCTGAAGAGCCGGGGCAAGGGGTACGCCAGTAGCACCGAAACCACGGCGTTCACCCCGTAGACCCAGGCGATGCCTTCGGTGCTGCCCATCACCACGACCGTCACCAACGGCAAGGCGACGAGAAATTGGGTCATCATGAACCAGTGGCCGGCCATGAACGCGGTGTAGCGGGTGAAGGTCTGATCCCGCAGCGCCAGGCCGATCCCGGAGAAGAGCCCGGCCTCATCGGCAGCCACCCGCACCGGCGGCAGGAACACCCAGATCAGGACGAAGATGACCAGGTAGCTGATCGCCGCGGCAACGGAGACCAGGGCAAAGTCCGCCCGCAGGAGGAGGACGCCGAGCTGGGTGCCCAACGTCGTGCCGAGGCCGCCGGCGACCCCGACCAGGGTGTAAAAGCGCGGCCGTTCCGCCTCGTGGGTCAGCGCGGCGGTGGCGGCCGCTCGCGGCGACTCGAACAGCGCCCCGCCCAGGGCCGACAATAACGACGACGCCAGCAGCAAGCCGAAGGTGCCGGCGAAGGCCATACTGCCAAAGCCGAGGACGCGCAGGGCCATGCCGACCAGGATCGGCGTTTTGACGCCGAAGCGATCGGCCAGCACCCCGGCCATGACGGTCAGCCCTTGTTGGGCGAACTGCCGGATCGCCAGGATCAGGCCGATCGAGGCGGCGGTCCAGCCGAGGCCGTCGACATAATGCACCGAGATCATCGGCACCACCATGAAGAAGCCGCCCCAGGCAAAGAAGGTCGAGACGAGCAGCACCCGCAGGCCGCGGCGCCGCTCCGCCTCGCTGTAGCGCATGGGCTGGATCGATGTCGCCACGCGATTCGGCTGCCTTCGCGTCCTGGCTCAGCGCCCCGTGAGTGATCCTAGCCGAAACGGGGCACGTCTGTTGCGACGTGAGTCGTGAGTCGTGAGTCGAGGATGGGAATCACCGGCGCGTCGCGACCGCGACACAACTATGAAGGAGGGGCGGATGCCGTACGATAGCCGAAGCGAACTGCCGGACAGTGTGCGCGACAACTTGCCGGCCCACGCCCAAGACATCTACAAAGAAGCCTTCAACAGCGCCTGGGACGAGTACGGCCACGACGAAAGTCGGGCCCACCGGGTCGCCTGGGGCGCGGTCAAGCAGAGCTATCACAAGAATGAAGCGGGAAAATGGGTTACAGGGGCGAGCGACGGCCAATAGAGGAGGCGTGCCGTTCAGAGGGATAAGACCACGACAACTCGAACTATGCTCGGTGGCCACGGGGGAGGTCTCCACCACGAGCAACGCACATCCCCGAGATGAGCCGACCGGTCCAGACTGCGAAGGTCCACCAAAGTATCGCTACCATCGAGCGGGCTTTGTGAACACTCCGTTGGCATCGGTCATGGTTGGCGGGAACTGGGACTGTTGCAGCATCCACAATTTGATGTTTCCATAGAAGTTTGCGATGCCCCGTAAGTCGTAGGCGAGGTACTTGCGCGGATTCACGATTCGTACTTGCAATCCAAGCTCGTTTCGAACCAATCGGATTGGCTCGGCCAAATCAGAGTCGTTGCTGACGACGACAGCCAGGTCGTAGTCCCGCCGAAATGCATCCAACAGAAGGTGACTCGCAAGGTTAACATCGGACCCTTTCTCCTCTCGCTCAATGATATGCACCATCTGCAGGGGGACAACCGGGGTAGGTTTCGATGCATTGGGGATGGCGAGCGGTCGTTCCTTTTCGTTCGTCGCGAACCGCCCGAGATGAGTGGTGAGCTGGGGAACCGTGCCGAGGGCACGGATATAGGTGAGTTGGCGGGCGCGATTATCCGGGTTACTAGGGTACGGGTCGACCAAGGCCGTGAAGTATCTGATTCGGTTGACGGAGCCGTGCTGACAAAGATGCTGGCAGAGGGCGTCTAGGTTCAACCAACGGTATTGTCGCCAATGGGGCCGGTTCTTATGGTCGTCAAAGCATCCATGATACAGGTTGAACCCGTCGATATAGATATTTGCGCGTGGCCGGTCGATCGACATCATTTGGGCCTGGAATGCACGCAGGGGTGGCCAACGGCCACCCCTGCACCCAGCCGCCGAAGCAACTGGGGACGTGAGTTAAGCATAGCCGTACACCCGGCAATGGTCAAGCTTGGCGGCATGCCAGGCATGCCACCATCCAAGAGGTAACCGGCCCCGGTTGCCTTCTCGACTTTGAATGACCGCCGGGGGCCGAGGCAGCACCATCATTTCTTCAACCAGTTGGTCTCCAGTAGATTTTGCGAGCGACCCCCGGTGTCGGCGTTCAAGAAGTCATCGTATCACGGCCGGGGCGAACTCCAGGAAAGGGGAGGTTGTGCAGCGGCGGCGTGGCGCGTGTCGTCGCCGTGAATGTTATCGTGTTCCTACAAATTGCTGGCGAGCCGCCCGCGGGCCACGCACTGGGATTCGGTGGTGACACTCCTCGCGTTAGCGCTCGTCCTCTCCTCCGCGGTCCTCCATGCGACCTGGAATCTCGCCGCGAAGCGAGCCGGCGGCGGGCTCCCCTTCATCTGGCTCTTCACCACCCTGGCCAATATCATCTACACCCCGGTCGCGGCAGGCGTAATGCTGGCCGTGCGCCCACGGCTCGGGGTCGTTGAGCTGGTTTTCATTCTTGGCAGCTCGGCCCTCCACCTCGTGTATTTCTACTTTTTGCAACGAGGCTACCGGCTGGGCGATCTCTCGCTGGTCTACCCGCTGGCGCGCGGCACGGGGCCGGTGCTGGCGACCAGCGCCGCCATCGTGTTCCTCGGTGAGCGGCCGACGCCGCTGGCACTCGCGGGAGCCGTCTTGATCGCGGTCAGTGTCGTGGTCTTGACCAGCGGCGGCGGGTTGCGGGCGGTGGCAACGGCCCGAGCCGCGGTCGGCTACGGCCTGCTCACGGGCGGGGTCATCGCCGCCTATACCCTATGGGACAAGTACGCGGTCAGCGTGCTCCTCATCTCGCCGCTGGTCTACGACTGGCTCAATGGGCTCGGCCGCACGGCGTTGCTGACGCCCTATGCCCTCCGCCACCGCGACCAGGTCGCTCACGAGTGGCGATCGCACTGGCGGGAGGCGCTGACCGTGGCGATCTTGAGCCCGCTGGCCTACGTCCTGGTGCTGACGGCGCTGGTGTTCACGCCGGTCAGCTACGTGGCGCCGGCGCGGGAGATCAGCATCCTGATCGCGACGATCATGGGGGCGCGCCTCTTGGCCGAGGGCGATCCGGGCCGACGGCTCATTGCCGCCGGCGGCATGGTGGCGGGGGTGGTGGCGCTGGCCCTCGGGTAGCGTCGGCCCGCCGTCAACCGGCGGCAGCGATCCGGTCCATCGCTCGTGGCTACAAGGTCGCGGCGGCCGGGCGCCAGTGGGCGACCGCTTCCATCCCGAGGCGGACGGCCATCGTCAGCGGATCGGCCGCGACCGGGCCGGGGGAGCGGGAAATGCCTCGCACATCCGGGTCCGTCCCCGGCCAGTGCGCCACGCCCCGGATCTCGTACCCGCCGGCGGCCGGCGTCAGGACGACGACCCCGCGAGGGACGTTCTCCTCCGTCCAACTCAGCAGCAGGAGGGTGGCATCCGGGCGCGCCTGGAGCGAGGCCTCGACCGGCGCCGGCCAGCCGCTCACCACCCGATCGGCGACATCCTGCAGCACCGCCTCGATCCCGGTCGCCGCCGCGGTGCCCGGGCGGGCCGGGGCGGCGGACCGGCGACGACCAGCCTGGAGCCGGCGCAAGCCGGGCGGGGCGCCGGTGAGGGCCGCGATCCGGGCTCGCATGCCGGGATTCCGCCAGGCCCAGAAGAGGGTCGCCAGGATACCGGCGTGGATCACCAGGATGACCACGCTCAAGGCTGGCACGTCGCCGAAGTACATCTGGCTCCAGTCGCCGTTCAAGCCGGAGACGAGATCGAGCAGCGGGTAGATGATCAGGGCGTTGAGCAGGGAGATGAAGACAAACTGGATCAACAGCTCGTTGATCGCGGCCCGGGCGGGCGGCCGCCGAAGGAAGACGAAGGCGACCGCGGCGGCGGCAAGCAGGATGTTGACGACGGTGCCGGCGGCGGCAATGATGACCCGTTGGTCGTCCGAGAACTGCCAGGGATAGTAGCTGACGTACCCGGCGAAGCCATAGAAGCCCCACTCAACGACCGTGCCGCCGAAGGCCCAAATCGCGACCGCGTGACCCAGCTCGTGCAGCGCCACGCCGACCGGGAGCAGGACGAAGAACGCCGCCTGGTTGACCAGCGCCCGATCGCCGGCGGTGAACTTGAGGTCCCAGGTTTGGCGCCAGTTCGTGATGAGCTGGTAGACAACCCGAATCCCCAAGATCACATAGAAGAGGCTGATCAGAATGAACGGTCCGAATGTCATCTAATCGTTCCCACGAGCGCCGGCGCGGGGCGGGACTGATCCAGCCTGAACCGGGATCGGCGGTAGTGCCCGCGCGAGATCAGGGCCACGGGCGCGGGCGAATCCGGAGGCCATCGCGATCACCGCCACCAGCAAGACGACGGCGCCGCCAACGGCGATCGAGCCGGTGGCGCCAACCAGCGAGCTGGTGACGCCGGCAATGAGGGCGCCGAGGGGAACCGAGCCCATGAAGACGGTCATGAAGATGCTGGATACCCGCCCGCGCAGCGCGTTGGGGATCAGGCTCTGGATCGTGGTGGTGGTAAGCGACAGCGTGGTGCTCATGGCGACGCCGGCCAGGGTGGCCACCGGCAGCACGAACATCAGCGGCCCCCGGATGCCGGCCAGCACCGCCAACCCAATCTCGAACAGGCCGAAGACGACCGGCGCCAGCAGCAAGCCACGCCCACCGAGGGTTCGGCCGAAGAAGGCGACGCCGAGGGCGCCGATCAGCGAGCCGACGCCGAGCGCCGACATCAACCAGCCGAACCCTTCGGCCCCGGTGCCGAGCTGGACCGCCAGCAACGGCATCCAGACACTGAAATTCATGCCGAACGTACCAATCACCCCGATCATGACGATCGGACGCAGGATCTCCGGCGTTCGCCGCACGTAGGCCAGCCCTTCGTGCAGGCGCCGCCAGGGTGAGATGTCCCCCGCGTCTGGCTCCGGGTTGCCGCGCGCGTGAAGAAGGGCAAGACCGATCACCACCGGCAGATAGGCGACGGCATTGATCACGAAGCAGAGCGCGGCGCCAACCTGGGCCAGTAAGACGCCGGCGATGGCCGGCCCGACCACCCGTGATGCATTGAACAGGGCGGAGTTGAGGGCGACGGCGCTGACGAGGTCGTCTTTGCCGACGACATCGACCACGTACGCCTGCCGGGCCGGGTTCGAGATCGCGCCGACAATGCCTAAGCCGAGCGCGGTGGCGTAGATCTGCCAGAGCTGAACCGATCCCAGCGCCACCACCACCGCCAGCAATGCGGTCAGGACGCCGGAGACGGCTTGGGTGAGCAAGAGGACCCCGCGCTTCGAGTAACGGTCGGCGATGACGCCGGCGGGGAGGCCGAAGATCAGCGAAGGCCCAAACTGGCAGACGTTGATCAGGGCGAGCTGGACGGGGGAATTGGTCATCGTCAGCACGAGCCAGGACTGCGCCAGCGCCTGCATCCAGTTCCCGGTCAGCGACCCGGCCTGGACCGACCACAGGATGCGGTAATCGCGATGCCGAAACGCGGCGAGCCCGTGCGGCAACTGCCACCGGAACGATGGCGGCGGAGATTTTGATAATGAACCGGCAGCGGGCAATCCGTGTCCTGACCGCGGAGCAAGCATGGGGCGGCGGGCGGCCCCGACTCGTGTCTGTCACCATTGTCGCAAAGTTCGCTGGATTGGGCGAATTCGCGCGCCCGAGGCGGGAAGGAGTCGTCGTGTATACCAGATCGGCGGACCTCTACGATGCGATCTACGCTTTCAAAGACTACGCGGCGGAGGCGCGGCGCCTCCGTGAGCTGATCGAGCCTGTCCGGCGCGGCGATGGCGCCACGCTGCTCGATGTGGCCTGTGGCACGGGCGGCCACATCCCGTTCCTCAGGGACCACTACGCGGTGGAAGGGCTCGATTTCAGCCCGCGGATGCTCGATGTGGCGCGGCGACGCAACCCCGGTCTGGTCTTCCATCAGGCCGACATGGCGAGCTTCGAGCTCGATCGCCGCTTTAACGCCGTCGTCTGCCTCTTTTCCGCAATCGGCTACGTTGGCACTCTGCCAAACCTACACCAGGCGATCGCCACCTTCGCCCGCCATCTCAACCCCGGTGGCGTGGTCGCGGTCGAGCCATGGAAAACGCCGGACACCTGGATCGACGGCCATATCTCCACGCTCACCGTGGACCAGCCGGAGCTAAAGATCGCTCGGATGTGCGTCAGCGAGCGCCAGGGGACGCGGTCGATCATGAACATGCACCATTTAGTGGCGACGCCGGCAGGCGTCGACTACTTCACCGAGCGACATGAGATGGGTTTGTTCACGCATGATGAATATCTGGCGGCGTTTGCCACGGCGGGGTTGGCGACGAGCTTCGATCAGGAAGGATTGATGGGGCGCGGGTTGTATATCGGGGTTCGACCGTGAAGGACGGGAATGGTTGTTCGCTTGAGGCATGGTATGAACCACCCCGGGAATCGCCCTGGTTGCCAAGCTCGGGGCGCCCTTTGGGCCATTTATTCCCGAGCTTGCTCACGAGGACACCGCGATCGCTTCTGTAGCCGCGGGGCAAGCCGATCTCCCGCTACCGGCCGAACCGGTCCCGCAGCTTCTTCGCTTCGCGGCGGGCGGCCCTTTCGCCGTCGCTGGCCTGATCCTCGGCCGGTGCCTCGGCGGCCGGGTCCGGCGGTGGCTCGGCCGTGGGCTCGATGGGCGGCGGCGCCTCGCTGACAACCGGGGCGGTGGTTGGTGACGGTTCCGATTGCGGCGCGACGGTCGCGGCCGCTTCCGGGGAGGAGAACGTCGAGGCGGGATCAGTTGCCTCGGGGGTGGTGACGATCGGGGTGGACGCTTCGGGAGTGGCGGCGCCGCAGGTCGCGGCCGCGCTGGCGGGGTCTTCGCCGGTGAGCCAGAGCAGGGTGACGACGACCTCGCCGACGCCGCTGTTCGGATCGAAGCCGACGTCCTGCCAAGTGCCGGTGGCGAGATCGATCGCCGCCCGGTTGCCGACCTCGTAGCCCTTGTTCGAGATGCCGATCCCGCTCGGGGTGCGGCCGAAGCCGACGTCGAGGCCGTCTTGGGCGGCGGCGGCGGCCGGGTATCCCTGGGCCAGCGGCTGCACCGTGCTTGGCAGGTTGTTGAGGATCCGGCTCTCGGCCGGGTTCCACCAATCGTCGAGGGTGAACCACGGCCCCGTCTCCAGCACCGGCGCCACCGCGCAGCGGCCGGACGCCGGGCTCGTGACCCGGACGTAGCAGAGCTCGCCGCACTCGATCCGGCTGCCAAAGAGCGGATCGACGACGCCGGCCGGTAACCAGGGGCAGGAGGTCGTGGTGCAGGCGGGGAGGGCAACCAGCCGATCGTCGGCCTGAATGACGTGGCCGCTGGAGGTTGAGCCGCCGACCAGGCCCAGCACGGTGGCGGTCACCTGGAAGGTGCCGGGACCGATGATGTTGCCGCCCGCGACAACACCAGCCGCCGCACCGCCATCGACCCGGATCGTGGCCAGGGCGCGGCCGCGCGACGACTGGCCGAAGGCGACCAGATCGATTGGTCCCGTGCCGCCGTCCGGGATCGTGAACGTCGTTGCCCCGCTGCCCACCTCGTTGGTGGTGACCGAGGTTAACTCCTGCCCGTCATCGCCGCCCCAGCGGAGAGCGACTTGCTCCGTCGCGGCAAAGCCGGTCAGGCGCACCGCCACCTGAGCGCCGGCCGCCCCGCCCACGGGATCCGGCGCCAGGGCCGGAATGACCTCGACCGCGCCCCGCGCGTTCTGGCCAGAGGTTTCGGCCTCGGCAATAATCCGGTGCGGCCCGGCGACCGCCTCGGGGATGGTGACGGCAGTGGTCCAGGCCCCGACCTCGTTGGCGGTCACTTCGGTCAGGGGCACGCCCCGCGAACTGTCCCAGTAGAGGTCAACCCACTCGTCCGGGGCAAAGCCGGCGCCATTGATCGTCAGGAGGGTGCCGGCGATCACCCGCGCCGCCGCGAGATTGATCGTGGCGCCGCCGCTCGCGGGCGGTGGGGCAAGCGGGGTTGGTCCTGGCGTTGCCGCCGGGGTCGCCGCCGGGGTGCCATCGACGCCCGGCAGGTCGCCGATTTGCTGGTTGGTCGAAACCAGGACCGTGTTCCAATGGTGGTTCCGGCTCTGGTCACCCAAATCGGGGAGATCGTAGCCGTCGAGCGCGAACCGGCCGGTAAAAGGAGTCGCGGTCCGGCTCCAGTTGCCGCCGTCCTCGGTCGCCCAGAGATTGAAGTGGATGTGCGGCGTACCGCCGTTGTTGCCGCCGCCCGGGCCGGAGACGACGCCGAGCGGCTGCCCCTGGACGAGGGGTTGGCCATCGGCTAGTCCGCGGGCGAGATCGAGATGGAAGATGGCGGCGGCGAAGCCGTTGCCCATGTCGATCGAGAGGCCGCCGTTGGCGGGGTCGAGCCAGCGAATGGTGCCGTCCACCGGCGACAGCACCGTCTCCCCCGCCTCGGTGCCATCGACCTGACGGAGATCGACCGAGTATTTATATTGCCAGCCGTCGTCACACCGTTCCGTCTTCGAAATCTCGTCTTCTCCCGTCCGGGAGTCACAATTGTAATGGCTCCAGCCCTCGGCGGGGGACGTGTTGTAGCCCTGGGAGATGTACCACTCGGCGCCGGCGGCAAACGGCATCTTCACCGCGGCGGCAGCCAGGCTGGCGGGAACGGGTAGGCTGAAGGACGCCGCCTGGGTGCAAAGCACCAACAGCATCGGCACCAGCCAGCGGGCCGCCGGCCTTGACCGGTGGCGGGCAGGCGATAATGGGGCTGGAGCCGGGCCGCGCCGGCGCTGTCGCATACCAATCCTCCACGGTGCTGGCGCGTGGT
>JALZJP010000096.1 GCA_030859715.1 Chloroflexota bacterium
GCCCAGTGGACCTCGTACTCGAAGGCGAGTGTCGAGCATCTGCTGGACGAGATGAGCCGGTCGTGGTCGAGCGCCGGGTCAGTATCGCCGTAGACCGGTTTGCGAGCGCGTTGCCAAACGCGATCGCCGCGCGGGCAGTGCGCTGGAAAGTCCTTTCAGGACTAAGAACGGAATGCGAAATACCCGAAACTAGATATGAACAAACGGAGATCACCCACGCTTACAGAGGGAGAATCGTCCTCAGTCCTGAAAGGACTTCGTGGCGCTCAGCGCGGACTTCTAGTCCAGCGCCCGCGGATGCGATCTCGGCGATAGCCGACATCCATACCGCACGGCTGTCGGCCTAGACAAGAACCGGCGAGCGATGCTCGACGGCCCGATCGGGTTCCGCTGGGGCGCGGTCGCTGGCTGATTGCTCGAACTGGGTGCGGTACAGCTCGGTGTAGCGGCCGCCGGCGGCGAGCAGCTCGGGGTGGGTGCCGCGTTCGATGATCCGGCCCGCCTCGATCACCAGGATCAGGTCGGCGGCGCGCACGGTCGAGAGCCGGTGGGCGATCACGATCGAGGTGCGGCCGGCGAGGGCCTCGGCCAGCGCCGCCTGGACCGCGGCCTCGGAGGTCGAATCGAGGTGCGCCGTGGCCTCGTCTAGGATGACGACCCGCGGCCGCGCCAGCAATAAGCGGGCGATCGTCAGGCGCTGGCGTTCGCCGCCGGAGAGGCGGTAGCCGCGCTCGCCGACCACGGTGTCCAGGCCGTCGGGCAGCGCCGTCACCAGATCGAACAGGCGGGCCCGGCGCAGCACATCCCACATTTCGGCCTCGGTGGCTTCCGGCCGGACGAAGCTGAGGTTACTCCGGATCGATTCGTGAAAGAGGTGCCCATCCTGGGTCACCATGCCCAGGGTGTCCCGGATCGAGGCGAACGTCAGCTCGCGGACATCGATCCCGGCCAGCCGGACCGCGCCGGCATCGACGTCGTACAGGCGGGGCATAAGCTGGGCGATGGTCGATTTGCCAGCCCCCGACGACCCGACGAGGGCGACGAGCTGGCCTGGTTCGGCCCGGAACGACACGTCGTGCAGAACCTCGACCCCGGCCCGGTCGTCCAGCACCGCCACCTCCTCCAACGAGGCGAGCGACACCTTCTCGGCGGTCGGGTAGGCGAAATGCACCCCGTCAAACTCGACCGCGACCGGCCCCGCGGGGATCGGCCGGGCATCCGGTTGCTCCCGGACCAATGGCTCCAGATCAAGCACCTCGAACACCCGCTCGAAGCTGACCAGGGCGCTCATCACCTCGATGTGGGCGCTGGAGAGCGCGGTCAGCGGGGCGTAGAGCCGGGTCAGGAGCAAGGCGAGGGCGACGATGTCGCCGGTGTCCAACTGGCCACGCAGGGCGAAGAAGCCGCCCAGGCCGTAGACCAGGGCCAGCGCCAGGGCGGAAACCAGCATGAGGGCGGTGAAAAAGAACGTTTGTAGCATCGCGGTGCGAACCCCGATGTCGCGCACACTGCTGGCCCTCGTCGCGAACTCGGCCGATTCGCGCGGCGGATGCCCAAAGAGCTTGACCAGGGTGGCGCCGGGGGCGGAGAAGCGCTCGGTCATCTGGGTGCTCATTGCCGAGTTGTAGTTGGCCGCTTCCCGTTGCATGTGAGCCATCCGAGCACCCATCCGCCGCGCCGGGAAGACGAAGATCGGCAGCAGCACCAGTGCCAACACGGTAATCTGCCAGGAGATGCCGATCATCACGATCAAGGTCAGCACGAGGGTGACGATATTGCCGACCACGCCGGACAGGGTGTCGCTGAAGGCTCGCTGGGCGCCGATGACGTCATTGTTCAACCGGCTGACCAGGGCGCCGGTGCGGGTGCGGGTGAAAAAGGCGACCGGCATCTGCTGCACATGGTCGAACACCGCCGTCCGCAGGTCGAGGATGAGGCTTTCCCCGATGTTGGCGGAGAGCCAG
Source organism: Chloroflexota bacterium (assembly GCA_030859715.1). Classification (GTDB taxonomy): domain Bacteria; phylum Chloroflexota; class Chloroflexia; order Thermomicrobiales; family UBA6265; genus JACCYK01. Next base: position 1,965 of record JALZJP010000096.1, read on the forward strand.
CGGGTGACGACGCCGATGCCGGCGTCGACGACGGCGATCACGGCGATGAGTGCCGCTAACTGGATGACCAGGCCGGAGTCATTCCCGGCCACGATCGCGTTGACGACCTGGCCGGCGAGTACCGGGGTGGCGACGGCCAAGGCCGCGCCGAGCACGCTAAAGATGAGGAACAAGACCAGCCAGCGGCGATGGGGCCGGGCGAAGGCCGCGATCCGCCGCAAGGTGGCTTTCGAGAAGGCCCGGCGTTCTTCCTGCGCGTGCATCGTGCTGTAGAGCGAATGCCAGGCGCTCATTTCCATGCTCATAGGGCGTCTCCGAATCAGCTAGTACCGTCGATGGTGCAAAACTGGGAACGGCTCGCGGGTCACATTCGCGGCGACCTAGCTCAACGATACAACCTCCACCTTCATGGAGGTCAATCGGCGACCGAGAGCGGATCGTTGCCGGACACGCCTGATCGTGGCCGGCATCCTGGCCACCGCTCGGGTGCGTCCCGCGCTCCGGCTCAGGCGGCCGGCTTGATCTCGACCGGCGCCTCACCGGCGGTCGGCAGACTTGTCGGTTCCACCTCCGCGCCGGCCCGGCGGAGCAGCGTCATTGCCACCACCGCCATGCCGACCGCGGCGACCGTGCCGATGAGCGCGATCAGGTGGAATCCCTGGACAAACGCCTCACGGGCGGCGGCGGCCAGGGCGGCGCCAAGCGGGGCGGGTAGTTCCGTCGCTGCCGCGATGGCTCCGCCGAGCGTCTCGTGGGTGGCCGTCACCGCCGGCAGCGGCACGCCGGACGGGATCGTGCCGGCGACGGTGCTCCGATAGACGGCGGTTCCGATGCTGCCCATAATGGCGATGCCGAGCGCGCCGCCGAGCTCGAAACCGGTCTCCGAGATCGCCGACGCCGCGCCGGCGCGCTCGGGCGGCGCGGCGGCCAGGATCAGGTCAACGGTGACGGTGACCACCAGGCTGAACCCGAGGGACGTGACGACGGAGGCGATGACCAGGGTCGTCAGGCCCGCGGCGGCGCCAACTTGGGTGAGCAATCCGGATCCGGCCGCCACGACCAACAGACCGGTGGTCACGATGACGGCGGGACGAATCACGCTCACCACCTTGGGTACCAGGTTGGACCCGATAATGAAGGTGACGGCGCCGGGCAGTGTCCACAACCCAGCCTGCAATGGTGTCAAACCGAGGACCAGTTGCAGGTATTGTGCGGTGTACAAGAAGAGCCCAAACTGGAAGAAGACGATGATGGTGTTTGTGCTTAGGGCGGCGCTGAAGATGCGATTCCGGAACAGATTCAGGTCGAGCAAGGGGGACGCGAGCGTCAGTTGGCGGCGAATGAACAGGGCACCAATGATCAGCCCGGCGACGATGGACACGGCGGAGAGCGGACCGACGCCCGACTCCGCGATCCCCTTCAGGCCGAAGATCACAAGCAGCACCGCCAGCAGTGATTGGGCGGCGCTCAGCAAGTCGAACCGGCCCGGCCGCGAGTCACGAAACTCCGGCAGTAGCAGCGGGCCCAGGACGAGCAGCAGGACCATCACCGGCACATTGAGCAGGAAGACAGAACCCCACCAGAAGCGCTCCAGCAGCCACCCGCCGAGCAACGGGCCGATGGCGCTTCCCGCCGAGAAGCCGGAGATCCAAATGCCGATGGCCGTTGTGCGCTGTGTCGAGTCATGAAACATATTGCGGATCAAGGACATTGTCGAGGGCATCAGGGTGGCGCCGGCGATGCCGAGCAGGGCGCGGGCGGCGATCAGCGTTTCGGGGCTCGGTGCGAAGGCGGCCAGGATCGAGGCGAGGCCGAAGGCGCCAGCGCCGATGAGCAGCAACTTGCGGCGGCCGATGCGGTCGCCCAGCGTACCCATCGTGATCAGCGAACCAGCGATGAAAAAACCGTAGATATCTACGATCCAGAGGAGCTGGGAGCTGGTCGGCGCCAGATCTCGGCTCAGGGCCGGGACCGCCAGATGAAGGACGGTGAGGTCCATGGCGATGAGGAGCGTGGGCAGGATGAGGACGGCGAGCCCGATCCACTCCCGCCGTCCAGCCCGAGGAGCGACGATTTCCTTCATGAATAATCCCTTCTCGCCGGCGTCCCTGGTTGATATCGTGCCTTGGCGACAACCGCGGGAGGTTGGTGACGGTGTCGTGGACCCGGCTCGGTTCGGTCGACGCCGGAGCGGTGACGGATGCGGAGCCCGCTTGGAATGGAACGCGCCACGGTGCCAGCCGTGAGATGGTTTTCCGTCTGGAATGGGTCGCCGGTCGATTCGAGCCTTCGCTGGCAACGTCGACGACATCGCTTGTGTGGAGCGTGTCGCAATCTCCCGAACCGGACGGCGCACGACGAATGCTGGCGACCATCGATCGTTCTGCGCCCGTGATGCGGACGACAGGTCCCGTCTTCCTCTCGCCAGGGCCCAGCAGACCGGCCTCGGTGGTGGAAGTCGCAACGACGCCCTATCCGAACGCCTGTTCTCTTCCTCACTTTATTCTACCGTTGAATCAGGCCAGGATGTGTCCTGATATCCTGCCGCTCAAACAGTCGCGACTGGTCGGAACGCTGCTGCACCATGAAGGGGAACGCCAGACCGCTCATGACACATCGTCTGCTTGGGCGCCGTCCGGCTGAGCGATGGCGCCAGGGCTCGGGACGGCGCCAGTGAGGCGGTCGTAGCCCATGCGGAACAGCTCGATCGCGCGCGGCACGTCATCACTCGTCCGGACGTAGAAGCTGACGGCGGCGAACCGGGGGTCGGCTTGGTGAGGCTCAGCCCGGCTGGCGGCGATCAGCTCGTCCCGCACCGCCTTGGGGAAAGCAATGTCGGCGACGCCGTTGCGGTGGACGTGTCCGATCTCTCGGCGCCCTAGCTTGTAGGCGGTGCTGTTGAACCTGCCCGGCTCTCTCGTGACGCCGGGCCAGCTCAGCACCGCGCGTTCGATCATGTCCAAGTGCTCGTTGGTCATGCTGGTTCCTTTCCTGTCATTTGTCACGCTTGGCTGTCACGTTCGCGCGCATCACCGGCCGCCGTCCCGGCCGGATCTTCATGCCCGAGGTGGCAGGTCCGGCCGCGGCGGCGTTGGCCGCGCCCTTGACGGCGCCGCGTGCTCGATGATACAACCTCAACTAATATTGAGGTCAAGGGAGTGGTGATGGAAATGGAGCTTTCGGTTGGTCAGGTCGCCGCTCGTAGCGGCGTCGCCGTCTCCACCTTGCATTTCTATGAAGCGCGGGGGTTGATTCAGAGCCGGCGGACCGCGGGCAACCAGCGCCGCTACCGGCGCGACGTCCTGCGCCGGGTGGCGATCATCCGGGTTGGCCAGCGGGTCGGCATCCCCTTGCGGGTCATCCGCGAGGCGATGGCTGAGCTGCCGGCGGAACGGACACCAAACCGGCAGGATTGGGAGCGGTTGTCGACGGCGTGGCGCGAGGAGTTGGACCGCCGGCTCGAACAATTGGCCCGATTGCGCGATGACCTGACCGACTGCATCGGTTGCGGCTGCTTGTCGATCGATCGGTGTGCCTTGCGCAATCCCCGCGATGTCCTCAGCCAGGAAGGGCCAGGCCCCCGCCGCCTGCTCATCGAGTCGCCCGATGCCTGTCCGAGCGGCGCACCATCCCGATGTGTTTGCGATCAGGGCGAGCGTCCATGAGTGAGCGGTCGTCGGTTCGGAGCGTGGGGTCCGCCAGGTTACCATACAGCCTGGGCTCACCCTCCTGCCGGTTCGCGGTCAGGCGGCGGATCGGCCGGGCCGGTCGCCCCGATGATCGAACGGCGCGACGCTTTCGGCGTCGCGCCGGCTGCCCGGCGCGGACCGACGCCGCGACCGGCGCTCGCCTTCCGGCCGGGCTATCAACAGATGCGGTGGAGTGAGCGTGGACCGTGGCGAATTGAACCTGATGCAAGTGATGGGCCTGCTGGAGTTGCGGTTGCGGACGACGGAGCCGATGGTCTTGCCGCGGGCGGTTGCCCCGGTCCTGCATGGCGCGATCCATCGCTTGCTCGAAGGCTTCGATCCCGCGTATGGGCGTCAGATCCATGGCCGGCAGTTGAAGCCGCTGTCGATCTCACCCCCGCGCCTCTGCCAGGCGCCGGATCGCGAGCTCGGCGGTGCTTCCCTGATGCCCGGCGCCCTGCTGGCGGTCCGGATCGGCGTGCTTGAGGCGTCGTTGCTCGGGATCCTGCTGGCGGAGTTGCTGGCGCACCGGCAGACCGCGGCACCGCTGTCGCTCGATGGCCGGGGCGCCGTGGTTGAGGAGGTGCGGCTCATCGGCGGCCCGATCTCGTACCACCGCTTCGCCCGCTTGGCGCGGCCAATCAGCGAGCTTCGGTTCCAGTTCGTGACGCCGACCATCGTCCGCCGCAAGCGGGAGGACAAGCCAATCACCGGCGGACCGGAGCCCCGGCTCCTCTTCGGCGGCTACCCGCGGCGCTGGCGGGCGTTCGCCCCGGCCGACTTGGCGTTGACCGTGACCGAGGAGTCGATCGCGGCCAACATCGCCCTCGTGGCCGGCCAGTGCGTACCTCACCGCGTTGACCTCGGAAAATTTCGGCAACACGGGTTCACCGGCTGGGCCCGGTATCGCATCGATGGCGATGACCGTTTCCGGGCTGAGATCGCGACGCTGGCAGCGTACAGCGCCTATTGTGGAACCGGCGCCCGCACCGCCTACGGCATGGGCCAAACCATCGTCCACAGCCTACAGCCGCCGGGCGGCGACGTTCCTAACCCTCTTGCGGAGCGCGCTTCAGATCCTTGCTGACCGCTTGGAGCGCGGTCTCCGCCTCTGCGGCGAGACGCTGAGACCGTTCTTCGTCGGTCTCACGTTGGTGGGCTTCGCCGAACGCTTCGGCCTCGTTTTGGATCGTGGCCTCGTTCTTGGCCATCGCTTCCTTGGCGTCCTTGTACGGCTGCTCGCCCTTCTCGGTCTGGTCGCGATCCCGGCCGTGGGGGTGTGGATAGGACATCGTCGCCTCCCGCGATTTCGCGCTGAAGTCAGCGCTGCATCGGCGCCGATGCACGGCGCGTGCCAATACCGGGCCAGCGCGATCCCCGCGCCCCGGCATCGTCCAACCACGGACGATCGGCGCCTATTGCCCGTTAGCCAACGACCGGGGATGGACGTCGTGAGATGAATAGAGCGGGCACTCACCAGATGAGCGCCCGCCGCGTGACCCGTGCGGCTAGACGGTTAGCCGGAACCCGGCGTCGCCTCGTCGCTAGCGCCGGCCGGCGGCGCGTCGCCGTGGGACATTCCCGGCGCCACGATGTACCACACCTCGCCCACCCCCTGGCCGTTGACCTCGCCCGGCGCCTGGTCGGCGACGAAGTAGTACAGCGGGATGTCGTTGTAGGCAAGCTGGGACGAGCCGTCCTCCCGCTCAATCGTGGTCAGCGTGCCCTGGATCCCGGGCGGCAGCAGCATTGCCCCCTCGGCGGGGACCGGCGGCCAGTTCGCCGCGCAATCACCGGTACAGACGCTCTCGCCCGCCGTCGTATCTTCGGTGAAGAGGTAGACCGAGTTTCCCTCGGCATCAACCAGGAACGGCCCCAGCTCTTCGGTGAAACCAATCTCTAAGGTGGAGGCCGGGACCGGCGTGCCTTCACCCGGCGCCGCCGCGTACGGTCCGTGCTCGGCGCCGGGCGGGACGATGAACCAGCGGCCGCCGGCGCCCTGGCCGTTGACGTCGCCCGGCGCTTCGTCGGCGGCAAAGTAGTAGAGGGGAATGTCGTTGTACGTCACCTGCTCCGAATCATCGGTCCGCTCGATGACCCCCAGCTCTCCCGGCACGCCGGAGGGTAGCGCCATCCCCTCGGCCGGGGCCAGCGGCGGCCAGGCTTCGGCGCACCCGTCGTAGCAGGCGCTCTCGCCCACCGTCTCGTCGGGGGTGAAGAGATAAAGCGTCATCCCCTCGGCGTCGGTCAGGAGGGCGCCATTCGCCGGGTCCTGCGCCACCTGGAGGAACGAGTCCTCCTGGGCGGAGACGCCGTGGTACACGGAGGGGAGGGTGAACCCGAAGCCGATCATCAGCACAACCAGTAGCCGCCGTATCATCATGGTCCTCCATCGTTTCTCGCGATGCATGCTCCCGAGATTGATTCAGCGTGGCCCATTCCTGGCGAATCCGCCATCATGCGTCGGGCTCGAATCATCACGGCCCTACCGCGGCGGGGAATGTTCAGCGTCACGCGGCGGGTCGCGACACCAAGCTGCCCCGCTCTCCAACGTGATCGGGCGACGGGTTTCCTCCCGAACCGTCACCTCGATCCGACCGGCTCACACGAGGAGGAGTCAACGCTCCTACGATAGAGGCCAATGCCAACAATAGCTAGAGGGGACGGACGCGATTCGGCGGCGAGTTTCAGGGATTGGTCGTCATACGGGCCGTCGCAGGGCCGGGGATGCGCCGGCACTGGTCCGCGGCTCGCGGGTCACCCAACCCTCAGGCGATGGCGGTGCCCGCGCCACCTGGTGGCGGTGCCGCTGGTCGCCGGGCCGGAGCCCGAGCGAGCAGAGCCCGCACCGCCTGGTCGGTCGTCGGCGTGAACTCCTCGTACCAGTGTCCGACCGCGGAGAAGTGCGCTAGTGTGACCGCGCACACCATCTCGTCGACAATCGCCTGGAAGGCATTACAGATGACGGCGGCCGCCACGGGCACCGCGACCACGATCCTGGCCGGCCCTTGGCGCCGGAGCGCCTCGACCGCGGCTCGCATCGTGGCGCCGGTCGCCAGCCCGTCATCAATCAGGATGACCGTCTTGGCGTGGACATCGGGCGCCGGCCGCGGGCCACGAAATAGGGTCGCTCGCGTCGCGCCAGCTCCTGCTCCTCACGCGCCGCGACTGCCTCGACCACCTCCGCCGGTAGGTTGAGCTCGCGAATGACCTTCTCATTGAGGACGCGCCCACCGCCGGAGGCGATCGCGCCCATTGCCAGCTCTTCATGGCCCGGCACGCCCACCTTGCGCACCAGCAAGAAATCGAGTGGCACGTTGAGCGCCGTCGCGACCTCGGCGGCTACCGGAACCCCGCCCCGCGGCAGCCCAAGCACCAGCACATCCGGCCGATCCCGGTACGCACCGAGCCGGGCGGCGAGCTGCCGACCGGCATCGCGACGATCCTGAAACGGAACTTCCATCGACGCTCTCCGGGGCGAACGAACACGCGGTGCGCCACGGACCGATGATTGGCGAGGAGGAACAGGGAAGAGCCGGCCTCGACGCCGCCCCCGTAGCATAGTCGCCGCGACGGCGGCGTCTCGATCAGCGGCGGTGGACCGGCGTCGAGCGCGACGCTGGCAACCATGCAAGCCGAATGCCACGATGGGCGCCAGGACGGATCGAGCCGGGGGATTCACGGCGAGGGGGCGAGCCCGATGGCTCGCCCCCTCACGATCTGGCCGGCGTGGGCGCTAGCAGGGAAGAAGGAGCGAGCCGGCGCCGGTCGGGGTGCAGAAATCGGTACCGGGTCCACCGCTCATGAATTCGTCGCCGCCTTCGCCAGCGAGAATGTCGTCGCCGGCTTGGCCGAAGAGCTGATCGTCGGCGGGGCCGCCCCACAGCTTGTCGTTTCCCTTCCCACCGTGGAGCGTGTCCTCATCGCCGTCGCCATCAAGCTGGTCGTCGCCAGGGCCGCCATCGATCTCGTCATCGCCGCCGCGGCCACAAATCAGGTCGTTGCCGCCTTTGCCGGAGATCTCATTCGGGCCGTTGTCGCCGATGATGACGTCGTCGCCGCCGGTGCCAACGATGTCGCCGTCATGATCGGCGACCGTCGCCGATTGGCCGAAGCAGTCCGGCGCCGCCGTGACCGCGGGAGCGGCGGCCAGTCCGACCGCGAACAGTGTGCCGAGCAGAACGCTGGTGCCAAGCAGACGTGAGTTGACCGTGTTCATTGCGATGGCCCTTTCGTCATTCACCCATTCGCGGTGAAGGCTGGTTGCCCGATTCCGGCGCCGGGCCTGGGAAGTCCCCAGGAGGAACCTGGCGCCGCCAGGCGAGAAGAAGTCGGGGAATCCTCGCCGGCCTGACGGAAGACGTTGCAGTCCGCTTCACTACCGGCGTGGAGAACTCCCTGGCCGCCGAAGGTCGTGTCGATGTGGGTGCTGCCGACGATGCGGTGGCGCCAGGGCCAGCGAGCGGGACGCGGTGGTAGCGGCTGTGACCCCGGTTCCTTCCC
>JALZJP010000122.1 GCA_030859715.1 Chloroflexota bacterium
TGACGGGCCTCCCGCGGCCGCGTTGCGGTGGCCGCGGGCTGGTGCGACTATGCCGCTGGAGTTGTCACGCCCATCCGGGAGTCGAAAGGACGGCACGGTGCGGATCGCCATCGGAGAGTTTGCCCACGAAACGAACACGTTCTGCCCCGGCCTGACGCCGCTCGAGAAATTCCAATCCCGCCACTGGGCGGTCGGCGACGAGATCCTCACCCTCCATCGCGGCGTCCGGGACTCGCTCGGCGGCATGATCGCGGCGGCCGAAGCGGACGGCATCACCATCGTCCCCACCTTCGCCACCTCGACCGAGCCATCGGCCACCATCGCCCAAGCCGCCTACGACGCCATCCGTGATCACCTGATCGACGGGATCAACGCGGCCGGCGCGATCGACGCCCTGGTCCTGGCCCTCCATGCCGCCGGCGTTACCGAAGGCTCGGATGATCTCGAAGGCACGCTCCTCGGCGAGATTCGCGTCGCGGTCGGGCCGGAACTGCCGATCGTCGTCACCCTCGACCTCCATGGCCACACCACTCGGGCGATGGTCGAGCACGCCACCGCCCTGCTCTACTGCCACGAGTACCCGCACGTCGATGCCTACGAACGGGGCGAGGAGGCGATCCGGCTGGCGGCGGCGATCGTCCGCGGCGAGATGCGGCCGGTCATGCACCTCGAAACGCTGCCGATGCTGATCCCCCCGGCCACGACTCGATCCGGCCCCGCCAACCGGATGAACGAGCTCTGCGTCGCCCGCGAGGCGCAACCGGGCATGATCGATGTCGCCTTCGTCCACGGCTTCCCCCATACCGATGTCAGCGTGGTAAGCGCGGCAATCCTGGCGACCGCCGACGGCGACGCGGCGCTGGCAAAGGTGGCGGCAACGGACCTTTGCCGGCAGCTCTGGGCAATGCGCGACGAGTTCCGCCAATCACTGCCGGATGCCGAGACGGCGGTGCGACGGGCGCTCGCGACGGAAGCGCGGCCGGTGGTCATCGCCGAGGTCTCGGACAACCCCGGCGGCGGCGCCCCCGGCGACGGCACGCACCTGCTCCGCGCCCTGCTGGCGGCGAACGAGCCGGCAACCTGCTTCGGTTTCATTGCCGATCCCGAAACGGCGCGACAAGCGCATCAAACCGGGACCGGCGCCACGCTAACGGTCCGGCTGGGCGGTAAGACCGACGAGCTGCACGGGGCGCCCATCGAGACGGAAGCGTACGTCAAGTGCCTAACTGATGGCCGCTTTCACTACTCGACGCCGATGGGCGCCGGCCGGCTGGGCAACCTCGGCCCGATGGCGCGGCTGGTCATCGGCAATGTCGACGTCCTCGTCTCCTCGGTCCGCACCCAGACCCTCGACCAAGAGGTCTTCTTGCTGCACGGCATCGACGTCACCCGCTACCGGGTCGTCGCCCTGAAATCGCACCAGCATTTCCTGGCCGGCTTCCAGCATCTGGCGGGGCTGATTATCCGGGCCGATACGCCGGGCCTAACCACCAGCAACCTGCACCACCTGCCCTACCAGCGCGTGCCCCGGCCGATCTGGCCGCTGGACCAGATGGTCTGATCACCGGCAGCGTTGAGCGACACGTCGTCGGTTCAGCCGCCGGACCAGACGTTCGAGGGCTGTTTCGGGAACAGGATCGGCAGCAGCGCTTGGGCCTCGTCGGTGTCGGCCCAGCAATCGGCAAAGGCCTGCCGCAGCTCGTCCAGCGAACGGTAGCCAAACAGGAGTTGGAGAAAGGTGAGGTCGGGGAAGGCCGCGTCGCCCGCTTCGATCCGGTCCGGCGTCCACCCGGCCACGGTGATCCGCCCCGCCAGGAAGGTGAGCTGCAGCCCGCCGCGGTAGAAGCTCAGTTTCAGCTCGCCCGTGTAGCCGGCCTGAGGCGATGCCGCCAGGCGCCGTTCGAGAGCCGGCGCGATGCGCGTCATGAACGCGGGCAGGTCCGGCACCCGGAGATACCAGGCGTACGGCGGTCCCACCTTCGGCAACCGGTCGGGGATGGTCTCGTACACAGGATGCCGCTCGCCCAGGTTGAACGAGAACGCCGTGAACGCCTCGCCGTCCCGCTCGGCGTACTCCTCTCCCGTCCGTTCCAAGTAGCGCAGCACGCTCGGCGTCACCGCCAGGAACGGCACCCTCGCTTGCAGCTCGTACAGGCCGACACCCAACCGGCCGCCCCATGACTTCTGACCATGGATCAGCAGTCCGGCCGGTGACCCGCCTGGCGCCACGGGCTCAATCACCCGCAACTCGCGCCGAGTCCCGCTCTTCGCGTGCCGCCCATCAACCTCAAACCGCCAGAGGGCCGTATCGCGCTCGGCGGCGATGAGCGAGCGGACGGTGGCCCGCTCGTACATTTCGCGGATGAAGGGCACGTCGTCCGCGGTCGCCGGGCGGCAGCGGTACGGCTCCGCCGCGCCGTCCGCCAGGCGGGGCACGTTCGGGTTGGACCCGGCCCGGCCGCCGCCGAGGTTGAGCGCCATCTCGTAGCCGAACTGCCGGTAGTACCACGGGATGCCGGTGATGCCCTGGACCAACTCGCCGCGGGTCGCGCTCCAGCGATGGATTTCATCGAGCTGGGTCCGCACCAACCCCCGGCGGCGATAGGCGGGATCGGTGCTGACGGTTTCGGGCTGGCCGACCTTGAACGGGATCCCGTCGTAGGTCCAGGTTTGCGAGAAAAGGGCGACCGAGGAGACGATCTTCCCCGCGGCGGTGTCCTCCACCAGGGCAAAGTCACTGGCCCGGATGCTGGGATGCTCACCACTCATCAGGTCGAGCACCCAATAGTAGACACGATCGGCGGAGCTCTCTCCCCCACATCAATCAGTGTATGGGCATGCAACGAGGCCAGCGGCTCCCGGTCCGCGACCGTCGCCCGCCGCATCACCAACCCATCGCCCAAATCACGGGGCAGCTCCGGCGCCGCCGGCCGTTCGGCCACCTTGCTCATTATGGGATCGTCTGAGCAATTCGGTTCGCGAGGATCTTCACCGGCGGGGCCGGCTCGTTGCCCGCTTTGTCCGGCCAATCGAGCGACACCCAGGTATCGGCCCAGGCCGACAAGGCGTCCACGACCGGGGCCAGCGCCTCACCTTTGGCCGTCAGCCAGTATTCGACCCGGACCGGGGTCGAGGGGATGACGCACCGTTCGATGATGCCCTCGACCTCAAGCTCCTTCAGGCGGCGAGACAGCATCCGGTTGGAAAGATCGGGGATGGCGTCCTCGATCTCGCTAAACCGGCGAGCCCCGGCCAGCATCACTTGCAGGATGGCACCGGCCCAACGCTGGCCAATGATCTCGACCGCGTGATGATAGTGGGGGCAGAACGCTTCCGCGTAGGTTTTCATGATCCGGATTGTACCACGCCGGGTGGTTGACATCACTTAGTTACTCATGTATATTGAGTTACGATTTGTTACCGAATTGAGCGGTCGCTCAGCTCAACCGTTGTCCACCATCGTCATCACCAGGAGAGGAATCGCATGTTGAGCCAAGTTCGCATTCTCGGCTTGTCCGGGAGCTTGCGCCACGGGTCATTGAACACCGCGCTGCTACGGGCGGCGAGTGAGCTGCTGCCCGCCGATGCCAGCCTCGACATCCAGCCGCTCCACGCGTTGCCGTTCTACGACGGTGATGTCGAAGATCAGGGGTTGCCGGCGGTTGTCTTGGCGCTGAAAGCGAAGATTGACGCCGCGGACGCGCTGCTGCTCGCCGTGCCCGAGTACAACTACTCCATCGCCCCGGCGCTCAAGAACGCGCTCGACTGGGCGACCAGGCCCTACGGTCAGTCGGTCCTCGACGGCAAGCCGGTCGCGCTCATCGGCGCCTCCATCGGACATCACGGCACCGTCCGGGCGCAGCTTCACCTGCGGGATGTGGCCCTGGGAACCAATATGCACATCCTCAACGGATCGGAAATCTTGGTCACCAATGCCGAGGCGAAATTCGACGGTGATCTGCGACTCGCCGACGATCGCACGCGAGAGATGATCCGCCAGATGCTGCGCCAGCTCGTGCTCTGGACCCGCCGGGTCGAGCGGATCCGGCCTGAGGTGGCGCTGATCGCGTGAGCGCCGGCCGCCGCTGGCGCGAGTCGCGGACTCGGGCGCTGACCGGCCACGACGATCAGCGCTTTCCCCAACCTTGCGAGGCAGACATGAACGAACGTCCGGCCAGCGACCTGCCGGCCAAGTGGACGGCGCTGACCAACCGCGGCACCATCGCGATTGATCCAATCCCCGGCTCGACAAGGACACGAACGGCCCCTCCGAGGACTCGGTCATTCGCGCCAAGGTTGGGAGATTAGCGTCACTAATCACCGGCGGCGGCGTTCACTGAAGGGAAATCACATGTCAGTCCAGAAGTTTTCGATCCAGGACACGCCGCTGGAGCGGTTCGTCCCCGACCAGGACGTGTTCTTGGGCGACGTCATCAACCAAGCCAACGGCGACAGCATGAGCGTCGGGTGGGCTCGCTATGGCAAAGGCGCGCGCAACGGCTATACGATCACCTACGATGAGGCGCTGATCGTGACCAAGGGACGATTCACGGTCCGTTCCGCCGAGGGCGATCACACGGCGAACGCCGGTGAGGTGATCTATCTGAGCAAGGGCACGGCCGTGACCTACATTGCCGACGAGGATTGCGAGCTGGTCTACGTCACGTATCCATTCTGGCGAGAGGCCGCGGCCCGAGCCTGAACGCTCATTGGACGCTGCCCAACGCCGCCACGGCCAGATACCGCCTTCGGCTCAGGTTGGAATCGGACGAATACCGCTCCGGGGGCACGGTGCGAGACGCCGCTGGACCGCCCCGCTCGCGGAACAATGAGAGCACGCGTATGGTGGCTGCTTTCAGCCGCGAAATGAGTTCAATAGAGGAGTCGTTCCAGATGCAGATTGTCCTTCCCGGCCTCTACGCCTCGGCCCCGGAACCGCTGCCGTTCGCGCCGTCGCTCGAAATCCGCGCCTTCTTCCTGCAACGCGACCAGGGCAACTTGCTCGTCTACAGTGCCGGCACCCTGGCGGCCGACGCTCCGGCAATCGAGAGCCTCGGCGGGATTTCGCGCCAGTATCTCAACCACCGGCACGAGTCCGGGTTCGGTTGCGACCAGGTCGCCGCCACGTTCCAGGCCCCTTTGTCCTGCCATGAACAGGAGCGCGAATCGGTGGCCGCCAATTGCAAGGTCGCCGAGACCTTTTCCGAGCGCCACATGCTCGACGACGACTTCGAGGTCATCCCCACCCCGGGCCACACCAGCGGAGCGACGGCCTTTCTTTGGGACAATGGCAAGCATCGCTGCCTGTTCACCAGCGACACGCTGTTCTTTGGCGAGGCCGGCTGGGTCGCCGCGCTGCTCGACACGAGCGATCGCGACGCCTACATCACGAGCCTCGAGCTTATCCGAGCGCTTGATTTCGATGTCCTCGTGCCATGGGCAACCCATACCGGCCAACCATTCCATGCCCTGACCGACAAGCAGGATGCCGGACGTCGGATTGATGCGATCCTCGATCGCCTCCGCGCTGGCGAAGTTCACTAACCGAGGCTACCTGCTGGCTGCCGGCAAGAGCAATTGACCGCCACGCGCGGCAGCCCCGCCGTCCTGCTCATCGATCATCAGACGAAGCTGGTGGTCGGCTCTCGCCTTCCAGATCCCGAAATCGTTGCTCGCGATACCATCTGCCGTGTTCGCGCGGCTGGCGATCAAACCGTGCCAACCCGCGACTCCGCGGATGATTGATCTACGACCAGGGATGGAGCCGGCAAGCCGCGCGTCCCACTTGCCGGATCCCGTCGTCACCGCTATGCTGCCGGCCTTGGACAAGCGATCGCGGCCGATGAGGACCGGTGGACCGGATGCACCAGGACCAGGCACAGCCCGCCGTCGAGCTGACCGGGATCACAAAGCAATTTGGCGCGGTCCAGGCGTTGCGCGGCGTTCAGCTCGTGCTGTTTCCGGGCGAGGTGACGGCCCTGGTCGGTGAGAACGGGGCCGGCAAGAGCACCCTGGTCAAGATGCTGGCCGGCATCCACCAGCCGGATCAGGGCACGATCCTGATCAACGGCGAACCGGTCACCCTCGATGGGCCGCTGGCGGCGCGGGCGCGGGGCATCGCCGTCATCCATCAGCATCCGACCCTCTTCCCCGATCTCGATGTCGCCGAGAACATCTACATGGGGCGCCAGCCACGCGACCGCTTCGGCCGGATCGACTGGCGCGCGATGTACGCGGACGTCACCCGGCTCTTGGCGACCCTCGGCGAGGAGATCAACGTCCGCGCCCCGGTCCGGGCGCTCGCGGTGGCCGATCAGCAACTGGTGGAAATCGCCAAGGCGCTCTCGCTCGACGCCCGGGTGCTGATCATGGACGAGCCGACCGCTTCGCTTTCGGCCCGCGAGGTGGACCGCCTGTTCGCGATCGTGCGCCGCCTGCGCGACCAGGGGGTGGCGATCCTCTTCGTCAGCCACCGGCTGGACGAGGTCTACGCCCTCTGCGACAAGATCACGGTCTTCCGCGACGGCGCCTACGTCCTGACCGCGCCGGCCAGCGAGCTGAGCACCGAAGAGACAATCCGGGCCATGGTCGGCCGCCGGTTGGAGTCGCTCTTTCCCAAGGAAGATGCCGAGATTGGCGACGTCCTGCTCCGGGTGCGGGGTCTGACTCGGGCCGGGGTCTTTCGCGATGTCGGTTTTGACCTGCGCCGGGGCGAGATTTTGGGCATGTTCGGCCTGGTCGGGGCCGGCCGGACCGAGGTCGCCCGCGTCCTGTTCGGGGTTGATCGGGCCGACGGCGGGACCATCGAATTGGACGAGCGGCCAGTGGACCTTTCCAGCCCGGCCTCGGCCCTCCACCACGGCATCGGCTACGTGCCGGAGGACCGCCATGCCCAAGGGCTCGTCCTGGAGCACGCCATCGCCGCCAACATTACCCTGCCGATCCTGCCCCGGCTCGCTCGGTGGGGATTGCTCAACCGCGGCCGGGAACAGGCGGTGGCCGGCGACTACGCCAAGCAACTACAGGTCCGATCGTCCGGGCTGGACCAAATCGCGTCCGCCCTCTCCGGCGGGAATCAGCAAAAGGTGGTGCTCTCGAAGTGGCTGGCGACCAATCCGAGGGTGCTGATCCTGGACGAGCCGACCCGCGGCATCGACATCGGGACCAAGGCCGAGGTGCATCGCATCATCTCCCACCTGGCGACGGAGGGGATGGGCATCCTGCTCATCTCCTCGGAGCTGCCCGAGGTGCTGGCGATGGCCGACCGCGTAATCGTGCTCCACGAGGGTACCGTCACCGGCGAGTTCAGCCGCGACGCCGCGAATCAGGAAACCGTTATGTTTGCCGCGACCGGACAGGATGAGATGCTGGTGGCCGCCAATGGCGCTGTCTAACGATGCGATCGCGGCGCCGCGATCGCGGGCAAGAGTTCGCGCCGATCAGGTCGTCAGCACCCTGAGCCGGGTCCGCGAGCTGGGCCTGGTCTTTGCCCTGCTGCTGATCGTGGTGATCGTCGGCTTGCAGCAGCCGCGCTTCGTCTCCCCCAACAACATCCGGCAAATCCTGGAAGCGGTCTCGATCCTCGGCGTGCTGGCGGTCGGCCAAACCCTCGTCGTCCTGACCCGGAACGTCGATCTCTCGGTCGCCTCGATCGTCGGCCTCGTCGCCTATGTGGCGGGCGACCTCTTCAAGCAAAACCCCGGCATCAACGTCGGGCTGGTGATCGGGCTGGTCCTCCTGATGGGGCTGGGTCTGGGGGCGATCAACGGCCTGCTCGTCACCTACGGCCAGGTGCCGGCAATCGTGGCCACCCTCGGCACGCTGTATGTCTACCGCGGGATCGACTACTTGATCGCCAGCGGCCAGCAGATCACCGTCTCCGATGTCCCGGACGCCTACCGGGCGATCGCCGGGGCCGAGCTGTTCGCGATCCCGCTGCCGATCGTGATCACGGCGGTGATTGTCCTGATCGCGACCTACGTCCTGCGCTACACCCGCTTCGGCCGCCAGCTCTACGCGGTCGGCAGCAACCCGGAGGCGGCCCGCATCGTCGGCCTGCAGCGGGATCAGATCGTGTTTGCCGCCTTTGCCCTTTCCGGCCTGCTGGCGGCGGTCGGCGGCATCCTGTGGGGAGCCAAGTTCGGGGCGGTCGATGCCCGCGCCGCTTACGGCTACGAGCTGCAAGTGGTTGCCGCCGTGGTGGTCGGCGGGGTCAACATCTTCGGCGGCGTCGGCACCGTGATCGGGGCGGTGTTGGGCGCCATCGTGCTCGGCTCGATCCAGAACGCGCTCACCATTCTCCGCCTCAATCCGTTCTGGCTGCAAGCGATCTCCGGCGGCGTCATCCTGCTCGCGGTCCTCATCGACGCCCTGATCACGCGGCGCTTGCAGCGGATGCTCTTGGCCCGGAGGCAGCGATGACGAACTGGTCGCGCCTGGCGGGCCTCCGCCGGTGGGAAACGCTGCTCGTGGTGCTGCTGATCGCGCTCCTGGCCTGGGGCACGGCCCGCTCCTCGTTCTTCCTCGATGGCAGCAATTTCACGATCGCCTCTTCCGCCTTCATGGAGCGGGCCCTGATGGCACTGCCGATGACGCTGATCATCATCGCCGGCGAGATCGACCTCTCGGTCGCCTCGATCCTGGGCCTCGCCAGCGCCGTGCTCGGCATCACCTACGCCGCCGGCGTCCCGCTCTGGCTGGGGGTCGTCCTGGCGCTGGCGACCGGCATCGCCTGCGGATTACTCAACGGCATCCTGGTAACCCGCTTCGCGTTGCCGTCACTGGTCGTCACGCTCGGCACGCTGGCGCTGTTTCGCGGCCTGGCCTACGTCATCTTGGGCGGTCCCCAGGGACAGGTCGCGATCAGCAGCTACCCGGCGGAGCTCACTCGCATCGGGTTCGGCACGATTCCAGGCACGGTCATTCCCTGGTCGTTCATCCTCTTTACCGCGCTCCTGGTCATCTTTTTCGTGCTCTTGCACAAGTCCTGGGTTGGCCGCCAGATCTACTCGGTCGGGCTGAACCAGGACGCCGCCCGCTTCGCGGCGGTCCGCGTCGCCCGCTTAAAGCTTTCGCTCTTTGTCCTCTCCGGCTTCATCGCGGCCGTCGCCGGCATCCTCTACACGGCCCGCATCTCATCCAGCCGGGCGGACAACGCGCTCGGCTTCGAGCTGGACGTGATCGCCGCCGTCCTCCTCGGCGGGGTCAGCATCTTTGGCGGCCGGGGCACGATCATCGGCGTCCTCCTTTCGCTGGCGGTGGTCGCCACCTTGCGTAACGTCCTGGCGATCACCAACGTCGGCCCCGACATTCAGAATTTCGCCGTCGGCGGCCTCTTGATTCTTTCGGTGCTGGGGCCGAACCTGGTGCGGCGGGTATTGGAGCGACGCCCGTCGCTCGTCACGACGTCCAACTGACGGGGAAAGGAGGCGGTACCCGAGAGCGTGCGCTGAAGCACCCAACCATCGAGTGGCTGGGGAATGAAACAACTAACCAAGGGAGGAAACGATGAAGTCCTACGCGAACGTCATGCGACTCATGCTGATGCTGGCGCTGACCCTGGTCACCGTCGGCGTCATCGGCTTCCAAGCGACCGGAGTTCGCGCCCAGGGGGAAACAACGTGTGCCGGCGAGCCGTTCATCGGCGCCCCCGGCGGCGATGCCGCCAGCCCCGAGGCGGCCGAATCCGGGAACGATGTAACGGCCGCCTCCCCGGTGGCTGGAGCTGACGGGGAATCGCTCAACATTGTCTTCCTGCCGAAGGACGTGGTGAACCCCTACTTCGGCACCGTCTCCATCGGCGGCGAAGCGGCCGCGGCCGAGCTGGGCGGCCAGTACACGGTGGTCGGCCCGCAAGAGGCCAACGCCGCCGAGCAAGTCACCTTTATCCAGACCCTGACCCAGCAGCAGGTGGACGCCATCGTGGTCGCCGCCAACGACACGAACGCCCTGGCGCCCGCCCTGCAGGAGGCGATGAACCAGGGGATCAAGGTCGTCGCTTTCGACTCCGACGTGGCGCCCGAGGCCCGGATGGCCTTCGTCAACCAGGCCGACTCGGAGCAGATCGGCCGCATCCAGGCGCAGATCATGGGCCGCTTGCTCAATTGCGAGGGGGAGATCGCGATCCTCTCGGCCGCCAGCACGATGACCAATCAGAACACCTGGATCAGCTTCATCGAGGACGAGCTGGCGAAGCCGGGCTTCGAAGGGCTCGAGCTGGTCGAGATCGCCTACGGCGACGACAACCCGCAGCTCAGCTACGACCGCACGATCGAGCTGCTGACCGCCTACCCCGATCTGGCCGGCATCATCTCGCCGACCACGGTCGGCATGACGGCGGCGGCGCAAGCGATCGCGGCCGAAGGACGGACCGGTGAAGTCCAACTGACCGGCCTGAACCTGCCGAACCTGGCCCGCGAGTCGGTGCGGGACGGCACGGTCCAAGAGTTCGCCCTGTGGAACCCGTCGGACCTCGGCTACCTCGCCTACTACACGGCGGCGGCGATGGTCCGCGGCGAGATCACCGGCGCCCCCGGCGATACCTTCGAGGCCGGCCGCCTGGGCACCTACACGATCGGCGAGAACAGCGTGATCCTGCTCGGACCGCCCTTCATCTTCGACGCCGACAACATCGACGACTTCGACTTCTAGCCGAGCCTTCTATCGGGCGCGAGGTGGATCGCCTCGCGCCTGCGTCGCCGCACGGGTCGTCAGCGGACACCGCGGCAACGCCGAACGCCGTCCTGGCGCCGCCGGATGGCTTTAGCT
>JALZJP010000126.1 GCA_030859715.1 Chloroflexota bacterium
TGATCTCTAGCTCGTAGGCGGTGCTGCCATCGCTGGCGCTGGTGGCGATCCAGGCGCCGGAGCCGGCGAGCTGCCGGACCTGGACCTGGCCATCGAGGGCGCGCTGTAAGGCCTTCTGCCAGCGGGCTGGGGTTGCTTGCCGCTGCTGCCGGGTGATCGTGGTCGCCATGGTCGTAAACTCCCTTCGTGCTACCGACCGAATCCGAGAGGCGCTTCCAACACCTCACTACCCTAATAGTAGCGTACTGCTAGTCTATTGTCAATAGCTAGCCGATAGTGATATACTGATAGCATTGAACTATGACGATTGGCGCCGCGCGGGAGCGAAGGAAGCGAGTCCATGAAGACGATCAGGCAGTTACGAGATGAGCGGGGGGAGACCCAGCTTCAGGTCGCGATCGCGCTGGGGGTGACGCCGGCCACGGTCTACAACTGGGAGCGTGGGCAGTTTGAGCCCAAGGCGTCCCAATTGCGCGCCATCGCCAAGCACTTCGGCGTCAGCATGGATGTAATCGACTTTGAGACGCCCTCGGCGTCAAAAGACGCCGCCTAGGACAAGCCTAGGCGGCGTTGGAAGCGCCTCTCGCCGGTCGGCGGCGGGAGACGATGGAAGGGTACACGATGGCAACAAAGCGGCGTGGTCACGGCGAGGGCTCGATCAAGCAACGCGCGGATGGCCTTTGGGAGGCTCGTGTTAGCCTGGAGAGCGGCAAGAGAAAGAGCTTCTACGGTAAGACCCGTCGCGAGGCACAGGACAAGCTCCGTGCAGCGCTCCGCGACATCGACGCCGGGCTCGACCTGAGCGCCGGCCGGCAGACGGTCGGCCAGTTCCTTGACCGCTGGCTCGCGGACGTCGTGAAGCCGACAGTCCGACCCAAGACGCATCAGAGTTACGCCCAGCTCGTGCGCCTGTACTTGAAGCCGGCCATAGGCCATCACCAGCTTGGGAAGCTGAGCCCGCAGCATGTGCAGGCGATGATGAGCGCCAAGACGGCCGCCGGTCTCTCGCCCCGCACCGTGCAGTATCTCCGGGCGGTGCTCCGCCGGGCGCTGGGCCAGGCGCTCAAATGGGGGCTTGTGTCGCGCAACGTCGCCACGCTCGTTGACCCGCCGCGGTCCGTCAAGAAGGTGGTCTCGCCGCTCTCCGCTGACGAGGCGCGCGCCTTCATCGCGTTTACGGTCGATGCTCGCCTCGGGCCGCTCTTCCATGTCGCCATTGCCTCGGGGCTGCGGCAAGGCGAGTTGTTTGGTTTGCGCTGGGACGATGTCAACCTTGTGGCCGGCACCCTCTATGTCCGTCATGCGCTGCAACGCATTGACGGAACGCTGACGCTGGTTGAACCCAAGACGTCCCTCAGCCGGCGCACGGTGACGCTCCCGGCGTCGGCAGTCGTGGCTCTCCGCACGCAGCGCACGCGCCAGCTCGAAGAGCGGCTCTTAGCCGGACCGCGCTGGCAAGATGCCGGGTACGTCTTCACGTCAAGCATCGGCACCCCGCTTGAGCCGTCGAACGTGTCGAGCCGGCTGCACAAATTCCTCCAGGCAGCGGGACTGCCGCACCAGCGGTTCCATGACCTCCGACACTGTGCGGCGTCCCTCTTGCTGGCCGGCGGCGTTGCTCCGCGCACCATCATGGGCATCCTGGGGCATTCGCAGATCAGCCTCACGATGAACACCTACGCCCACCTCTCGCCAGCCTTGGAGCGGGACGCGGCTCGGGCATTGGATACCGTGCTCGGGGTGGTGGAAACGGGATAGCGACGCAGCCTAGATCGAAGCACCGGAAGTCCTCATCTCGTCAGCGCCCATCGTTCCCGGCTCGTTTGACCTTGGGTGGCTCCATGAGCGTACAGACGCGGACAGGCAGCGTACAGGCCCAGCTCGCGGCGTCACCAGCACTAGCCATCCAACCAGGACCACCCGCCCCATCCGCCGAACATCTCCGCCATCCTGCTCAACCCCCATCCCTGACAGGCAGCATCGCCACCCATCACCAGCGCCCCCTCCTCCCCTGATCACCACCCTTACCGCCACACCCGCCATCACCTCAATCTCCAGCTCCACTACCTCCAGCCCTAGCCATGAACACCAGCACTCAGCCACTCACCATCAGCACCAGCAGCACGACCTCAGCTAGCAGTACCAGCCCATGCATCACTCCCACAAGCCACCCCCAGCACATTACCTACCCCTACCACCACAAACCAAGACAGCCCAGGCTAGCCCTCGGCCGCCACATGATTCAGGATTTTCGATATTTATGTAAAGTCAATTCCAGCAGCAGGACATGTTAAACTTCGGGGGGGACATGTCGTCGTTGCAGGAGGCTGCCAATGGTCGCTGAACTTGTCCAACTGCCTAACTCGCACGGTAACCGCTATACGGCGCCTGATCGGGAGGCCGCCTACCAAGCCTGGCGCATCGCCGCCGGCCGCTCACTCCGAAAAACCGCCGACCTGACCAAGATTTCGCATGGCACGCTCGGCAACTGGAGCAAGGATGACCGGTGGCAGGAGCGAGCCCGCCAGGAAGACGACGAGGAGGCGAAGTCGCTACGCGGCGCCCTCCGTGCCGTCGTCAACAGTGAGACCCTGAAGTCAATTCAGACGGCGGTTGATCTCCGCGACGATGCCACCGGGGACACCCCGTCCAAGGTGCGACTCGACGCCGCCATCTGGCTGGCGGGGCTCTCCGGCGTGGCTCCCGTCAAGCAGACCCTCGATCTCACCAAGACCCCGCCGAGTGACCGTCAGCCCATCGCCACCAGAGGCATGAGCCCGGATGAGTTGTTGGCGTTAGAGCTGGAGTACACCGAGGGGAAGCGAGGCTAAGCGCGGGAGACGAAACGACTAGCCTGTGTCTCGCGCCCGCTCCCCTCGCGCGCGAGACACAGCGGTGCCTCATCGTTGGCTGCGCCAGAAGGTTATCCCTCTCCGTAGTTCTTCGACCCGCTCGTCGAAGATGTCGGAAACACCACGGCCATGCCCGGTGCTGGGGTTCGGTAGCGTCGTGATGCCCTGCCGGGCCTGATCGCCGGGGGGTGGGGCGCCGATCACCCGGAGCGGCGGCCGCGGTGGTTGGATGGCCGGGACGCCGCCCGGAGGAACGATCGGGAGGAGCGGTCGCGATGCCGCCGCCGCACCGGGGGCGCCGAAGTTCCGCAACTCGCGGAGCCGCTCGTCAAACACGTCCGCGACACCGCGACCATGCCCCGTTCCCGGATTGGGCAACGTGGTGATGTGAGGTCGCGACACCGGAGGTGGTAGTCGATCGTTTGGGAAGATAAGCGGACGGGGCGGGACCGGGGCAGGACCGATGGTGCGCGGCAAGACCGCTCCTTGCTGATTGGCGATGAGGCGTCGCACCAGCTCCATCAGGAGCAGTTGGGGCAGGTTCGCCGGGGTGTGCATCGTTGTCATCCTCCTGATCGTGGGTGGCGTGAGTGATTGTCGAGCTCGTCACAAGGAGATTGCCATGACCCGAATTGCCCTCGCTACCGTGACCTTGATCTGTCTGTTTTTGGTCGCGGCGACGTATACCCAAGCCGGCACGGCGCAGATCACTGAGGAACGGATGGCGTTGCTGGAAGCGGAAGTCGATGACCTCTACGCGATCATTGACGAGATGCAAGACAATGCCCTGCCGCCGGTGCTTGAAATTCCCGACGTGACCGCATTCGCGGAACGCGCCTTGGTCGTTCAAGCCCTCCAACGCTTTCCCTATCTCGAATTTGACCTCACCTGCTACGCGATCCGAAACGACACGCTGCGCTGTCTTCGCATCGACCGTATCCCCGACATGCCGATGCCCGAGTGGGCGCAATAACGAGAGGATAGACCCGTGACCCGAACAGCCCTGATCGTGGTGTCCATTGTCGCTGTCCTCCTGGCCGGGATCGCTCATGTCAACGCCTCTGGGAAGCAGGCGGCCGACGCCACCATTGCTGAATTGGAAGCCCGGATCGAGGCGCTGGAAACAGCGGTGATTTACCCTGCCGAGAACATCAGCTATGACCATCAGGGGTATATCTCCTCGCTAGCCGGGGTGACAATGGAAAGCAACCGGGTTGGCTTCGCCTGCTCGGCCCAGCCGCTCGCAAGCATCGTCACCGCCGAGGAGGCCCAGCGGTTCACGCGGATTACCGAAACCTGGCAGGCGATGAGTTGCATTCGGCTCCCGGCACACCTGAACACGCAATGACCTATCCCCACGGGCTGCTATGCCCAAGGTAGATGGACTCATAGTCGGACGCCCATCCGGTAACGACGCCAACGCCCGGTGCCGACGAGTGAATGACATCGCCATCGATAATGCCATCATCATTGATGTCAACCGGGCCGGTGTAGATCGCGACATGGGTGCCAGGGTTTCGGCTTCCATCCGACCGAATATTCCCGTTGTCCATGCTGCCAGTGTCAGCGCCGGTGTCGGCATAGATCACGTCGCCCGGCTGTAATTGCGAGAAATCGTTCTTGATGTATGGGGTTGCGTCGGCAACCCCATCATTATTGGTGTCGCCGGTTGCCGCCGAGTATTGGTAATGCGAGCCGACCGGAACGTTCCCCGAACCACCTGCGTACTTCTGATCGAGGTATCGGATAAAGGCCGAGCAGTCGAGCCCACCATAGGGGTCGTCCGTGGCTTCACCCGACTGCCAGCCAGCGGCAGTCGTCGGCTCGTATGACCAGTTCTCGTCCGCCGCAAGGATCGCCGCGTCAATGATCGCCGCACCCGCCTCATTGCCATTTTCCTGCGGCGGCGGCGACTGAGTGACCACACCTCCCTGACCGCCACCGGCGGGTGGGATGGTCGTCACGCCATCGGTCACTGACCCATCCGCCTGCTGGACGATCTCGCCAGGAGCGCCAGTCAATCCCGGCGCCCCAACTCCGGCCATCGTCGGATCGACCGGGGCAGGAGCCATGCCACCGCCCGGCGCGGCGCCGTTGATCTGGTCGGTGTACATGGCGATGTCGTCAAGGTACATCCGCGGCGTGTGGCCCGACTCGCCGGCGCAGTCCAGGCACGGCGTCGGGTAGTAGGTCGAGAGGAACCGCTCTTCCGGCGTATTGCCGGCCACGCCCGGCACGCTGCCCCCCAGCAGGGCGGCGGCGAACCCGATCTGGCCCTCCGGCGTGTTCAGGTCATAGCCGAGGGCGGCGGCTTCTCCGCCCCAGATGTCGGGCTTGATCTGCATCAGCCCCATCGCCCCGCCGACACCCTGCGCATCGACCACGCCACCCGACTCGACCACCGACATCGCCTTCAGCATCGCGGGATCGACCCCATGCCTTGCCCCTTCGGCGGCAAACGTGGAGTCGTAGACATTGAGCGCCCCCCAGTCGCCGCCGCCCGTGATGTTGCCGATCGGGACCTGGCCCTGCGGCGCACCCAAGGTGCCGCCGCTCGACGGGGCGGGGGCCGGTCCTGGCGCGGTGGGTGTGGTCGGGGCGGGCGTGTAGCCCTGGTCTGGGGCCATGCCTTGACCGGTCAGGCCAGGCGCCCCAACCCCGCTCGTCGGTGGCGTCGGCGGTGAAGCCGCGGCGCGTCCGAGGCCCGGTTGGGTCGGGGGCCGGAGCGACGGCATCGCGGGCGGTTGTGGCGCCCCCCACTGACCCTGACCCCCGGCACTGCCCCGGCTCCGAATCTGGTTTCCGAGATCGCTGGATGGCAGATTGCTCGACCCAGGGAGCGGCGGCGGCTGTGCCCGACCGGTCTGCCCTTGGGTCGGAAAAAGCGATGCTGGCGACCCGAAACCACCCTGCCGCGCTTGCACCCGCGACCGGATCGAGTTGCCCAGGTCGAAGGCGTCCGGCACGTTCGGCGGGGTTGGCCGGCCCGGCGTAGCAACTCCACCGAACCCGGTTCGATTGCCGCCCACCGCCCCCTGAACCCGCGCCGCGATGTCTCGACCAAGTTGCGATTGTCCGGTCGGCGATCTCGGCAGTGTCCAATCGCCACTGGTGATCGACGTGTCGGTGAAACTGGCCGGAGGGGTCGGTGGCGCCGCGTTGCCGGCCCAGCCCGGCATCCCTGGCCGCAAGTTCGGATTCAGGATGTTCGCCTCGCCCGCGTAGCCCGCCCCCGGAAAACCAGGAATCGACACCGCCGGATTCAAGAAGCTGGGCGCCGCGGTCGAGACCCGGGCGTAGGTGGGCGGTCGGCTGTAGCCATAGCGATCCATGGTTTACTCCTGCTCCATTCGCGCGGTCATTCGGCGTTTGGCGTCTCGGATTGCGAGCCAATCCTGGAGCGACTGGCGTTCGAGCGGTGTCGCCTCTGGTCGCCTCGCCTGATCCGTCAGGCGAGCAACACAAACCTCGATCTGCTCCAGCGAGTACCGCTCAGCCTCGCTGGCGATGATCACGTCATCGAGCGGCGCGAATCCGGTGAGCACGGCAGGCGGCGGCGCATCGCCCGTTTCGCCCGGCCACTCCGCATCGGTCGGCCATCCGGCATTTGGTGTCGAAAAACGCCCAAAATCTCCATTTGGCGGACTGACAGAACTGACAGAAGTACTTTTGTCAGTTTTGGCAGTGCTACTTTTCGTCGTTTCCGGCGTTTTTTCGGGATACCCCGGCGGGGTCAACCAGCGGGAGACGAACTCGCTCATGATGCTTCCTCCGTCTTCGGGGTTCGTAACTCGGGGTGCAGGAGAACCGCGTGGGCGGGGCGCCCACCGGCCGTCTCCGTGGTGAGCTGCACCCAGCCGTGATCGGCGAGCACCTGGAGACCCAGCAGCACGCGATCCGGGGTCTTGAGCCCGGACCAGCCGGCCCGGTAGATGTTACGCACCGAGTCTCGGTGCGCGATCGCCCCGGCTTCGATCTTCGCCATCAGGGTGTGCGCGGCGCCGACCCCGCCGGCCAGCTCCACGGCATAGAGCTTTCGGGCGTGCAATTCAAGGAACTCACACCAGGCCGCGGCGAGGCGGACGGACGCCTCCCCCACCTGCCCGTACATCGACCGCCGGCTGGCGGCGACGTCGATCAGCTCGAAGATCAGGGCCAGTGACGGCAGCAGGGACCGGTACTTGCTGAGGTGGGCGGCGAATGCCGGGCTGTCGTCCAGCTCGTCGGTCCGCAGCCGGAGTTCGAGCGCGTCCCGCCACTGATCGAACAGGACTTGCGCCGCGGGGCTGAAGCGCACGAACGGGATGTCGTCGGCGGTCGTCGCCCCGAGGGCGGTGGGCACGAGGGAGTCGAGCCCGGCGAACACCGCATCGGCGGCTTCCCGGGCGGACTTCTCCGGCCAGGCGGTCGGCTTCTCCCAGGGTGGGAGACGATCCGGCCAGACGACCAACTGGAGTCGTTGCAAGAGGCCGTCGTCACCAACCCCGCCGTCCAGCGCGTCGGTGATCAGGGGGCGCAGCTTGCCGGGCTGGATGCCACCGAGGACGGAAAGGGTGAGGGCGGGAATGTGGATGGTGCCGCGGCCGATCCGATCCGTCGTGAACGATCCGGTGCCATTCCATGCTTCCAGGAAGAACTCGCGATCGCCCTCGCGCCCGGGTTTGTCGAGCGTCCGCAACCAGCCGGACAATTCATCGCGGCTGAGCAGCAACCCTCGCGGGTTCTCGCGCAACAGTTCCCCCAGCTTTTCGACGGTCGAGTCGTGGGTCAGATAGCGACACTCCGTGGTCGTGGCTTGCTGGCGCTCCTTGCGCTTAGTGGTGAGCTGGGTCTTCAGTTCATCAAGGGGGCGCCGTCCGTCGCGGCCTTGGTCATCTGCTTGCGGATGCCGGCGATCTCAGCGTCAATCGCCTCAATCTCGACCGCTTCAACTTCGGTGGCTTCGCCATGCGCGGCCAGGGCCTTGGCCACCAGCCCGCCCAACGGCTTCAGGGCAACGTCGATCGCGCTCGTCTTCATCCGGCCCGGACGTTCCACCACGGCGCCCCAGAAGTTGGGCACCACCGTATAGTCGTCATACTGGCCGGGGAGAATCCCGATCGTCCGCCCCACCACCGCGCCGGCGGCCACCAGGGCCGGAATGGCAACCATCTCCAGGGGGAGGCAGATCCGGCCGGAACTGTTGACCAGCCAGGGCCGCAGCGGCGCCGGCACCATCGCCGCCGGCAGGGTCGGCACCGGCGGCAACTCGGCCGGCAGCGGTTGACGCGGCGGCCAAATATCCTCATTGTGCTGGTTTGGGTCACTGCCATTACTGCCAAAAGGGCTTTTGTCAGTTCTGTCAGTGCGTTGATTTCCGTTTTCGCCCGAATTCTTGGCGTCGCCGAATCCTTGTGCCCGCAGCTCCATCGCCGCCGTCGCATAGTCGCCACCGTGGTTCAGGACGGCGTAGGCGCCGAACTTCGAGTAGCTGCAGTTGGGTTCGAACTCGGTCGAGCTGCTGAACACGTACAACGGACCGGAGCCGGCAAAGTTGGCGGTGGCGGAGATGCCGCGATCCTTGCCGGGGCGCCGCCAGTGCTCCGTCTCACCCCGTCGGTAGATGAGCGTCCAGCCGTGCGGCTCCAGAATATCGGCCCAATCAGTGCGGGCGGCGAAGTCGTCGCCGGGACGGAGGCCGCTATGGGGTTGAGCTGATCGCGGCTCCCGCGGCGGTGGCGCCGGCAGCTCATCGAAGGTTCGGGCCAGGGCGAACAGCTCCGCCCGCTCATCCGGCCTGATCGTGGCGATGGTGTCGACGCCCCCGCGCACCAGGCGGTAGGCACCGCCGGACGGATGCACCCGACCGTTGCTCGGGGCCGCAACCACGTAGCCGCCCTCGCCGCGGGTCTCGATCATGACCGCGATCGTGTCATTCGGATCGCGCTGTTCGTCTGGTCGTTTCGGCCGGCGGGCAAGTTTGGTGTTGCCGGCGATGGCGGCACAGCGATACAGGAGATGAAAGCCGCCGCCCGGCGTGAGCTCGGCGTAGCCTGTGGCGACCCGACTTACCAGTTCGTCAAGCCCGATCTCGCGAGCCAGGGCGACGAACGCCTCGCACGTGGCGCGGTCCTCGAACTCCAACAGTTCGAGGTTGTCGCTGACCGCGCCGCAGACATAGCCGATCCCGGATCGCTTCTCAACTCCATACCAGTCCTCAATCTGAGCAAGACTCGGGCGTTCCCGTTGGTAGCGTTTCCACGAGTCGCCGTGGGGAGCCTTGGTGCCGTCCTCGCGCGGCGGCAGGACGCACAGACCGGCCTTGTGGGCGGCGAGCGCCACGTTGTGGACGTCAGTCTTCACGACGCCACCCCGTCCCGCTCGTAGCCTCGTAGCGTGGCGATCGCGGCGTTCAAGTTTCGCATCGCCTCGGTGTCACCGCCGGCGTCCGGGTGATGGACGCGGGCAAGACAGCGATAGGCGCTCTCGATCAAAGCCGGCGGGGCTGACGGCAACAAGTGCAACGTCCGCAGGGCGGCATCTGAGGGCCGAATCGGAGTGGGCTCGTAGGCGGCCGATCCGGTACCGCCAGCGGGTGTCTCTATGCGGCACGGTCCGAACGCTTGCTCCAGGAGGCGGCGAACCCGATTGACCCAGGATGACGCGATCAGCCAGCACTTCTTGTCAGGTTCCCATGCGCGCACGTGGCTGGGAATCCGGCGTTTGAGTTCATCAATGACGACGCGGTTGAATGGAAACCGCACCTCGGCCCATTCGGAGCCAGGGATGTGACGAATGTATGGTACAGTTTTCATGTCAGAAACCACTCCAGGCCCAGACCCGGCCACCGAATTTGTCCTCGGTGGCCGGGTCGTTTCTATGCAGCGTCAGCCTTAGCTCCGGTGGTGTGCTCGTTGATCCACCGTTCGAGCTCATCTCGATGGATACGCACCGACCGACCGATTTTGATCGCGTGAAGCCGACCGGCGGCGATTTCGCTGTAGATGGTCGTCCGGCCAAGCGACGTAATCTGCGTCACGTCCGGATGTATCCGCAAAAGCAGCGGCGCCGCGCGGTCCAGTTCAAACCCAGTAGTCTGCATAGCCATCCCTCGTTCGTACTGGCGGATATCGGTGCGCTTGACGCACATCAGCGAACGTCTGCGTCCGTTATACTTCCGGGGTCTGACGGTGAGAATAGGCTGACCGTCAAGTTCGAGGTCAAGTGGGCGGGGCTTCCAATGGGGCAGGTTGTGCATTCAGGATGGTCCGGAGCCGCAGGGGTAGAGCCAGATTCACTTCGTCTGACCTTAGTCGATCCGCTTGGAATCGACCCGTTTCACGTGCCCTGCGTTTTTAATGCCAACGACGAAGTTGCCGATGACATCAAGCAGCGATGGCCCGGACCACCCGCGTTGGCTTGGATTGAGGGAGCGATTCATCCAAGCCCGCGCCCTCAGGGCTGTCTCCAGTCATTTCTCAAGCTCGGCAAGGCGACCGATGGCCGCATCATGAGCTTCGCGCAACGGTGGGGACCGCTGGGAATATGCGTGCATGGTCGTCCCAGCACGCACGCGGCGGCGTGCGTCTCGCTAGGTAGCGACGAGCGGGTGTGGGAGCCGGTCTCTTTCGATGTGCCGGATGGCCACATTAGGCGTATCGGTGAGGGTGACGACGAAATCACCGCTCAGCGTTATCGTCGAACCTATCCCCGTAGTGATTGGGCCGCGCGGTCATCTGGTCAGCAAGGGGGGACGTTCAACGTACCATGGGGAGACTTTCGCGTTCCCTACTGGGAACCACTTGCCGCCTGGCGCTTCCACGCTAGTCAACTCAGGGCCGCCTGGTCATTGGGAGTGGCATTGAGCAACGGGCAGGCAACGAAGGCCGACGACTGGCTAATAGCGACCAATCATCCGGAGGTGAAGTCGCCAGATGATTTCTTGAAACCAACGGCGTGGGAGTTTCCGGAGGCCGGGCTGGGATCTGCCCGTCAACTGGTGGCGCTGCCCGTTCCCCAGAAGAAGGATCGATTCATCGGGATCATTAATGGCTTCATCCGTGAAGCAGGTGTCATTTCAGTTGTGCGATGGGGACCAGATGGGCCGAGCACGACGCTAACCGTGGGCGCGCCGATCGTGCCCACCGGCATCGATGAGATCGCGGCTGGCTTGCCGCGTCGTCGTCACGCGTATCAATGGCAGGGGGTGAGTCTATATGGCCTCCTCGTTTGCCAGCTCGTCGCGGCGGTCACGAATCCAAAGGGGATGTACACCTGCTCGATATGCCAAAGCCCCTTCTCCCTCCCACCTGAGGGGCGACGCCGCCGCCTCGGCCAAGGGGTCTACTGTTCTGATGACTGTCGGTACGAAGCTCATAAGGAACAGTCTGCAAAGAGTTTCAACAAGAGGAAACCCGCCAGGAAACCCGCCGTCGTCGCGGGGGCCGGCAACGGATCAGTTACCCCAACTACTACCCCACAACCGGCGAACGACGACGAACGACCGCGAATGTCACTCCCTGAAATTC